>NZ_JACBXG010000059.1:0-326 GCF_020295325.1 Pseudomonas sp. Y24-6 | reverse complement strand
GCGTTGATCAGTCCGAACACCCAACTTGGCTCGGGCCCCCAAAGCCCCCAGCCGAGTAGAGTCAGCGCGGCGATAGCAATCACCACAATCACGAAGTAACTAGCAATCACATCTGCCAGCCGTTGCATCGGCGCTTTTGAGCGTTGTGCCTGCACAACCATCTGCACAATCTGTGCGAGGAGGGTCGCTGATCCTATCTTCTGCGCCTGCATCACCAGACTACCGTGGATGTTGAGAGTGGCGCCGATCAGCGCGTCGCCGGCCCTCTTCATGATCGGTATCGGTTCGCCGGTGAGCATCGACTCATCTACAGCGCTTTCGCCTTG
>NZ_JACBXG010000058.1:0-337 GCF_020295325.1 Pseudomonas sp. Y24-6 | reverse complement strand
CCAAGCAGCGACTTGATGGCAGCCGAGGTTTGCGAGCGAGCCTTGAGTTCAAGCATCTGGCCGAGAAGGGTCAGTGAGATGATCACAGCCGCCGCTTCGAAGTACACACCGATGCGGCCCTCCATCATGAAGTTGCTGGGGAATACATCGGGGGTCAGGGTGGCCACGACGCTGTAAAGGAAAGCCGCCGCCGTGCCGAGGCCGATTAGCGTCCACATGTTCGGACTTCGCTGAATCACCGAACGCACACCACGCACATAAAACGGCCAGCCAGCCCACAGCACGACGGGTGTAGCCAATCCCAGCTCGACCCAATTTTGCGTGGTGCCATGGAACA
>NZ_JACBXG010000057.1:0-362 GCF_020295325.1 Pseudomonas sp. Y24-6 | reverse complement strand
GAGCACATCCGCTTCGGAATCGAGCAGTGCCGCAAGAGCGGCTCACCGTTCGCGCCAAGCATCGGCCAGTTCATTGGCTGGTGCACGCCAGGCCCTGAGGCTTACGGCATGCCCTCGGCAGCTGACGCGTGGATGGAGGCCCTGATGGGCACGGCCAGCCATGATGCGGTGCGAATCGCTGCCAATGCGACCGGGAAGTTCGATCTGGCCAAGGCCAAGCAAGACGACAAGGCAATGCGGGCTCGTTTCGACCGCAACTACCAGATCGTGCTGCGCCGCGCCCAGGCCGGGGAACCGCTCGACGGCAAGATCCTCGCCGGTATCGGGCACGACAGCCAGAAATCTGCGCTGCAACTGGCTGA
>NZ_JACBXG010000056.1:0-369 GCF_020295325.1 Pseudomonas sp. Y24-6 | reverse complement strand
GGGTGCATCTTCGGCGGTGGTCACGGTTTCGCCGAGATCGGTGAAGCTGTCATCAACCGGAGTGACGCTGATATTCAGGGTCGAAGTGACATTGCTACCGGAACCGTCGGTAACGGTGTAGCTGACTGTTGGCACCGGGCCGTTGTAGTTGGCAGCTGGGGTGAAGGTGTAGGCGCCATTGGCCGCAATGACCAGAGTGCCGACGTTGGTGATAGTCGCGGTGCTGCCGGCGGTGTAGGTGTTCGCACCGATGGTGAAGTTGACCAAGGTCACGTCGCCGTCGACGCTCGAGGTGCCAGTGAGAACGCTGCCGGTAACGGCAGTGTCCTCAAGGGTGGAGACCGTTTCGCTGGCATCGGTGAAGCTGTC
>NZ_JACBXG010000055.1:0-494 GCF_020295325.1 Pseudomonas sp. Y24-6 | reverse complement strand
ACCGGGGTGACGCTGATGTTCAGGGTCGAGGTGACATTGCTGCCGGAGCCGTCAGTGACGGTGTAGCTGACCACTGGAACTGTGCCGTTGTAATTGGCGGCTGGGGTGAAGGTGTATGCCCCGTTCGCTCCAATCACCAGAGTGCCGACGTTGGTGATAGTCGCGGTGCTGCCGGCGGTGTAGGTGTCCGCACCGATGGTGACGTTGACCACGGTCACGTCGCCGTCGACGCTCGAGTTGCCCGTGAGGACGCTGCCGGTCACGGCAGTGTCTTCCAGGGTGGAGACCGTTTCGCTGGCATCGGTGAAGCTGTCGTCGACCGGGGTGACGCTGATGTTCAGGGTCGAGGTGACATTGCTGCCGGAGCCGTCAGTGACGGTGTAGCTGACCACTGGCACGCTGCCGTTGTAGTTGGCGGCTGGGGTGAAGGTGTATGCCCCGTTCGCTCCAATCACCAGAGTGCCGACGTTGGTGATAGTCGCGGTGCTGCCGGC
>NZ_JACBXG010000054.1:0-509 GCF_020295325.1 Pseudomonas sp. Y24-6 | reverse complement strand
TCCTTCATCGTCTTCATGCTCTCCTGCATGGCGGCGTGTCGCTCGGCAGGGGTCTTGGCGGCGGCTGCCTTGTCGTGTGCAGCCTGCATTTTTTGCATTTGCTCGGTCATGACATTGTTTTGCATCGGCGTAGCTGCTTCGCTTGTCTTGGCGGGCGCGGTCTGCCCCTCCGGGTGATGCTCATCGACTGCCGAGGCGATAAGTGGGCTGCTCACGAGCAGGGTGGCGAGGATAAATTTCAATGTGGCATGCATGGCAATCTCCAAAGGGTCAGGACAACTCAGGTAATACCAAGCCGCGCCAGGTTGGCGCAGTCAGACAGTGCGCCGAAGATCGGCGCGCAGAAGGTCGGATTAATCGTTGAAACGGACGAAAATCAGGCGGGCAGGAGGTCTGGCCGGTACAGGACGCCGTAATGCAAGAAAGGCAAAAGCGGAGGGATTGGCGGGATACAAAATCAGCAACGCTGGGATAAGGAGCAGAAACGTCCAACTGAACAGGTCAAATAT
>NZ_JACBXG010000053.1:0-510 GCF_020295325.1 Pseudomonas sp. Y24-6 | reverse complement strand
GCGCTGCAACTGGCTGAAGAGTTGGCCGACCAACAGGCTCAAGCGCGAATCATCCAGCAAGGAATACCGGTGGACGGCGCCTCGGCGCGTGAGCTGCTGATGGCGAAATTTGGCAAGAGGACTGCGCAATGACCGACAAGATGCGTGAAGAGTTCGAGGCGGCCATCGCCGAAGAGGCAGGCCAGCCACTGGTCGCGATCCAGCTAAGTCGGATGGCGGATAGCTATTCCACCAGCGCACTGATTTACGCGTGGTGGGCATGGCAGCAGTCCCGTAAGGCGCTGGTGATCAAGCTACCAGACCGATTTTCGGAGACTTACCAAGACTATTTCGATGACGTTGAGGGCGGCTGCTTTAACGAATCGAAGTTCATCAACGATTTGCACAAGACCCTTGAAGCCGCCGGCCTGAAGGTGAAGCCATGAACATCGCAATCACAGCAGCCTGCACCCTGGCTGGTTTCTCCATTGGCGTGTTCTGCGTCCTGATCACAATGGCGGTGACGGCATG
>NZ_JACBXG010000052.1:0-516 GCF_020295325.1 Pseudomonas sp. Y24-6 | reverse complement strand
TCCGCGTGCAGCATCCCCATGTCCCCGACTAGGAGTCACGAGTATGAGAACACTAGGGATTTTTTTTGGGGCCTTGTTACTGAGCGGCTGCCACACCTCGGGCCAGTCCTGGGGGCACTCAGATCCCGACGCTGGGCCCTGGGAAATTGGCTTTGTCACGCCTTATTCGATGGAAGTCTGGGTTGAGGACAGCGCCACCGTCGATGTCGATGGGAACCTGTATCGTCGGNCTTGTTACTGAGCGGCTGCCACACCTCGGGCCAGTCCTGGGGGCACTCAGATCCCGACGCTGGGCCCTGGGAAATTGGCTTTGTCACGCCTTATTCGATGGAAGTCTGGGTTGAGGACAGCGCCACCGTCGATGTCGATGGGAACCTGTATCGTCGGATTGGCAGCGGCTGGGCTACTGGAGGAAGGAAAAACGGTGCAGATGGGGCTAGAGGATGGCCTAGGCCTGGGGGGAGCGGGTATCAAAATGTGCGGGATGCCAAACTTCCGGTACGCATCTATGTTCGT
>NZ_JACBXG010000051.1:0-525 GCF_020295325.1 Pseudomonas sp. Y24-6 | reverse complement strand
CACTTTCCGGTATCTCGATCCAACCCTGATAGGTTTGCGGTTCAACCACCGATTGCCAGCGCACATAGATACGCACCGGCAGTTTTGCATCTCTTACATCTCTTTCGTTGCCTCCTCCTGTCACCAGCCAGCCACTAGCTCCAGGAGTACCATTTTTCCTACCTTCGGAAGCCCCACTGCCAATTCGACGGTAAAAATCCCCATCGACATCTACGGTGGCGCTATCCTCTACCCAGCCCCACATTGCATAAGGCGTGACAAAACCCAGCGCCCACGGCCCGGCATCCGGGTCCGAGCGCCCCCAAGAGAGACCCGAAGCCTGACAACCGCTGAGAAACAAAACTCCTAACAAGATCCATGGTGTTCGCATAATCGTGACTTCTAGTCGGGGACATGGGGATGCTGCACGCGGATCCCGTCCGTGGTGGGTGTATTAATGAGCTGTGGGAATGGAACCCATCACCGGATAGCGAAAGCCCGCTGAGTGGCGAGCTAAAACTACGTCGATTTACCAGCTCCCATAGG
>NZ_JACBXG010000050.1:0-551 GCF_020295325.1 Pseudomonas sp. Y24-6 | reverse complement strand
TCAGCCACCGACTTGACCTTGATACCCGCGCTGCGTGCAGCAGGCGCTTCGACTTTCACGGTCTTGTTGGTGGAGGCGGTGGAAACGCCCAAAGCATCCGGAGTCAGCACTTCGAGAGGCTTCTTCTTGGCTTTCATGATGTTTGGCAGGGACGCATAACGCGGCTCGTTCAAACGCAGGTCAGTGGTGACGATGGCCGGCAGCTTCAGGGAAACCGTCTGCGCGCCGCCGTCGATTTCGCGGGTCACGGCAACGCTGTCGCCGCTGATTTCCACTTTCGACGCGAACGTGCCCTGGCCATAACCGCTCAATGCCGCGAGCATCTGGCCAGTCTGGTTGTTGTCGCTGTCGATCGCTTGTTTGCCAAGGATCACCAGCTGTGGCTGTTCCTTGTCGACAACAGCCTTGAGCAGTTTGGCAACGGCCAGGGAAGTCAGATCTTCAGCGGATTCGACGAGGATGGCGCGGTCGGCACCCAGGGCCAGCGCAGTGCGCAGTTGCTCCTGAGCGGTGGACGGGCCGACGGAGACGACGACGATTTCAGTCGCAAC
>NZ_JACBXG010000005.1:0-464677 GCF_020295325.1 Pseudomonas sp. Y24-6 | reverse complement strand
AACCCCTATCTGCGTATGCAGGTAGGGGTTTTGTTTTTGTCTGGAACAAAAGCAACTATTTGCAGCACAAATAGGCACAGTTATTTTCAGTTCAGGACACTAGAATAGGTCCAACTATTTCGGAGCCAGAGCCTTTATGCCAGATTCGGTTGACGCCCTCGGGCTGTCAGAATTACCGCTGGAAGACTTGGTAGCCTGTCATGAGTGCGACCTGCTGATGCGCAAGCCGCAGCTCGCCCATGGCGAGAAAGCGCTGTGTCCTCGTTGTGGCTACGAACTCTACGCGCACCGGCATAACGTCGTGCAACGCAGTCTCGCCCTGGTGATCGCCGCTCTCCTGTTGTTTATTCCGGCGAACTTTTTACCCATCATGGAGCTCAATCTACTCGGGCAATCGTCGCAAGACACTGTCTGGAGCGGTGTTGTGGGGTTGTTCGACACCGGCATGCAAGGCGTGTCGGTCGTCGTGTTCCTGTGCAGCATGGCCATCCCGCTGCTCAAGTTGCTGTGCCAGCTGGCGGTATTGCTGAGCATCCGCTTTGACGTCGGCCGCAGTTACGGTTTGTTGCTATATCGCATTTATCACCATTTGCGCGACTGGGGCATGCTTGAGGTCTATCTCATGGGCGTCCTGGTTGCGATCGTGAAGCTGGCAGATATGGCAGCGATTACCGTCGGACTCGGTTTGGCATGTTTCATCAGTTTGTTGTTGGTTCAGGTCTGGCTGGAAGTGGTGATGTCGCCCCACCAGATCTGGCAGGCTCTATCAGGAGAGGATGCCCATGCGGGCGATTGATGCAGGCATTCTGATTTGCACCGAATGCCATGAGTTGAACAGGCAGGACGCTGACACCGACGAGCAGGTCTGTACGCGATGTGGTGCGTTGGTCCATGAGCGCCGTCCGAACAGCCTGGTGCGAACCTGGGCGTTACTGATTACGGCTGCGATTTTGTATATCCCGGCCAATGTATTGCCCATCATGACGGTTACCTCCCTGGGGCAGGGCGATCCCAGCACCATCATGTCCGGGGTGATCCAGCTGGTTCAGCACGGCATGATCCCCATCGCAGCCGTGGTGTTCATTGCCAGCATCGTCGTGCCGACCTTCAAACTGGTAGGCATTGCATTGCTGTTGTTCTCGGTACAACGCCACCAGCCGCTGTCGGCCCGCCAGCGCATTCTGATGTACCGCTTTATTGAATTCATTGGCCGCTGGTCGATGCTCGATATCTTTGTGATCGCCATTCTCGTGGCGGTCGTGAATTTCGGACGGCTTGCCAGCGTCGAAGCCAATCTTGGTGCCATTGCGTTCGCCAGTGTGGTGATTCTGACGATGCTTGCTGCAGTTACTTTCGATCCCCGACTGATTTGGGATAACACGGAGTCGGACGACGACCATGACTGATTTGCCAACAGCTAAAACCCGACCGGCCTCGAACTGGTCGGCTATCTGGGTGTTACCCCTGATCGCCCTGATCATCGGCGGCTGGCTCGGCTGGCGAGCCTATAACGAGACCGGCATCGAGGTTCAGGTGCGGTTCGAAAGTGGTGAAGGCATTCAGGCCAACAAGACCGAAGTCGTCTACAAAGGCATGTCGGTGGGCAAGGTCAAGACCCTTAAACTCGACGACGAAGGCGCCTCCAAAGGGGTGATCGCCACCGTCGAGATGAACAAGGATGTCGAGCAATACCTGCGCACCAGCACGCGCTTCTGGCTGGTCAAGCCAAGCGTCACCCTGGCTGGTATTACCGGCCTGGAGACGCTGGTTTCGGGTAACTATGTCGCGATCAGCCCGGGCGAAGGCGAGCCCACTCGCAAGTTCAAGGCGCTTGCCGAAGAGCCACCATTATCCGACGCCAAGCCCGGCCTGCACCTGACCATCAAGGCCGACCGACTGGGTTCGCTCAACCGTGGCAGCCCGGTGTTCTACAAGCAGATCAAGGTCGGCCAGGTGAAAAGCTACCTGCTGTCTGAAGATCAAAGTACTGTTGAGCTCAAGGTCTTCATTGAGCCTACTTACGCCAATCTGGTGCGTAAACATACGCGTTTCTGGAACGCCAGCGGCATCAGCATCGACGCCAACCTTTCCGGCGTGAAGGTGCGCAGCGAATCCCTGGCCAGCATCGTTGCCGGCGGTATTGCCTTTGCGACCCCGGAAAACCGCAAGGACAGCCCGGCAACCGATCCGAGCCTGCCGTTCCGGCTCTATGAAGATTTCGACGCTGCCGCAGCCGGTATACGTATCAAGGTCAAGCTCAGTGATTTCGAAGGTTTGCAGGCCGGTCGTACGCCGGTCATGTACAAAGGGATACAGGTCGGCAACCTGAAGGCGCTCAAGGTCGATCCTGACCTGACGGCGGCCACTGCCGAGCTGACCCTTGACCCGCTGGCCGAGGATTATCTGGTCGATGGCACTCAGTTCTGGGTGGTCAAACCCTCGATTTCCCTCGCTGGCATCACCGGTCTGGAAGCGCTGGTGAAGGGTAACTACATCGCCATACGCCCCGGCGACAAGGGGGCAGCGCCGCAGCGTGAATTTGTCGCAAGACCCAAGGCTCCGCCTCTGGACCTGCGCTCACCCGGGCTGCACCTGGTCCTGTTTACCGAGAACCTCGGCTCGCTGGAAGTGGGCAGCCCGATTCTCTACAAGCAGGTGAAGGTCGGTTCGGTCCAGAGCTATCAATTCTCCAAGACTCGTAAACAGCTGGTGATTGGCGTTCACATCGAGAAAGAATATGAAGGCCTGGTCAATGCCTCCAGCCGATTCTGGAATGCGAGTGGCGTTACCCTCACGGGTGGGCTGACGGGTGGCATCCAGGTCAAGAGCGAGTCACTGCAAAGCCTGATGGCCGGTGGTATTGCTTTTGAGACCCCGGAAGCCAAGGCGCCGCTGCAAAAGCGTATCCCTCGGTTCCGCCTGTTCCCCAGCCACGACGAGGCCAACCAGAAAGGCACCCTGGTCACCATCAAGGTCGACCGCGCCGACGGTCTGCGCACCGGCACTCCTGTGCGGTTCAAGGGGCTGGATGTCGGCAAGATCGAGGACGTTGATCTCACCGATGACCTGCAGTCCGTGGTGCTCACCGCGCGAATTACCGAAGTGCCGGAGCGTATTGCCCGGGTCGGCAGTCAATTCTGGGTGGTCAAGCCGGAGCTGGGTCTGATCAAGACCGCAAACCTTGAAACCCTCGTGACCGGTCAATACATTGAGGTGCAGCCCGGGCCGAAGAGCCTGGGCCCGCAGAAGAGTTTCGTGGCCTTGTCCAGCCCGCCGGAAATAGCCAAGGTGGAGCCTGGCTTGAGCCTGGTGTTGAGCGCGGCTCGTCGAGGCTCGTTGAAGATCGGCGTGCCGGTCACCTACCGGGAAGTGACGGTAGGCAAGGTGACGGGGTACGAGTTGGGGCAGACAGCGGATCGCGTGCTGATTCACATCCTGATTGAACCCAAGTACGCGCCGTTGGTGCGCAGCGGTACGCGGTTCTGGAACTCCAGCGGTTTCGGATTCGACTATGGACTGTTCAAGGGCGCGACGATGCGCACCGAGTCTCTGGAAACCCTGATTCAGGGTGGCATCGCGTTCGCCACCCCGGATGGCGAGCGCATGGGTAACCCTGCGCGAGCGGAACAGACATTCCCGTTATTCGATAAGTTCGAAGATGAATGGCTGACCTGGGCGCCGAAGATCGCGATCGGTAAGTAATTATCGGCGGCGGTGCTCGTGATGAGCCCCTCGCATTCGCCCACCAGCTCGGACAAAAAAGGCCGCGGTCCATTGGATCGCGGCCTTTTGTCTGGATCAGGCAGGATCAGACGGCATCCAGCTCCGGTTCATCGGCTGCCACATTGACCACAGGCTTCACTTCATCGTGACGGCGAATGTACTTCCAGTCCGCCTCGTCGATGTAAATCCCGTTCGGTCCGCTGCCGCCTTCCAGGTCAATGGCGACACTGGCGCAAACCTGCGGTTTGACACTCGCCAGAATCGGCACGAAGCCCAGTTGCAGGCTGGTTTCCAGCAGGGCTGCCTGGTTCTTCTCGTCGATGTCCGCCGCTTCGTCGAGGTAGTAGGGCAAGCGCACCCGGCCGGCCTGGTCGCGGTCCATCAAGTGCAACAACAGGTACATGTTGGTCAGCGCCTTGATGGTCATGGTGGTGCCGTTGGACGCAGCACCATCGATGTCGGTGTGGATGACGGGCTGGCCGTTGACCTTGGTGATCTCGAATGCCAGTTCAAACAGGTCCTTGAGGCCCAACTGGTTGTGGTTGGCAGCAACCAGGCGTGCCAGATACTCCTTGGCCTCCTCGTTTCTGTTGTCCTGGTCGGCGCTCTGGCTGAGATCGAATACCGAGAGGGTTTCACCTTCTTCGTACTGGCCGGCACTGTGGATGATCTGGTCAATGTGTTTCAACGCTTCCTTGTTCGGCGCGAGCACGATGCGGAAGCTCTGCAGGTTGGACACCTGGCGTTTGTTGATCTCGCGGTTGAACAGGGCCAGTTGATGCTCGAGGCTGTCGTAGTCGCTGCGGATGTTGCGCAGGGTCCGCGCGATGTCAGTAACCGCGGCGCGGCGGGCCTTGCCCAGGGTCAGCGCTTCGTCGGTGCGATGCGCGTAGGCATTGATCAGCAGTTGCAGGCGCCGCTCCATGTCGTCTTCGCTGTCGAACTTGGCAACACCCTTGAGACGCACCTGGGCGTAGAGCGCATCGATCTGACCATCGCTGCGCAACAGTCCTTGCCAGCTGTCCTGGTAGTCATTGAGCAGTGGCAGCAGGTTGTCCATGGAATCGTCGATCGGGTCCATGAACGGAGTACCGAACGGCAGGTCTGCCGGCAGCAGTTGGCGGCGGCGCAAGGCGTCGTCGAGCGTGCGCTGCTTGGCTTCCATGTCGCCGATCTGCCGCCCTACCAGTTGCAGCTTGGCCGACAGTTGCTGGACTCGCTCGGTGAATGCATCGCTGGAGCGTTTTAATTCGTCCTGCGCGGCTTCCATCTGGGCCAGCTGTTCCAGCTTGTCGCCTTCTTCGGCGCTCAGGGTTTGCGAGCGACGGAAATCTTCCAGCGCCTTTTGCGCGTCCAGCACTTGCTGATACAACGCTTCGGTCTGGGTCTTGCTCGCCGCGCGGTCGGCGGCCACGGCCGCCTGGGTTTTAAGCTGCTTGAGTTCTTTTTCCAGGCGTTCTTTCTGGTCGCGCAATGCGGCGCGGTCAGCCAGGGCTTGCAGGGCCGGCGGCTCGATGTGCGACATATCGATGGACAAGCCAGGCACTTCGAATCGCTCGCCCTTGAAGCTATCCAGAATCAGCTCCATGGACTTGACCCACTGTCCGTCCTCATCCAGCGCAATACCGTGTTCACCCAGTGGCAGGCTGAACAGGGCACTGTTGAACAGGCGCATCAGGCGCTCGACGTCCTGTTGCGAGAACTCTTCGCGCAGACGGGCGTAGCTGTTGTTGTCGGCATGATCGAGCTGCTGCTTGACCGACTTCAGGCGTTTTTCCAGGTCGCGCAGACGCTCTTCGAGGTCTTCGGCGCTGAATTGGCGGGACTGGGCCAGCGCACCGGCCAGTTCGTCGTGCGCATCCTTGGCCGCCAGCAGTTGCTGTTCCAGGACCTTGACGTCATCGACCAGGGCAAAGCGATTCTTCAGTACGGACAACTCTCCTAGCCAGCGCTGGATGCCGGAAATTTCCCGTTCCAGGCGCATCAACTCCTGAGTGCCGCCGCGCTGATCGTTTTGCAGTGCGTCCTGTTCATTGCGGTAGTGCTCGGCCTGGATGGTCAGCTCTTCCTTGCGCGCACTGGCATAGTCCGACCAGGTGCCCAGTAACGAGTCGAGCAGCGGCGAGATGCGGTGCAGTTTGCCGCGCAGGATATTACGCTGGGTCACACCGGCCGCCAGGGCTTCGACCAGCGGGCCGGCCGTGACCAGCGAGTTGTAATCCTGCTCCATGCGGCGTACGTCGCGAAACGCTTCTTCACACGCCGCGATGTAGTCCACGCTGCCGGAACGCAGACTGTGTTCGAACGCATCGAGGAACAACTGCTTGAGCTTGGCCGCGGTGATTTCGCGCATGTGCAACAGGTTGATGAACAGCGCACGGAACGTCTTCAGGCTTTGTTCGCTGGTGGAGCGCAGTGGAATCAGGGTCAGGTCCAGCGGAATCGATGTGTGACCGCCCACCAGCAAGCGACGCAGTTCATCCGGCTTGAGTTCGTAGGCTTTCAGGCCCTCGCGCTCAAGGTTGGTGAACAGCTCTTTCTGACGCAGGCAGGTGTCATTCTTCTGGTAGTGCGCCAGGTCCAGTTTGCCGGCATAGGCAAAGAACTGGTGACCAAAACCACCACCCGGGCCGCGACCCACCACGCCGATCACGTGCGGGCCATGGGGCAGGGACACTTCAACGAGGATGTAACTGGTGTCCGAGGCGAAATAGAAGCGCCGGGATTGTTCCAGGCTGTACTTGCCGAAACTCATGTCCGACATGCGCGCCAGAATCGGGAACTGCAGGGCGTTAATCGAGGCGGATTTGCCCAGGTTGTTCGCGCCGTAAACCGACAGTGGCTCTTCCAGCGGGAACAGGCCGAGGCTGTAGCCGGCGGTGTTCAAAAGGGCGAAGCGGCGAATGCCGTAGCGTTCCTTGCTCATGCGTCGGTCTCCTGTTCTTCGGCAATGGCGCGCGCCATGGCGTCTTCTTCGCTTTCTTCTTCGAAGTCAGTCAGATCCAGTGGATCGTCGGTTTGCAGCAGCTTCTCATCGCTGTCGTCATCGATCAGCACTGGAGCCGGCAGCGGCAACACGCTGTGCAGGCTGGCCGCCAGGTCGCGGTCCTGCTGCACTGACAGGCAGACATCGAGGAAGCGGTGCATCGGCGGCAGGAAGCGATAGACGCCGTTTTCTTCGCCAGCGAAACCGAGTTGGGTCATGCGGCGCATGATTTTTTCTTCGAGCTCTTCGACAGTTTGCACTTCGGCCTGGATAAACAGGTCGCGGTACTTTTCCAGTAGCGAAGGCAATTCGTCGCGACCCAGGCTGCCTCCGTCAAGCACGGCGATCGGGTCCCGACCCTGATCCGCCAGATGCTCGACCAGAATGAAAGTAAACAGCGCCAGACGCTGGGCGGTCTTGTTCACCGCAGCGGCGGCGAGGTCCGGCACGAAGTAATAGAAGCCGCGGGTATCGCAGACCAACTCGAACCCCAATGCCTTGAACAGCGTGCGGTACTGGTCCTGGAAGTTCGACAGTTGCGCGTACAGCTCCGGATCACGGCGGCTGACGTGGTAGCCCTTGAACAGCTCGCGGAAGATCGGTGCCAGCTGGGACAGTTCGGATAGATCAAGATGCATGTGGGATGCTCGCGGAATCCTCGGCGGCGCTGTCGCGGGCCGAGAGCAGGGCGAAGGAGCGCAGGCTGACCTGGTGCTCATGAGTGTGGTAGTCACGGCGTTCGAGACGCTCGCGCTGGAAACGTTTTTCCCGCGACAGGCGCGAGAACCAGTACAGCAACTCGTCAGTGGCGCCGTCTGGCTCCTGTTCCAGCAGCCAGGCCATCAGGTCCGGCATCGGCAGGGCGTCTTCGCAGCGTTCAAGCATTTCGCGAACGGTACGTGGCGCACGCGGGGCTTCGCCTTTCTGGGTTTTGTGAGCCTTGGGAAAACGCGCCGGTTTCGGCTCGAAACGGGCCAGTGCGTACACGTACGCTTCGACCTGGCTGGCGCTGCCAAGGAAGGTGCTTTGCGGGCGGGTGAACATTGGCATGGCCGCTTGGGGGACCGCGTCCAGGCCTTTGCGCCGGATAGCCGACAAGGCCAGCGCCGCGCCACGGGTCACGGCATTGTGCCGACGGGCCTCTTCACGCAACGGCAGGAGCAGTTCGCGGGCGTGGCGCAGGGTCAACTGGGCGCTGGTCTGCATTTCGAGGATGCGCGCATGGGTGCGCAGCAGCATGTCGTCGTCGACCAGGTGGCCCAGCCGTTGCTGTTCGGTGAGCATCCTCAGCAGGACATTCTCGACCTTGCGTACGCCTTGCTCGAAAGCACCGTCGGCATTGACCAGCTGGATCATCGGCTCGACGTATTCATCCCAGGTCGCCAGCACTTCGGCGTAACGCTGGCGCAGGGGAATCTGCCGGTCGCTGGTCTTGGCGCGCTCGGCGACGGCCACAAGAGCCTGTTCGTCGTTGGCAAGTTTCTTCAAGACGTCCCGTACGCGCATGTCCAGCAGGCGCAATTGACGTGCCAGGTCGTGGCCGTCGCGGATGTCGAACGCATCCTGGATATAACCGGCCAGGCGTTCGAGGTGGCGCAAGTAGGCTTCGATTTCCAGACACAGACCCAGGCGGTGCTCACGGCGCAGGTAGGCGAGGAAGTCGTGAATCTGCGCATTGAGCTCGAAACGGTTCGGGCTTTTTGCCACAGGCACCAGGATGTCGAGGCGAATCCACACATCCAGCAGGCTTGTGATGTCCTGCGGCGTGCTGTCCAGTTGCTGGGCGCCCAATTGCGTGCGCAGTTCGTTGAGGCTCAAGGTGCCCTGGTCGAAGTGCTCGCACAGTGGCTCCAGAAGTGCCCAGTGTTCAGCGAGGGCGCGCAAGACGCGCTTGGGTTCGATCATCGGAATGGCCGGCTGGTTGGCGATAAAAGCAGCGATTGTACTGCATCGCGCCCATTGCGATTAACTCTCGGGACGGACAGTCGGCTTTCTGTCGATCAAGCGCGGGCGATCTTGCGAGAAGGGCGGTAGAATCCACGCACTTTAGTTATCCACAAGTGGCCGACCTTTGCTTATCGAGTCCCGTCGCCGCGCTTATTTGACCGCCATGCAGGTGGTCAACTGGCTGCCGCGCACCGAATTGCCCTTCGCCGCGCCGTCGCGGCCCGAGCTGCTGGAGACACCGCAACCCGTGGTCGTCGCTCCGATAGCAACGGCCACTGTGGCTGAGGCGCCCGTGCAGCCGCAGGCCAAGCCCGCCGAGCGGGTGAAGATCGAGGTGCCTCGGCCTTCGCTGGCCAGCACCCGCACGGATGCAAAAGTCGAAGAAGTGGCCGCGCCAGTCGTGGCCAAGCCACCAGTAGTGCCGCCGCCGCGTTTCGCCCTGCAGTTGCTGCGCGCCGGTCGCTGCCTGCTGCTGGTCGAGTTACCCACAGGTGAAACCTTTCAAACCCGCGACCCTGCCTATCTGCTGCTCAAGGACATGCTGCGCGCCGCCGGCCTGCCGGACAGCCCACAGATAGTCGGCGACCCCGTACGCTGGCCGCTGCTGGCCCGGGGCACCATGGATCAAGGCCCGGAAGCCGCTCGTGATTTCGTGCAGGGTTTCCTCTCGGCCCGCCTGGAAGATGCGCCGTGCGTCTGCGTATGGCTGATCGGTCTGCCGGCGGTACGTTTCGCTGGCGAGGAAAACGCCGAATCGTTCAACCGTGAACTCCAGGTCGAAGGCCTGGGCTCGGTCTGGGCCCTGCCGGGCCTGGAATTATTAATGGAAGAGCCACAGCGTAAGGCTGATGTCTGGCAAGCCATGCGTCGGCTGATGGCGCGCTGGAAAGAATCAAATGAGTGACGCTGTATCGTTTCGCCCCATGATCGAGGCGGACCTGGACGCTGTACTGAAGATCGAATACGCGGCTTACAGCCATCCGTGGACCCGCGGGATTTTTCTTGATGGGCTCGGCAAGTACCAGATCTGGCTGATGTTCGAAGGTCAGCAGCAGGTCGGCCACGGTGTGGTACAGATCATTCTTGATGAAGCGCACCTGTTGAACATCACGGTCAAACCGGAGAACCAGGGCCGTGGCCTGGGCCTGACGTTACTTGAGCACCTGATGTCGATTGCCTACAAGGCCGAGGCGCGGGAGTGCTTCCTGGAAGTGCGGGACAGCAATCGTTCGGCGTTTCGCTTGTATGAGCGGTACGGGTTCAACGAGATCGGGCGGCGCCGGGACTATTACCCGGCGGTGGGCGGCCGGGAAGATGCGGTGGTCATGGCCTGCACGCTGGTGGATTGAACCCGTCGGTGGATTGAACACAGATACCCCCGTAGGAGCTGCCGAAGGCTGCGATCTTTTAATCCTGGTGTTTATACAATCAAAAGATCGCAGGCTTCGGCAGCTCCTACCGGGGAGAATTCTGTCAATCGGGTAGGTCAGCGATTCCCGTCCAGCGGATCACGCTGCGCCAGTTCCGCTTCATCCAGGCCATTGCCTCCGCCGATGTCATCTTCATCGACAATGCTCAAGTCCCAGTCTGCCTGACCTGCTTCGCCTGCTTCCCGGGCATCCCTTGCGCCGTCTTCGAGGATGAGCGTTTCCGGGCTCATATCATCATCCGTGGGTTCGTGGTCTTCGGTGGAGGCGCCCGTCATGCCCGCCTCCCGCACCCGCTCAGGCGGCATCAGTTGCTCGCGCTCGTTGTCCGGCAGTTCGTCGCCAATCCGGGCGCCGGGTTCGTCTTCGTCAAAGTCCAGTTCATGCATTGAACCCATGCGGTCTTCGTTGTCATCGATGGGCTCGGGTTGCGCCGCATCGAAAGGACGTCGTGAATCAGTCATGGTATTTCCTCATACTGTGGGCCTTACTAGGATGGACCCACAGGGCTGGCGAGAATTCCACCTGCCTTAGTTGCATTGATCGCGTGACCCCGACGGGTGGTTGTCTGTCATAGAAGCGCACCATTCTTGAGGCTCTACAGCATGAACGAATTACAAGATCTGATTGATAACAACGAACGCTGGGCTGAAGCGATCAAACAGGAAGATCCGGACTTCTTCTCCAAGCTGGCTCGCCAACAGACCCCCGAATACCTGTGGATCGGTTGCTCCGATGCGCGGGTGCCGGCGAACGAAATCGTTGGCATGCTTCCTGGCGACCTGTTCGTCCACCGCAACGTGGCGAACGTGGTGCTGCATACCGACTTGAACTGCCTGTCGGTGATTCAGTACGCGGTGGACGTGCTCAAGGTCAAGCACATCCTGGTGACCGGCCACTATGGTTGCGGCGGCGTACGAGCGTCGATGCAGGACCGCCAGCTGGGCCTGATCGATGGCTGGCTGCGCTCGATTCGCGACCTGTATTACGAAAAACGCGAAGAGCTGGCGCAGTTGCCAACTGAAGAGGAGCAGGTGGACCGCCTCTGCGAGCTGAACGTGATCCAGCAAGTGGCCAACGTCGGCCACACCAGCATTGTGCAAAATGCCTGGCATCGTGGACAGAAACTGTCGATTCACGGTTGCATCTACGGCATCAAGGACGGTCGCTGGAAAAGCCTGAACGCAACCATCAGCGGCTTCGAGCAGTTGCCGCCACAGTACCGTCTGCGTCCGCTGTAGCGCTTTTCGCGTCTACAGTCCCTGGCCCGGTCCAACCGTGGTCGCCGAAGTTTTCAGCTGGATGAGCTGGGACCTGATCGGTGCCGATGCACATTTGGCGACGGCCTGGGCCGGGGGCAGGTTGCGAATCGAGGTATAGAACAGTTCGCAGGTTTTTTCCGTGCGAGTGACTTGCCAGGTCTGGGTACAGTTCTTCAATTGCGTCGCCGGATCCCTGCCGGGGGCGCTGCCCATGCCGGCCTGCCAACACGCAGCGCTCAAATCCTGGCCCATCACCTTAAGGCCTGCCGCGTCAGCCTGGGCCTGGGCATCCTTGCCGGAATAGGCGGCTGGATTGGCCGCGTACCAGATGTAGCTCGGGTGATTGGCGCCCAACACGGGTACTTTGAGCCCGGCATTTGGGCTGATCGTCGCCAGCCCCAACACGCTGACGGTGGGGCCGTATTGCGCCTTGACCCAGCTGCGCACCGGCGCGCCAAACGCGATCATGGGTAATGCCGCGCCGCTGGCAGTGCGGCTGAGCTCCCTGACCATGGTGGTCTGATAGTCGGTGAAATAATTGTAAACGCCCTCCAGGTCCTTGCCCGCAGTCGCGGGTGCGGCAATCGGGGCAATGTCGATGATGGTCTGGTAAGCGGGTGTTTGCGCGGCTGGGATGCCATTGGCGGTTAGCAGCGTGGCCCAACGATCGGTGGTGGCCGAGCGCAGGTAATCCTGGGCCTGGGTCAGCGAATAGTCCGGCGGAAAGTGCAACAGCTCGATACTTTTACGATTGTTCAGCGCCATGCCCAAAGGCAGGAACAGTGACCAGTTGTACGCCCACTTGCCGTCAGCGTTCAGTCTGTTTGCGCCGGACCAGGCCAGGTCTCCGGCGTCGAGCAGGGCTTGCAGTGGTTGGTGATAACCGGCAGGCACCCCGGTGATTTGCGCGTAAAGCTGATCGTTATCGGTTTTGACCCGCACCTTTGCCGTGGCGTATCCATCGCGCTGCACGCTTTGGCCCAGGTAGTGCTCGACGGTTTGCTCCAGCGTCCAGTTGCGAAAGCACACGACGCCGCAGTTGTTGGGGTAGGCGAACAGACGCGTGACGCGTTCAGTGCTGCCCAGTTTCAGATCGACATCGGCATGGGCGGCGGCACTCAGGGTGAGGGCCGCGAGGGCAAGTGCTGTGCGTTTGAACATGCTCAGATCCTTTTAAGCCTGTGATTGCGCAATTGTCGAAGTTTACTGCAGCCATCGCGCTTGCGGTGTCAGCTGCGGCCTGTATTGGTGTCAGGAGATGGCGAACCGCGAGGTAGGAACAATCCACCGAACAAATCTGGATGCACCTGCTCGAACAGGTGCATCCAGCGACATTTATGGCATCACGGGCGGCGTGTAGGTCAGCGTCGTGCCCAGCGCCCACAGTAGAAACAGCACCAGTGGCGTGTGCACCAGCAACTGCACGAACGAAAATCCGATCAGGTCCCGGGCCTTTAATCCCAGTACGCCCAGCAGCGGCAGCATGTAGAAGGGGTTGATGAGGTTAGGCAACGCTTCGGCGGCGTTGTAGATCTGCACCGCCCAGCCCAGGTGGTAGTTGAGGTCGGTGGCCACCTGCATCACATAGGGTGCTTCGATGATCCATTTGCCGCCGCCGGACGGAATGAAGAAGCCGAGGATCGCCGAATACACACCCATCAACAGCGCGTAGGTGTCGTGGGAGGCGATGCTGACGAAGAAGGTCGAGATGTGGTGCGCCAGGGTTTGCGCATCGGTGCCCTTGACGGTGGTCATCAGTGCGGCGATCGAGCCATACAACGGAAACTGGATCAGTACCCCGGTGGTGGTGGGCACGGCTCGGGCGACTGCATCGAGGAAGCTGCGCGGACGCCAGTGCAGCAGGGCGCCGAGCATGATGAACAGGAAGTTGTAGGTGTTCAGCCCGGAGATCGCGCTGATCGCCGGCTTGGTCGAGAATTCATGGAACAACCAGCCGGCCGCCAGCAGGACCAGCAGGATGGTCAGCAGCGGGCTGTGTTCCAGCCACTCGCCAGGGCGGGTGCGCGGTTGCAGTGGCGGCAGATTGAAACTCGGGTCGATGCCGCAGGCTTTTGCGTCTCGGGCCGTATTGGGGCCTGGTGCGGTGGCGTAGGCAATGATCAGTGAAATAATGATCAGCGCCAGCAGCAGTACGCCCGACTGCCAGAGAAAAATGGTTTCGGTGAAGGGAATGACCCCGGTAATCGACAGGATCGAAGGCGGCAGGCTGGCCGGGTTGGCCTGCAATTGCGCCGCCGATGACGACAGACCCAAGGCCCAGACCGCACCCAACCCCAGGTAAGCAGCGGCGCCGGCAGCACGATAATCCATCTTCAGATCGGTACGGCGGGCGAGGGCACGCACCAGCAAGCCACCAAATACCAGGGACAGTCCCCAGTTCAGCAACGACGCGACCATGGAAATCAGCGCGACCCAGGCGACGGCGGAGCGGCCGTTTTTCGGGATGCGCGCCAATCGGTCGATCAGTTTCACAGCCGGTGGCGAGCTGGCGACGACATAACCGCCGATCACCACAAACGCCATCTGCATGGTGAACGGAATCAGGCTCCAGAAACCATCGCCGAAGGCCATGGCGGCATCGGTGGGCTTGGCGCCCATTGCCATGGTGGCAAGGGCCACGATGATTACGGCCAGTGCCGCAAACACCCAGGAGTCGGGGAACCAGCGTTCGGCAAAGCTTGAGCAGCGCAGGGCAAAGCGGGCATAGCGGCTATCGTCGATATCAGCGGCCACGGGAGAACCTCGGATTTTATGTTTATTGTGGTCTTCAGGGCCTCGTGGGCCCGTCTGGGCAGGTGCCAACAGTAATTCAAACGCTGTATTTTTTGTGACCAACTTTTACCGCTTTGGGACTTTGGTCTAACGGGTTGTCCGCAGACGGATTTGCGTAGACCATGGGCGCCTAGAATTTTTGCCCGTACCAGAGTGCTTTTTCATGACTGCCCAAACCGATGTGCGCCCGGCGCCGTTCACTCGTTCGGACTACAAGACGCTCGGCCTTGCCGCGCTGGGCGGGGCGCTGGAAATCTACGACTTCATCATTTTCGTATTTTTCGCCCTGACCCTCAGCCAGCTGTTTTTCCCGCCGCAAATGCCTGAGTGGCTGCGTCTGCTGCAGAGCTTCGGGATCTTCGTCACCGGTTACCTGGCGCGGCCATTGGGCGGCATCCTGATGGCGCATTTCGCCGACCGGCTGGGACGCAAGAAGGTCTTCAGCCTGAGCATCCTGATGATGGCGCTGCCGTGCCTGCTGATCGGGATCATGCCAACCTATGCGCAGATCGGCTATTTCGCGCCCTTGCTGCTGCTGGCACTGCGCATCCTGCAGGGCGCGGCAGTTGGCGGCGAAGTGCCGAGCGCCTGGGTGTTTGTCGCCGAGCACGCGCCGGCCGGGCATCGCGGTTATGCCTTGGGATTCCTGCAGGCGGGCCTGACCTTCGGCTACCTGATAGGCGCGCTGGCGGCGACGTTCCTGGCACAGATGTTCACCCCGGCAGAAATCCTCGATTACGCCTGGCGTTATCCCTTCCTGCTGGGCGGTCTGTTCGGCGTGATTGGCGTCTGGTTGCGCCGCTGGCTCAGTGAAACCCCGGTGTTCATGGCAATGCAGGCCAGGCGCGAAGCGGCGGTCGAGCTGCCGTTACGCACAGTGCTGCGTGAACATCGCCTGGCGATGCTGCCGGCGATGATCCTGACCTGTGTTCTGACCTCGGCGGTGGTGGTGTTCGTGGTGATCACCCCGACCATGATGCAGAAAACCTTCGGTATGAGCGCCAGCCACACCTTCGGGCTCAGCGCCCTGGGCATCGTCTTCCTGAATGTGGGCTGCGTGCTCGCCGGATTACTGGTGGATCGCATCGGCGCCTGGCGTACCGTTATGCTCTATAGCCTGTTGCTGCCAGTGGGAATTGCGGTGCTCTATAGCTGCCTGATCAATGGCGGAAGCTGGATTGGCCTGGCTTATGCCATTGCCGGTCTGTGTTGCGGCGTGGTGGGTGCGGTGCCGTCGGTGATGGTCGGGCTGTTCCCCGCGCGTATTCGTGTATCGGGTATCTCCTTCACCTACAACATTGCCTACGCCGCATGGGCCAGTATCACGCCGTTATTGCTGATCGGGCTAATGCCTTGGAGCCCCTGGATCTGCGTGATATTCAGTGCAGTGATGGGCGTGGTCGGGGTCGCCAGCGCGGCGTATTTCGGTGCGCGGATGCCGAGGGTCGGCAGCTGCCCTGCGACGGGTACCGTGTAATCGAGGGAGGCCGTTGAACTATTTTTACAGGACGACACGGCACCGCTCTTCAGAAAATATGTACAAGGCCGATGGGTAGGCTGCATGTCGTTTTTCTACCCTGTCCATCGGTGCATTCCATGTTCAATAAACGCTTGAAGCAAGAGCTGTCGGCTCTTCGTGAAGAACTCTCCAGCCTTCAGCAAGTGAAGGACAGCCTGGAAAGCGAGATGCTGGTCCTGACCCTGGATCCCGAGGGGCGGATTCAATCGGTCAACCAGAACTTTATCGATGAAATGCTCTACAGGGGACAGGACCTGAGTAGTCGACACATCGAAGATATCGTTCCGGTGCACGTCAAATCCGACGAATTCCATCGCCGCTTCAAGGCTGCGCTCCAGCGTGGCGAGCACTTCGCCGGCACCGTGCGCCTGTTGCGCGGCAATGGCGAGGAGGCGTGGCTGCGCTCGATCATGCAGCCCATTCGCTCGGCGGATGGCCGCATCAGGCACTTCTCTATTTTTTCCAGCGACCTGACCCGTACCATCGAAGCGTCCCGGGAGCATGAGAACCTGATCGGCGCCCTGGTGCGCTCGACGGCGGTGATCGAGTTTGACCTCAATGGCAACGTACTGACGGCCAATGACCGCTTTCTCAGCGGTATGGGCTACAGCCTTGCGCAGATCAAGGGCAAACATCACCGGATGTTCTGCACGCCGGACGAATCCTCCAGCGCCGCTTACCAGGCCTTCTGGCGCCGCCTGAACGCCGGTGAGTTTGTGGCGGACCGATTCAAGCGCATCGACAGCCACGGCCGTACCGTCTGGCTGGAAGCGTCCTACAACCCTGTGCTTGATGCCAACGATCACCTGTACAAAGTGGTGAAGTTCGCCACTGTAATCACCGATCAGGTCAATCAGGAGCAAGCGGTCGCCGAGGCGGCCAATATTGCCTACAGCACCTCCCGGCAGACCGACGAAAGCGCGCAGCGTGGCAATGCCGTGGTCACCCAGGCCGTCGGCGTAATGCGCGACCTGGCCAGGCACATGCAAACCGCTGGTGAGGGCATCGAGGCGCTGAACGACCAGTCGCTGGTCATCGGCAGCATCGTCAAGACCATCAGCGGCATTGCCGAGCAGACCAACCTGCTGGCGCTCAACGCCGCCATTGAAGCCGCGCGGGCTGGCGAACAGGGCCGCGGCTTTGCCGTGGTGGCGGACGAGGTGCGGCAGTTGGCATCGCGGACCAGCCAGGCTACTGAGGAAATTGTCGGCGTGGTGCGCCAGAACCAGGACATGGCGCGCCACGCGGTGACCCTGATGACCGAGGGCAAGCTTCAGGCTGAGCAGGGGCTGGCGCTGGCAGCGGAGGCGGGCTCGGTCATTGGCGAGATCCAGGACGGCGCGCAGAAGGTGGTCGACGCGGTCGGACAGTTCGCCAATCAACTGGCAAGCTAAGCAGGACCCAGACGTATGCCGCTACAATCGGCGTTTTCTCCAGGAGCAGACAGCATGCACGCTTCCCATCGCCGGCCCGTACCCTTGAACAAGGCGTATCGCCTGCTCAATCACGGGCCGACCGTACTGGTCAGCGCCGCCCACGATGGCCAGCGCAACATCATGGCGGCGGCCTGGGCTATGCCACTGGATTTCGAGCCGCCGAAAATTGCCGTGGTGCTGGATAAATCCACCTGGACCCGACACCTGCTGGAAGCTTCGGGGACCTTCGTGCTGAACGTGCCTTGCGCCGCCCAGGCCGACATCGTCCAGACCGTCGGTTCTACATCCGGGCTGGAAATCTCCCGGGCGCCGGGCCAGGACAAGTTCCAGGCCTATGCCCTGCAGACATTCAGCGGCGAGCAGGTGGCAGCGCCGATGCTCGAGGGCTGCGTCGCCTGGCTCGAATGCCGCCTGCTGCCGGAGCCCGGCAATCATCAACAATACGACCTGTTCCTCGCCGAAGTCATCGCCGCCCAGGCCGATGACCGGGTGTTCAGCGATGGCCGCTGGCACTTCGAAGGCCAGGACGCCCTACGCACCCTGCACCACGTGGCTGGTGGGCATTTCCTGAAGATCGGTGATCCTGTGGATGGGAAGATTCTGTCGGTTTGAATCGGGTCAACAGCCACCGGAATTTAATGCGGTGTCAGTTAAACGGCCCTGATAAGCGGATCAAGCCTGCTTCACTGGTTTGATCAAGCTTTGTGCAGGTATGCCAAATAGCGCCTGCAGTTTCCAAATCACTTCCCATAAAAAAGGGCCTACCACCCGGTAAGCCCTTTCTCATCACTGCAAACCGCTCAATCCCCCAGCGCTTCCCCCTCGCGTCGCGGATCAGCACCGCCTGCCAACGACGTTTTCCCCTGTGCATCCTTGACCCGAACAATCGCCTGAGTGCCGCTCGTCATATCAATCTCGTTCACGCTGTGGCCCTTGTCCTTCAGCGCCTGGATCAGTGCCGGGCTGAACTGCCCCCGCTCCAGTTCCGTCGGACCATTGCGGCTACCGAAGTTCGGCAGGTTGATGGCCGTTTGCGGGTCGAGGTTCCAGTCGAGCAGGCCGATGGTCGACTTGGCGACGTACTCGATGATCTGGGAGCCGCCTGGGGAGCCGAGGGTGGTGAGGAACTCGCCGGTCTGGCGATCGAAGATCAGGGTGGGCGCCATGGAGGAGCGGGGGCGTTTGCCCGGCTCGACGCGGTTGGCGACTTTCCGGCCGTTTTCTTCCGGGATGAACGAGAAGTCGGTCATCTGGTTGTTGAGCAGGAAGCCTTGCACCATCAGGTGAGAGCCGAAGGCGGATTCCACGGTGGTGGTCATGGAGACTGCACCACCCTGGTCGTCGACCGCGACCACTTGCGAGGTGGATATGCGCAGCGGCGAACGGTCAGGCGCGTAGGCCACCTGGATGCCCGGCGGCGTGCCAGGTTCGGCTGTGCCCATGCTGCGCTCGCCAATCAGCGCGGCACGGCTTGCCAGATATAGCGGGTCCAGCAGACCCTGAACCGGCACTGGCACGAAGTCGGCATCGGCGACGTATTGCGCACGATCGGCGTAGGCCAGGCGCTCGGCCTCGGAAATCAGGTGCACGGCTTCAGGGGTGGGTTCGATGCCCGCTGGAGCGGAGCTTTCACGGGGTTTCATCGGCGCCAGGGCCAAGCGCGGCTCGCGGGTTTCCAGGGCTTCGAGTGTGCCGAGGATCTGCGCGATCGCGATGCCTCCCGATGATGGTGGTGGCATCCCGCACACCTGCCAGTGCTTGTAGTCGGTGCACAGCGGCTCGCGCTCCTTGGCTTGATAGCCTTGCAGATCATTCAGCGACAAGCTCCCCGGGTTCGCATGCCCTTGTACCTTGGCCACGATTTCCTCGGCGACGGCGCCTTTGTACAACGCATCCGGACCTTCCTTGGCGATACGTTTGAATACTGCTGCCAGCGGCAGATTCTTCAGCAGCGTACCCGCTGCTTTGGGGCTGCTGTCGGCATTCAGGAAATAGGCCATCATGTCCGGCGAGCGCCGCATGGAGGAGTCCGCAGCGATCAGTTGATGCAGCCGGGGGGAAATCGCAAAGCCTTGTTCCGCGAGCTTGATGGCGGGCTCAAACACCTTCGCCCAAGGCAGGCGTCCGTGTTTCTGATGCGCCAGTTCGAGCGCTCGTAGCACGCCCGGTGTACCCACAGAACGACCGCCAATCTGCGCCTGGGTGAACGGCATCGGTTTGCCGTCGGCTTGCAGGAACAGTTTTTCGCTGGCACCGGCCGGGGCGGTTTCGCGACCGTCATAAGTACGCACGGCCTTGCCATCCCACAATACAATCAACGCGCCACCGCCGATGCCTGAAGACTGTGGCTCGACCAGGGTCAGCACCGCCTGCATCGCAATCGCCGCGTCGATGGCCGAACCACCTTGGCGCAGCATCTCCCGACCGGCCTCGGCGGCCAGCGGATTCGCTGCTGCGGCCATGTGTTTGCTGGCGTAGCGGGTCTGCAGGTCACTGCGATAACCCGAGGCATTTTCCGGCGCAACGGGCAGCGTGGAAGTCGGCGGGGCGTTGCAGGCGACCAGCATCAGCGCCGTGGCAACCAGCGACAGCGCCGAAAGGCGATAGCGACTCAAGTGGGAAGCAGGGGACACGTTGGGTACTCCGTCCGTGGGAAAAGATCCCGGGACTTTATCGGCCGGTTCCCTGTGACGCAAACCCATGCAGCAGACAGGCACTTTTTCGCAGGCATAAAAAAACGGCCTACCTTTCGGTAAGCCGTTTTTAGTACTTGGTGGCTACACAGGGACTTGAACCCCGGACCCCAGCATTATGAATGCTATGCTCTAACCAACTGAGCTATGTAGCCAAGTGGCGCGCATTATTCACCGGTAACGGGGATGCGTCAAGCGTAAATTTAAAATATTTCTCTACGCTTTCAACCGCTTAACCACCCGGTGCTATAAAACGCGGCGGTGGGCGCTGTCAGCCTAGCTGAAACCTCCCGGTATTGGCGCTCAATGCCTTGCTGCCTTGGCTCAGGGTGTGCGCCGCAAGGTTTACGGCGCGGGCCCCTTCCAGCAGCCGCACCGCCGCCTGATCAACCTGCTGGATGTTGCCGCTGACCTCATCGGCGGTGCTGGCCTGTTCCTCTACCGCTGTCGCAATGTGCGCCAGGGTGTCGGTGACGCCTTGCACTGCGCTGGCAATTTCCCCGAGTCGTTCGCCCAGCCCGGTGACCGACTGCGCATCGTTCTGTGCCTGGCTGCAGGCCGCTTCCATCAGGCTCACCGCTTCATCCACCGTTTGTCGCAGGCTATCAACGGTCTGGGCTATCTGCGCGGTAGAGGACTGCGTGCGTTTCGACAAGCTGCGCACTTCGTCAGCCACCACGGCGAAGCCGCGGCCCTGATCGCCCGCGCGGGCAGCCTCGATGGCGGCGTTAAGGGCCAGGAGGTTGGTCTGCTCGGCCACTCCGCGAATGGTGTCCACTACCAGCTGAATCTGCTGACCCTGTTCGCTCACCCGGCCGAGTGCCGCCGCTGTCTCGTTCAAACGCTGGTTGAGCTGCTGGATACTTGCCGTGGTGCGCTGGCTGTCGCGACTGCTGTCGGCAGCAATGCGCCGCGTGTGCTGGGCGCTGCCCGAGGCCTGTTCGCAGCTCTGGGCCACGCCTTGGGACGTGGCGGCCAGTTGGGTGGCCGCTGCGGCGATCTGGCTGATCTGCAGTTGTTGTGCCTCGACTTCGCCCAATGCGCCGCTGGAATGCTGGTTGAGCGCGCGTACGGCGTTGCTCAATTGCAGGGTCTCGTGATCCACCCCCAGCATGCTGTTGCGCAACTGCACCACCGCGACGTTTAGCGCGGTGCTGATAGCTGCCAGCTCGTCGCGACCCTGTACCGGCACCTGCAGGCTGAGGTTGCCATCGCGCAGCGCTTCGGCCAGCACTGTAATACCGCTGGCGCTACGCCGGATGGACGTTTGCAGGCAGGTGAACAGATACAGCGCCGCCAGCAGCAGGCCCCCAAAAATCGTCGCCACACCGATGACCTGGCGCATCGCCGAGCCATGGTAGTTATCCAGGCGCTGATCCAGTGAGCCCAGGGATTGTTGGCGCAGGGAGGCGAGGTCGACCAGCAAGGCGTCCAGACCACGTTCAAAGTCTTCGTGCTTGAGCTTGATGCTACCGCCGAATACGCCGTCATCGAGAACTTTCAGCTCGGCATCCAGGTGCTTGAGGCTTTCCTGGTAGCGCCCTGACCAGGTTTGCAAGTCGCTGGGCAGGCGTGATTCCAGCAAGCCTGCGGTTTTCACAAGCTGCTCCCGGGCGTCGCCGATACGACTGCGCAGGTCTCGTAGCTGCAAGCGGCTTTGCAAGGTGAATTGCCCAGACACCACTGAGGCCTGACCGATGCTGGCCAGACGTCCGACCCGTTCGATCAGGTCCGGCACGTGCTGAGTGGAGATCTGCGTCAGCAAATAGGTTTCCAGCCATGGCGCGAGGGTCAGCCGGTTGTCCATGGCAATTTGCTCGCGCAGGGCTTGCAGGGCGCTCAAGGCACCGGTGAAGCGATCGTAACCGTCAGGCCACCAACCGATGCTGCCGAGGCTTTTTGAATCCAGGCCCTCAAGGGCGGCCTGCAGGGCCTGGTAGCGCGCCAGTGTTTCATCCCGGGCACCTTCGGCAGCGAGGGTATTACCCAGCTCCACAGCCGCTTTGGCGATGGCTGGCTGGGCCTCGTCAAACGCAGCCATGGCGGCGAGCGTGGCGGGCGTGGGTTGACGATTGGTTTCCGTGGCTCGCCAGCGCGCGGCGCGATCCCGTTGGGCTGCGAGCAGATTGTCGAGCGCATCCAGTGACAGCAGTTGCCGAACCCCGGCACGCTCCTCGGAAATCAGATTCAGCTTGCTGCGGTAATCCTGCCCGATCATCCACAGGCTGCCCGCCAGCGGCAGAATGAACAGCAAAAACAACAGTTGAAACTTGCGTGCGAAGCCAAAGCGCCCCAGCAAGCCAATGCCCGGTGATAAAAATGCCTGCATGCCCCGTGACTCCCCTGGGCACCACGCACCATTGGCGTGCGTCGAGGCCGTTTTGGCCGCGACTGGTGCCCCTTTAAAGGCCTCGAAAGTTCACCCTCGTCCGCTCTGTAGGCCGACTGCGTAGCGAAACTTCCCATTCTCGGTCCCCTTTGTAAGGGGCCGCGTTTAAAGGAAGTGGTAACGCAAGATTCAGACCATGGCGATGCGCTATTACCTGTATGGAAAGCGTTCGTAAATGTCGTTAGCAGGCTAAGGGGATGGCGCTGATGCACTGAAAAATGGCACATTGACGCTCCTGTCCGTTTGCACCCACCCGTTGTGCGGAAACTCTCATGGCTATCAGCAATGCCCAGACCGGCGCCGCGCCGGCATCAGCGACTTCACAAAGCAGCCCTTTGGTCATGCGCATCATCGGCGCCGTGGCGCTGGCCCATTTGATCAACGACCTGATCCAGTCGGTCTTGCCGTCGATCTATCCGATGCTCAAGGCCAATTACGGCCTGACGTTTACCCAGGTCGGCCTGATTACCCTGACCTTTCAACTGACCGCTTCGCTATTGCAGCCATGGGTCGGCTATCACACAGACCGTCATCCCAAGCCGTGGCTGCTACCGGCCGGGAGCGTATGCACCTTGATCGGCATACTGATGATGTCGGTGGTCGGCAGCTTTCCTATGATCCTGCTGGCGGCGGCGCTGATCGGTATCGGCTCTTCGACCTTTCACCCGGAGGCTTCCCGGGTAGCGCGACTGGCATCGGGTGGGCGGTTCGGGTTGGCGCAGTCCACTTTCCAGGTTGGCGGCAATGCGGGCTCGGCGTTCGGTCCATTGCTGGCGGCAGCCATTATCATTCCGTTCGGCCAGGGGCATGTGGCATGGTTCGGCCTGTTCGCGGTGTTTGCGCTGTTTGTGCTGCACCGCATCAGCCGCTGGTACGCCAATCACCTGAACCTGTTCAAGCTCAAGCAAGGGCAGGCGGCAACCCACGGTCTGTCGAAGGGGAGGGTGACCAGCGCACTGGTTGTGCTGGGGCTGCTGGTGTTCTCCAAGTACTTTTACATGTCCAGCCTCACCAGTTACTACACCTTCTACCTGATCGAGAAATTCGACCTCTCGGTGGCCAGTTCGCAACTGCATCTGTTTCTGTTCCTGGGGGCGGTCGCAGCCGGTACGTTCTTCGGCGGCCCGATCGGCGACAAGATTGGGCGCAAGGCCGTCATCTGGTTTTCGATCCTTGGTGTTGCGCCTTTCACCCTGCTGTTGCCTCACGTTGACCTGTTCTGGACCAGCGTCTTGAGCGTGGTGATCGGTTTCATCCTGGCGTCGGCATTCTCGGCCATTGTGGTGTACGCCCAGGAGCTGGTTCCGGGCAATGTCGGGATGATCGCCGGGATATTCTTTGGCTTGATGTTTGGTTTTGGCGGGATTGGCGCGGCGCTGCTGGGCTATCTGGCGGATGCCCGCGGAATCGAATACGTGTATTTCCTGTGCTCGTTCCTGCCATTGCTGGGGGTGTTGGCGATCTTCCTGCCGAGAACCGCAAAGGCCTGAAGATCAGAAGATCGCAGCCTTCGGCAGCTCCTACTGATGTGAGGTGTACACCCTCCAGGAGCTGCCGGAGGCTGCGATCTTAGAATAATCTGACAGGTACAAAAAAGCCGCGTATTGAACGCGGCTTCTTCTTGAGCGGGGAGTCTTACACGTTGAAACGGAAGTGCATCACGTCGCCGTCTTTAACAATGTAGTCCTTGCCTTCCAGGCGCCATTTGCCGGCTTCCTTGGCACCGGCTTCGCCCTTGTACTGGATGAAGTCGTCATAGGCGATGACTTCGGCGCGGATGAAGCCTTTTTCGAAGTCGGTGTGGATCACGCCAGCGGCTTGTGGTGCGGTCGCACCGACGCGTACGGTCCAGGCGCGGACTTCTTCAACGCCGGCAGTGAAGTAGGTCTGCAGGTGCAGCATTTCGTAGCCAGCGCGAATCACGCGGTTCAGGCCAGGCTCTTCCAGGCCCAGGGCCTCAAGGAACATGTCCTTCTCTTCGCCGTCTTCAAGCTCGGCGATTTCGGCTTCGATCTTGTTGCAGACCGGAACCACCATGGCGCCTTCTTCTTCGGCGATGGCCTTGACGATGTCCAGCAGCGGGTTGTTCTCGAAACCGTCTTCAGCGACGTTGGCGATGTACATGACCGGCTTGGTGGTCAGCAGGTGGAAGCCACGAATCACCGCCTTGTCGTCGGCACCCATGCTCTTCATCAGGGTCCGTGCAGGCTTGCCCAGGGTGAAGTGAGCGATCAGTTGCTCAAGCAATGCTTTTTGAACCACGGCATCCTTGTCGCCGCCCTTGGCGTTGCGCGCGACTTTCTGCAGTTGCTTCTCGCAGCTGTCGAGGTCGGCGAAGATCAGTTCCAGGTCGATGATCTCGATGTCGCGTTTCGGGTCGACGCTGTTGGAAACGTGAATCACGTTCTCGTCTTCGAAGCAGCGGACTACGTGGGCGATCGCATCGGTTTCACGGATGTTGGCCAGGAACTTGTTGCCCAGGCCTTCACCTTTCGACGCGCCGGCCACCAGGCCTGCGATGTCGACGAACTCCATGGTGGTCGGCAGGATACGCTTCGGATTAACGATGGCAGCCAGGGCTTCCAGGCGCGCATCCGGCATCGGCACGATTCCGGTGTTCGGTTCGATGGTGCAGAAGGGGAAGTTCTCGGCCGCGATCCCGGATTTGGTCAGGGCGTTGAACAGGGTGGACTTGCCGACGTTAGGCAGGCCGACGATGCCGCAATTGAATCCCATGGTGTTTCCCCTCGGGTAAAAGTCAGGCCTTCTGGCTGTGCAGGTTTTTCATCGCGCGGTTCCATTCACCGGCGAGGATATCCGGCAGCACGCCGAGGGCAAAGTCGATGCTGGCATCGAGTTTTTCCTGTTCGGCGCGTGGCGCACGACCCAGGACGAAGTTTGAAACCATACTGGCTACGCCCGGGTGGCCAATGCCAAGCCGCAAGCGGTAGAAGGTATTCTGATTGCCCAGTTGCGCAATGATGTCGCGCAACCCGTTGTGACCGCCATGGCCGCCGCCCTGCTTGAGCTTGGCAACGCCCGGAGGCAGGTCGAGTTCGTCATGCGCCACCAGGATTTCTTCGGGCTTGATGCGGAAGAATCCTGCGAGTGCCGCCACGGCCTGGCCGCTGCGGTTCATGTAGGTGGTGGGGATCAGCAGACGAACATCCTGACCCTGATGCGAATAGCGCCCGGTCAGGCCGAAATATTTGCGGTCCGCCACAAGGTTAACGCCTTGTGCGTTCGCGATGCGCTCAACAAAAAGGGCCCCTGCGTTATGCCGGGTCTGTTCGTATTCAGCGCCTGGATTTCCCAGGCCAACGATCAGTTTTATGGCAGTCACGATAGGGGCCCTTCCTTGGAGTGGTGGTTAACATCGCCGAGTGCGGCGAAAGTGGACGACAAGTGCTCATTTACCATTATGTAAACTCCGCGTTCTCGCCCGCTTTCTCGCTACGTACTAGTCCGCGATGTTACCGGTCACTCCGGCGAACAGAGTGAAATTACTCTGCAGCGCCTTCTTCAGCAGCGTCTTCTTCTGGAGCAACACGTGGAGCGTGAACGTTGGCAACAGCCTTGTCGTCACCGTGTGCCAGAGCAACAAATTCAACGCCTTTAGGGGCTTTGAGGTCGGACATGTGGATGATGTCGCCGATTTCAGCCTTCGACAGGTCGACTTCGATGAACTCAGGCAGATCCTTCGGCAGGCAAGTCACTTCGATTTCGGAAGTAACGTGCGAAACTTCGCCGCCTTTCTTGATCGGAGCTTCTTCGCCAACGAAGTGTACAGGCACGATAGCGGTCAGTTTCTGGCCAGCTACAACGCGTACGAAGTCAGCGTGCATCACGTGGCCTTTGGCCGGGTGACGCTGCAGAGCCTTGATGATCACGTTTTGCTTGGTGCCGCCAACGTTCAGTTCGATGATGTGGCTGTAAGCCGCATCGTTTTCGAGCAGTTTGGCAACTTCTTTAGCCAGCATGCTGATGGATTCAGGGGCTTTTTCGCCACCGTAAACTACAGCTGGTACCAGGCTTGCGAGACGACGCAGGCGGCGGCTCGCACCTTTCCCCAGGTCGGAACGCACTTCAGCATTCAGGGTAAATTCGTTCATGTTGTATCTCCAAAATAACCACATTCGCCCCAGCGTTTGCGACCAGCGCTAAAGGCGATATGGGCAAAAAAGCCCCGCCCCGACAGGAATGCCGGGGCGGGGCGCTTTTCGTCAACGATATGTTCCAGAAGGGCAGGGCCCTTAACGGAACATCGCGCTGATCGATTCTTCATTGCTGATGCGGCGGACCGCTTCAGCAACCACCGGCGCGATATCCAGTTGACGGATACGCGAGCAGGCTTGAGCAGCAGCGGACAACGGGATGGTATTGGTCACCACCAGTTCGTCCAGCATGGAATTCTCAATGTTTTCGATCGCCCGACCGGACAGCACAGGGTGTGTGCAGTAGGCGAAAACCTTGGCAGCACCATGCTCTTTCAGGGCCTTGGCCGCGTGGCACAGAGTGCCGGCGGTATCGACCATGTCATCGACCAGAATACAGGTACGCCCTTCGACATCACCGATGATATGCATCACTTCAGAGTGATTGGCTTTCTCACGGCGTTTGTCGATGATCCCGAGATCCACACCCAGAGATTTGGCAACGGCACGTGCACGCACGACGCCACCAATGTCCGGGGACACGATCATCAGGTTTTCGAAGCGCTGATCTTCAATGTCATCCACCAGAACCGGGGAGCCGTAGATGTTATCTACCGGAATATCGAAGAAACCCTGGATTTGGTCAGCATGCAAATCAACCGTGAGAACACGGTCGATGCCGACTACGGTAAGCATGTCAGCCACGACTTTCGCGCTGATAGCCACACGTGCGGAACGCGGACGGCGATCCTGACGGGCATAACCAAAGTAAGGAATTACAGCAGTGATACGAGTAGCCGAGGAGCGGCGGAAGGCATCAGCCATCACTACCAGTTCCATCAGGTTATCGTTGGTCGGAGCGCAAGTCGGCTGAATAATGAAGACATCTTTACCGCGGACGTTTTCATTGATCTCGGCAGTAATTTCGCCGTCGGAGAACTTACCGACAGAAATGTCACCGAGAGGGATATGCAGCTGACGTACGACACGCCGAGCCAGATCGGGGTTAGCATTCCCCGTAAAGACCATCATCTTGGACACGCGCAGTACCTAGAGGCTGAGGGTAACCTGGATGAGTATAGAAAATGGCAGGGGCGGCTGGATTCGAACCAACGCATGGCAGGATCAAAACCTGCTGCCTTACCGCTTGGCGACGCCCCTGTATCTGTTGCAACGAGTACCCAGTACTCGGTTCCTTTAGAGCAGACTTTGCAGCTTGCGATGCAACATCGAAACGTTGCTTCCTTTTGCTACAAACCCTGTAAGGGTCTCTGTAAGAAGGGCCGAGACTTTATCAGCTTCAGCTTTGCTTGGGAAGCCCCCAAACACACAACTTCCAGATCCGGTAAGTTTTGCTTCGGTAAATTTACCTAACAAATTCAATGCGTTACGTACATCTGGATAACGCCTTGCGACTACCGGCAAGCAGTCATTTCGACTGTTTCCCTTGGGAACGGGGCGCACTTTAATGGGAGGAGTGTTACGTGTCAACAGCGGATCAGAAAAAATTTCTGCTGTACTTACAGATACTTGCGGTACCAGTACGAGATACCACGGTTCTTCGGGGTCTACAGGGGTGAGTTTCTCCCCCACGCCCTCGGCAAAAGCGGCATGGCCACGCACGAAAACCGGGACGTCGGCGCCCAGTGTCAGGCCGAGTGCGGCCAGGCGATCTGCGTCCCAGCCCAGTTGCCAGAGATGGTTCAGGCCGAGCAGGGTGGTGGCGGCATTGGAGCTGCCACCACCGATGCCACCGCCCATGGGAAGGACTTTATCGATCCAGATGTCGATCCCGAGCAGGCAGCCGGATTGCTCCTGCAGTTGTCTTGCCGCGCGAACGATCAGATTGCTGTCGTGAGGGACGCCGTCGAATTCGGTATGCAAACGGATCACGCCATCATCGCGAACGGCGAAGGTGATCTCGTCACCGTAATCCAGGAATTGAAAAATCGTCTGCAGCTCGTGATAACCGTCTTCACGGCGACCAAGGATGTGCAGCATCAGGTTGAGCTTGGCCGGTGAGGGCAGGGTCAGGCGCGCAGCAGTCATGCTCACTGCCCCAGTTTGCGTGGTTGCCATTCCTTGATCACCAGCGTGACATCAAGGTCGGTACCGTGCAGCTTGATGCGCTCGGGCAGCCAGAAACCGTTCTGCTCGGCATAACTCAAATATTCAACCTGCCAGCCATCCTGATCGAGATTGGCCAGGCGGCTATCGGCGTCCAGCGTCAGGCGGCTTTTGCTGTCGGGAGCGGGGAGTCCGCGCACCCACCAGGCCAGGTTGGACACCGGCAATTTCCAGCCCAGCTGTTCTTCGAGAAGGATTTCCGGGTTCGGCGCGTCATAACGCCCCTGGTTGGCGACTTCCAGGGACACCTTGCCGGGGCGACCGGTCAGGCGTGCGGCGCCCCGACCCAGGGGGCCGGATAGACGGATGTCGTAGTAATCCTGGCGTTGCAGCCAGAACAGGGTGCCGCTTCCCGAATCCTTGGGTGCGCGAATGCCGATCTTGCCGTTGATCTGCCAGCCATCCAGGCCCGTGAGCTGCTGTTTGTGCTCACGCCATTGGGTGGAATTGCCGCGACCTTCGACGGATTCGCGAGCGCCGAAGCCCGCGCAACCGGCGAGCAGGGCGATGAAACTGAAAACGATGAAATGGCGCAAAAACATAATCTTAAAGAGTCTCTGATCCGGTCAGGCGCTTGATGGTGCCGCGCAGTATTGGGCTGTCGGGCTGATCCTTGAGGAACTTGCCCCAGATTTGCTTCGCTTCACGCTGTTTGCCGTTGGCCCACAGGACCTCGCCCAGGTGAGCGGCGACTTCCTGGTCGGGAAAGCGCTCCAGGGCTTTGCGCAAATAGCGCTCGGCCTCGTCCAGATTGCCCAGCCGGTAGTTGACCCAGCCGAGGCTGTCGAGAACCGCCGGGTCCTCCGGGTTGATCTGGTGCGCCTGTTCGATCAGGGCCTTGGCTTCGGCGTATCGCGTTGTACGGTCAGACAGGGTATAGCCGAGGGCGTTCAACGCCATCGCATTGTCCGGGTCGCGCTTGATGATCAGGCGCAGGTCTTTTTCCATTTGCGCCAGGTCATTGCGTTTTTCCGCCTGCATGGCGCGGGTGTACAGCAGGTTCAGGTCGTCGGGGTATTGCTGCAACGATTTTTCGAGAACAGCCCAGGCCTTGTCCTGTTGCTTGTTGGCGGACAGGGTTTCGGCTTCGATCAGGTACAGCTGGATGGCATAATCGGGCTGTTCGTCTCGCTGAGCGGCCAGGCGACTCTGGGCTTCGGCAGTCTTGCCGTTGTTCATCAGGATATCGGCCTGGCGCAATTGTGCCGGCAGGTAATCATTGCCCGGCCCCACCTGTGCGTATTCGGCCTGGGCGCCCTGTGGATCGTTGCGCTCTTCAGCGATACGTCCAAGGTTCAGGTGCGCCGAATCGACATGGCTGTCCCGGGCAATGAGGTCTTCGAGGTAGCCCTTGGCCTCTTCCCAGGCCTTGGCTTCCAGGCAAACCAGTGCCAGCGAATAGCGCAGATCGTCATCTTCAGGGTATTGCTGGACCAGGCTGGAGAACTCGACCTTTGCGTCGTCCATGCGGTCCTGCTCCACCAGCATGCGTGCGTAGGTCAGGCGCAGCCGTTTGTCGTCGGGGTATTGCTTGATGCTTTTGCGCAGTAGCGGCAGGGCCTCGTCACCACGATCAAGGGACTGCAACAGGCGCGCTCGCAGCAGGATCGGGGCGATTTCGCCATCTTCCGGCGGATGGTCTTCGAGCAGGGACAAGGCGCCCTTGGCATCGCCGTCCTGTTGCAGCAACAGGGCCTTGCCGAAAATCAGCTGGCCGTTGTCGGGATGGCGTTGCAGCAGGCGGTCAAAACTTTGCATCAAGCCGTTGCGCGTGTCCTGGTCGGTGTCGGCAGCGGACAGGGCGAGGAAGTCGAAGTGAGTGTCGCCTTTGCCTTGCAGGACCTTCTCCATGTACACCATGGAGTCGTCATAGCGCCCGGCACGAGCCAGTTGCACGGCAGCTGCACGTTGCGCCTCGAGATCGTCCGGGGCGTTTTTTGCCCAGATGAGCGCGGTGTCCAGGGCGGCCTGGTCGGCGCCCAGGTACTCGGCAATCCGGAATGCCCGCTCGGAGATCCCCGGATCCTGGGTGTTGATGGCCTGGGTCACGTAGTTGTCCAGGGCAATGTCGAAACGATTGCGCTGACCAGCCAGTTCCGCGCTCAACAGGCTGAAGACGGTTTCTTCGCTGAAGGAGCTGTAGACCTTGGGCTTTTCAGGGGCCGGAGTGCTGTCTTCGACCGGCGACGAATCGTCCGGAGACACGGGCGCCATGGCCTGGCAGCCGCTGAGGAAGACAAAAGCAAGGAGCAACGCGGAGGATCTATTCATATAGGAAGAGGACGACTAACCTGCGGTCGGATCATCATGACACAAGCCTTCGGCCAAACATAACCGAGTGTCGAAGGATGACTTTACGGAGTCAGGTCGTCAGGACCATCGTAGGAGCTGCCGCAGGCTGCGATCTTTTGATCTTGCCCTTACCGCACCTTTAAAACCTCAAAAGATTGCAGCCTTCGGCAGCTCCTACAGGGGCGATAGATATCGAGTAGTTGTTCTGAATCTGTCGAAGTAGGACAATTGCCGGCTTCACGTCACTATCAGCGACCTTGAATGGCCTTCCTTGCACTCGGTATTAACCACAAGACTGCTTCAGTAGACGTCCGCGAGCGCGTGGCCTTTACCCCTGAGCAGCTGGTGGAGGCTTTGCAGCAGCTCTGCCGACTGACCGACAGCCGCGAAGCCGCGATCCTTTCCACCTGCAATCGCAGCGAACTCTATATAGAGCAGGATCACCTTTCGGCTGACATCGTGTTGCGCTGGCTGGCCGATTATCACCACTTGAGCATCGAAGAGCTGCGCGCCAGCAGTTATGTGCACGAAGATGATGCGGCAGTTCGTCACATGATGCGAGTCGCCTCCGGGCTCGACTCGCTGGTGTTGGGTGAACCGCAGATTCTCGGCCAGATGAAATCGGCCTACGCGGTAGCCCGGGAAGCCGGGACTATCGGGCCGCTGCTCGGGCGACTGTTCCAGGCTACGTTCAATGCGGCCAAGCAGGTGCGCACCGACACTGCCATCGGCGAGAACCCGGTGTCGGTCGCCTTTGCCGCAGTCAGCCTGGCGAAACAGATTTTCAGCGACTTGCAGCGCAGCCAGGCGTTGCTGATTGGCGCCGGCGAGACCATTACCCTGGTCGCCCGTCATCTGCACGAACTCGGGGTCAAGCGTATCGTGGTCGCCAACCGCACGCTGGAGCGCGCCAGCATTCTGGCCGAGCAGTTTGGCGCGCATGCGGTGTTGCTGTCGGATATCCCGGCCGAACTGGTGCGCAGTGACATCGTCATCAGCTCCACCGCCAGCCAGTTACCGATCCTTGGGAAGGGCGCGGTGGAAAGCGCCCTGAAGCTGCGCAAGCACAAGCCGATCTTCATGGTGGACATCGCCGTTCCCCGGGACATCGAGCCGGAAGTTGGCGAACTCGACGACGTCTACCTCTATAGCGTTGACGACCTGCACGAAGTGGTCGCGGAAAACCTCAAGAGTCGTCAAGGTGCGGCGCAAGCGGCGGAAGAGATGGTCTCGATCGGCGCCGAAGACTTCATGGTGCGCCTGCGTGAACTGGCCGCGGTGGACGTGCTCAAGGCCTATCGCCAGCAAAGCGAACGCCTGCGTGACGAAGAATTGCAGAAGGCCCAGCGCATGCTGGCCAATGGCGTCAGCGCCGAAGATGTGTTGATCCAACTGGCACGCGGCCTGACCAACAAACTCCTGCACGCCCCGAGCGTGCAGTTGAAAAAGCTCTCTGCCGAAGGTCGCCTCGATGCGCTGGCCATGGCCCAGGAACTCTTTGCCCTCGGTGAGGGCTCATCGGATAGCTTTTCGGATAAGAAACCGCAATGAAAGCTTCACTGCTCAATAAGCTGGACATCCTCCAGGACCGTTTCGAGGAACTGACCGCCTTGCTTGGCGACGGCGAAGTCATTTCCGACCAGACCAAATTCCGTACTTATTCCAAGGAATACGCGGAAGTCGAACCTATCGTGCAAACCTATAAACAGTTGCTCAAGGTTCAGGGTGATCTGGAAGGCGCCCAGGCGCTGCTCAAGGACAGCGACCCGGACATGCGCGAAATGGCTGTGGAAGAAGTCCGCGAAGCCAAGGAGCAACTGCTCGAAATCGAAGCCAGCCTGCAACGGATGCTGCTGCCCAAGGACCCGAACGACGGCCGCAACGTGTTTCTCGAAATCCGCGCCGGCACTGGCGGTGATGAGGCGGCCATTTTTTCCGGCGACCTGTTTCGCATGTATTCGCGCTACGCCGAGCGCCGTGGCTGGCGGGTGGAGATCCTCTCGGAGAACATCGGCGAACACGGCGGCTATAAAGAAGTGATCGCCCGCGTCGAGGGCGACAACGTCTACGGCAAGCTCAAGTTCGAATCCGGCGTGCACCGGGTGCAGCGGGTTCCTGCGACCGAATCCCAGGGTCGTATCCACACTTCGGCCTGCACGGTGGCGGTATTGCCCGAGCCGGACGAGCAGGAAGCGATCGAGATCAACCCGGCGGATTTGCGGGTCGATACCTACCGCTCCTCAGGCGCCGGTGGACAGCACGTCAACAAGACCGACTCGGCGATCCGCATCACTCACTTGCCGTCCGGCATCGTGGTCGAGTGCCAGGAAGAGCGTTCCCAGCACAAGAACCGTGCGCGCGCCATGTCCTGGCTGTCGGCCAAGCTGAACGACCAGCAGACCAGTGCCGCCGCCAATGCCATCGCCAGCGAGCGCAAGCTGCTGGTGGGCTCGGGCGATCGCTCGGAACGGATTCGCACCTACAATTTTGCCCAGGGCCGGGTCACCGACCACCGGGTCAACCTGACGCTGTATTCCCTCGATGAAATTCTCACCGGTGGCGTCGATGCGGTAATCGAGCCGTTGCTGGCCGAGTACCAGGCTGATCAATTGGCAGCGATAGGTGAGTAAATGACGATCATTGCCAGCCTGCTACGCGCCGCCGATCTACCGGACTCGCCCACCGCGCGCCTGGACGCAGAGTTGCTGCTGGCTGCGGCCCTGGGCAAGTCCCGGAGCTTTTTGCACACCTGGCCGGAGCGCATCGTACCAAGTGAAGCGGCGCTCAAATTTGCCGGGTACCTGCAGCGCCGTCGTGGCGGCGAGCCGGTGGCCTATATTCTGGGCCAGCAGGGTTTCTGGAAGCTCGACCTGGAAGTCGCACCGCACACCCTGATCCCGCGCCCGGACACCGAGCTGCTGGTAGAGGCCGCGCTGGAGTTGTTGCCGGTCGCCCCTGCCAGGGTGCTCGACCTGGGCACCGGCAGCGGCGCAATTGCCCTGGCCCTGGCCAGCGAGCGCCCGGCGTGGCAACTCACCGCCGTGGATCGCGTGCAGGAAGCCGTCGCGCTGGCCGAGCGCAATCGCCAGCGCCTGCACCTGAACAACGCCACCGTGCTGAGCAGTCATTGGTTCAGTGCTTTGCAAGGTCAGCGCTTCGAGCTGATCATTAGCAACCCGCCTTATATCGCCAGCGCCGATCCGCACCTGGCCGAGGGCGATGTGCGCTTCGAGCCTGCCAGTGCGTTGGTCGCCGGCATCGATGGTCTCGACGATCTGCGCCTGATCGTCGACCAGGCCCCGAACCACCTCGATGCCGGTGGCTGGCTGATGCTCGAACACGGATACGATCAGGCTCTCGCCGTGCGCGATCTGCTGATGACCCGTGGCTTTGAAGAAGTCCACAGCCGCACCGACCTGGGCGGCCACGAACGTATCAGCCTTGGACGCCTGCCGTGCTGAATGATCAGGAGTTGTTGCGCTACAGTCGGCAGATTCTGCTGCAGCACGTCGATATCGATGGCCAATTGCGGCTCAAAGCCAGCCGGGCGCTGATCATCGGCCTGGGCGGTCTCGGCTCGCCGGTAGCCCTTTACCTGGCCGCGGCGGGCGTGGGCGAATTGCACTTGGCAGACTTCGACAGCGTTGACCTGACCAACCTGCAGCGTCAGGTTATCCACGACACCGACAGCGTCGGCGTGAGCAAGGTCGACTCGGCGATCCGCCGACTGAGCGCGATCAATCCCGAAATCCAGCTCAAAGCCCTGCGCACCGCCCTCGATGAAGACTCCCTGGCCGCCGCAGTGGCTGCGGTGGACCTGGTGCTGGACTGCTCGGACAATTTTTCCACCCGCGAAGCCGTCAACGCCGCCTGCGTGCTGGCGGGCAAACCCCTGGTGAGCGGCGCCGCCATTCGCCTCGAAGGACAATTGTCGGTGTTCGATCCAAGACGTCCGGACAGTCCCTGCTACCACTGCTTGTATGGCCACGGCAGTGAAGCCGAACTGACGTGCAGCGAAGCCGGGGTCATCGGCCCGCTGGTGGGCCTGGTCGGCAGCCTGCAAGCACTCGAAGCGCTCAAGCTGCTGGCCGGGTTTGGCGAACCGCTGGTGGGGCGCCTGTTGCTGATCGATGCCCTGGGTACGCGCTTTCGTGAACTTCGGGTCAAGCGCGATCCGGGCTGTGCGGTCTGTGGCCCTGCCTGTGCGTGAGGCGCCGATTGGCGTATTCGATTCCGGTGTCGGCGGGCTATCGGTACTGGCCGAGATCAAGCGCCTGTTGCCCGACGAGACTTTGCTGTACGTCGCCGATTGCGGCAACGTCCCCTATGGCGAGAAAACGCCGGAGTTCATCCGTGAGCGCTGCAGTGTCATGGCGCGCTTTTTTCAGCAACAGGGCGCCAAGGCGCTGGTGCTGGCCTGCAATACCGCCACGGTGGCAGGCGTGGCCGATTTGCGCCGTGACTACCCTCAGTGGCCCATCGTCGGCATGGAGCCCGCAGTAAAGCCCGCAGCGGCCGCGACCCGCAGTGGTGTGGTCGGTGTACTCGCCACTACGGGTACGTTGCAAAGCGCCAAATTTGCCGCGCTGCTCGACCGTTTTGCCACCGACGTACGAGTGATCACCCAGCCATGCCCGGGCCTGGTGGAGCTGATTGAGGACGGCGACCTGCACAGCCCGGTGCTGTGCAAGCTGTTACTCGGCTACGTGCAGCCCTTGCTCGACGGCGGCTGCGACACGATCATTCTCGGCTGCACCCACTATCCCTTCCTCAAGCCGCTGCTCAAGCAGATGATCCCGGCGCACATCAGCCTGATCGACACCGGGGCTGCAGTAGCACGCCAGCTTCAGCGTTTATTGGCCGAACGCGAGCTGCTTGCCGCAGGCCCGGCCCGGGCTGCGCAGTTCTGGACCAGCGCCAATCCAAAGCATTTCAGTAATATCTTGCCATTACTCTGGAATTCCGCCGGCGTAGTGCGTAGTTTCGACTTGTAAAAAAAATGTGAAATGTATCGGAATAGTCTGAACTTCTGGGTAGGCGCAGACTTCTATAGCTGTGATTGATGGCGACACCAAAAAAACCATACGAATTCGTTCGGAAAAGGATGTTTCTAGTGAAGCGACTATTCTGCTTGGCTGCGCTTGCGGCCACACTATTGGGGCACAGTTTTACCGCACAGGCGGCAGGCGTGGAGTTCGGGGTCGGAGCGACCAGCGATTCAACCATGACCTATCGGCTGGGCATGCAGTTTGATTGGGACAAGAGCTGGTGGCAGACCGACGTCGGTCGACTCACCGGTTTCTGGAGCGGCGCGTATACCTACTGGGAGGGTGACAAGACTTCCAGTAACAACAGCCTGTCGTTTGCACCCGTGTTCGTCTACGAGTTTGCCGGCCAGAACGTCAAGCCGTACATCGAAGCTGGCGTAGGTGTGGCGTTTTTCTCTGACACCCAGCTTGAAGACAACAACATTGGCCAGTCCTTCCAGTTCGAAGACCGCATCGGTTTCGGCCTGCGCTTCACGGGCGGTCATGAGGTCGGGATTCGTGCCACGCACTATTCCAATGCCGGCCTGAGCAGCAATAACGACGGTGTTGAAAGCTACGCGCTGCATTACACGATGCCGCTGTAACTGCGGGATTAATTCATGCGGGAACGGGCTTGCCGGTTCCCGCACGAATATGCGTTCAACGATACGCCGTGGTAATGCCCCGGCGTTCTTCGATGCACTCCGGTGCCCCCATCTCGAATTCCCGGCAGATCAACGGACGCTTCTCGTAGATCGTGCACATCATGCTGTTGCGATCCAGCGCCGCACACCAGCCGTCATCCAGACGCAGCATGACTTCCCCACCCCAATCATCGGTGTCGATAAAACGCTCGGGCACGCCCGTGTCGGTAATCAGCATGACTTCGAGCTGGCAGCAGCAGGCTGCGCAAGTCGAGCAGGTGACCGCAGGCTCGGCAACGGGTGTGAGGGGAATGGTTTTCATGGTGCGCAGTGTAAGGCAGTGGGCTGCATGAGTGTGAAAGCCCTGACAGACGTTTAGTATGGAGTGTTCGACGCCAGCCGTCGGGCCATGAAATGCAGTGCCGGAAACAGCAGCGCCCAGAGCAGGCCGATGCCCACAAGGGTCGGCCAGGGTCCATAGGGAAACTGCACGCCGGCCAGTTGGCTGCCGGCGTAATACGACAGCGGCCCACCAAGGCCGCCCAGAATGCTGGCAAGCCACCACGGTTTGGCACTCCAGGCCAGGCAGTGGCGCAAGGTCGTGGCCAGCAGTGCCCAGAGCAACATCAGCCACAGGGGGATCAATGGCGCGACGTCGGTGAAGTCGAACACCCCCAGCCAGCGCAGTGTGCTGTCCACTGTGGTCCCCAGCAGGACCACACTGAGAATCAAGCGACCTTCATCGCTCCAGCGACTTATCCACAGCAGATGGATCACCAATGCCGCCAGTGGCACCAGTAACCACAGACTGTCGCCACCCATTACGCAAGCGAACCAGCCCACCTGGAAGAGCACGGCATTGGCAAAGCGCTCAAGCATCAAATCGACCCAGCAGCGGCTCAGTGATTGCCGCTGGTTTGGCGAGCAGCATTTGCGCGGTACCGATGGTGCGTTCCAGGAAGCCACCTTCGCAGTAGCACAGGTAGAACTCCCACAGCCGCAGGAAGTGATCGTCGTAACCCATTTCGCTCAGGCGGTTGTGCGCCCGACGAAAATTCTCGTGCCACAGGCGCAGGGTCTTGGCGTAGTGCAGGCCGAAGTCTTCCATGTGCAGCAGGTTCATGTCGGTGTCGCGGCTGACGATCTCGAGCATTTTCTGCACGCAGGGCAGGGCGCCTCCGGGGAAAATGTAGCGCTGAATGAAGTCGACGTTGCTCTTGGCCTGCTCGTAGCGCTGGTCGCGAATGGTGATGGCTTGCAACAGCATCAGGCCGTTGCTCTTGAGCAACTGCGCACATTGCTTGAAGTAAGTCGGTAGAAAGCGGTGGCCGACGGCTTCGATCATTTCTATCGACACCAGCTTGTCGTACTGGCCAGTGAGGTCGCGGTAGTCCGACAGCAGCAGCGTGACCTGATCTTGCAGCCCGAGCGCCTCGATCCGTTGCGCGGTAAATGCAAACTGCTCTTTGGACAGTGTGGTGGTGGTGACCTTGCAGCCATATTGCTGCGCTGCGTACAGCGCCATGCTGCCCCAGCCCGTACCAATCTCCAGCAGGTGATCGGTCGGTTTGAGCGCAAGCTTCTGGCAGATTCGTTCCAGCTTGTTCAACTGCGCCTGCTCGAGGGTGTCCTCGGGCGTGAGGAACTGTGCCGCCGAATACATCATGGTCGGGTCGAGAAACTGTTCGAACAACTCATTGCCCAGGTCGTAATGCGCGGCGATGTTCTTCTGCGAGCCCTTGCGCGTGTTGCGGTTGACCCAGTGCAAACCGCGCACCATCGGCCGCCCCAACTTTGCCAGGCCGCCTTCCAGGGCGTCCAGCACGTCAAGATTGCTGACGAAGACCCGCACTACGGCAGTCAGGTCCGGCGAACTCCAATAACCATGGATGAACGCTTCACCGGCGCCGATCGAGCCGTTGCTCGCCACCAGGCCCCAGGCCGCAGCGTCGAGAATATGGATTTCACCGAGCAAATGACTGCCTGGCGTGCCGAACATCTGACGCTCGCCGTCTTCAACGACCACCAGCTGTCCGTGTTTGAGGTGCGCCAGTTGCCGCAGTACCCCGCGACGCAACAACAGGCCTGTGATGCCATTGGTATTGAACAACGGGGCCTTGGCCGAAACGCTAGAGGATTTCATGGCGGCAGTCCTTGGGGACAACAGTGGCGGTTTGAACACTGCCATCGGCAGGTTGATGAGCAAAAACAGGGGTGCCCTTGAACAGCAGGCGTACGGCTTGCCAGTAGATTGCCAGGCAGGTTTTCCCGGTCATCCATGGAAAGCGGCGCAAGTAGCGGTGCAGGCTGGTGCGATCGAGGGCTTCGCGCTCCAGGTTGAGCGTGGCGTCGAACAACTTCAGCTCGCCTTGCCAGTCCGCCATGTGCACGCCCAGTTTTGCTGCGGCAGGACTGAAGCTCATCCGGTACTCAAGGTCCCGGGGTAAAAAAGGCGATACATGAAAGGCCTTGGCCACCGCGAAATGCTGATGGAAATCCCCAAGGTTTTCCGGCGGCCTGGCCGGCAGTACGTAGTGATAGCGTTCACGCCAGGGGGTATTGGTGATTTCGCAGAGAATCGCCGCCAGTTGGCCGTCGGCTTCGTGGCAGTAGAAAAAACTGACCGGGTTGAACGCCAGGCCCCAACTGCGCACTTGGGTCAGCAGGCAGATCGACCCTTGCGGCTCATGGCCGATGGCCTGGCCGACCTGTTGGCGCACCGCGTCGATCAAGAGCATGCCGGTACCGGTAAAGGCCTTGAGATAATCACCTTCACGAAACGAGAACGGCGCCAGGCGGCTGCGGCCCGCCAGCGGCGACAGTGCGAGTACCGCGTCCTGCTCGTCGAGGTCCAGGTAGAGCAAGCCGATCCGGTAGCGAAATTGGTGCTGCCGCGGACTGAACCGTCGGTGAGCAATCCAGCCACTGTAGAGGGCGCTGTTCACAGGGTTTCACCCAACGCACCAGCCACGCGCAGTGCGCTGACCACGCCATCCTCATGAAATCCGTTGCCCCAATAAGCCCCGCAGTACCAGGTATGGTTCGCACCGTTGAGCTCTTCCCAGCGAGCCTGGGCGGCAACCGCAGACAAGCTGAACTGCGGATGGGCGTAAGTGTATTTGGCCAGTACCTTGAATGGGCTGATGCCGGCGCTCTGGTTCAGGCTGACGCAGAACCGGGTAGGGCTGTCGATGCCCTGCAGCAGGTTCATGTCGTAAGTGACGGCCGCTGACGTGTGCCCGGGCCCTCCAAGCCGATAATTCCAGGCCGCCTGGGCGAGCTCGCATTCGGGTAGCAGGCGAGTATCGGTGTGCAACACCACTTCGTTATCGGCGTAGGGCATTGCGCCGAGGATCGATTGCTCGGCGGCACTCGGGGCGGACAGCAGTTTTAGCGCCTGATCGCTGTGACAGGCGAACACCACTTTATCAAAGCGCTCGACGCCGGCAGCACTGTGGATAACGACGCCGTCGGCGTCACGCTCGACTCGCGTGACCGCACAGTTGACGCGGATCCGGTCAGCCATTGGCGCGATCAAGGGTGCCACGTAGGCGCTCGAGCCGCCCTCGATCACCTGCCACTGCGGGCGGTGAGTCACCGATAGCAGGCCGTGGTTCTTGAAAAACCGCACGAACGCCTGCAGTGGGAAAGCCAGCATGTCCGCCATGGACATCGACCAGATCGCCGAGCCCATGGGCACGATGTAATGCAGGATGAACCGTTCGCCGTATTTGCCGGCCTTGAGGTATTGATCCAGGGTGGTATCAGCGCTGATCCGTTGTTCTTCCAGGTCGCGCAGCGCCTCTTTGTTGAAGCGCACAATGTCGCGCAACATGCCCCAGAACCCTGGGGAGAGCAGGTTTCTGCGCTGGGCGAACAGGCTGTTGAAATTGTTGCCGTTGTATTCCAGGCCGGTGTCCGGGTCGGTCACGGAAAAGCTCATGGTGGTGGGTTTAAAGCGCACACCAAGCAAACCGAGCAAGCGAATGAAATTGGGGTAAGTCCAGTCGTTGAACACGATAAAACCCGTGTCCACGGCGTAATTGCGCCCATCCACGGTGACATCCACCGTGTGGGTATGCCCGCCGATCCAGTCGCTGGCTTCGAACAGGGTGATCTCGTGGCTGCGGTTGAGCAGGTGGGCGCTGGTCAGCCCCGAAATGCCGCTGCCAATGATGGCTATTTTCACGGGATGTCCTGTATCGGTGGATTGCTGCGCACCATGCGTTTGCCGATCGCCAGCTTGACGCAGTTGGGCATCTTCGACAGTGGCCACAGGGCGGCCATGAACAGCGCCGGGAAAGCGATTTCCAGTGGTCGGTTATTCAGCTTGGCGAAAATATGCCGGGCGGCTTTATCCACAGGCCAGCTGAGGGGCATCGGAAAGTCGTTTTTGGCGGTCAGCGGTGTATCGACAAAGCCCGGGCTGACCACGGTGACTTCGATGCCTTCGCGCGCCAGGTCGATGCGCAGGGATTCGAACATGTAACGCAAACCCGCCTTCGAGGCGCCGTAGGCCTCGGCCCGTGGCAGTGGCAGATAGGTGACCGAACTGGCCACTCCCACCAGGTGCGGCGCGGTGCCCGCGCGCAACAGGGGCAGCGCAGCTTCAACGCAGTAGGCACTGGCGAGCAGGTTGGTGCGCACCACGTATTCGATGATCGAGGCATCGAACTGCTGGGCGTCGATATACTCGCAAGTGCCGGCATTGAGGATGACGGTGTCCAGCGACCCCCATTGCTCGGTGATCTGCTCGCCTATCTCGCGGACCGTCTGGCTGTTGGTCAGGTCGCCCGCCACGATCAGGACTTGACCGGGATACCGTTGCGCCAGCGCTTTCAACGGCGCCGTGGAGCGCGAGCTGACGGCCAGGTGCGCGCCAGTCTTGAGGATCTCTTCGGCCAATGCGGCGCCAATGCCGCTGCTGGCGCCGGTCAACCAATAACGGCGTGCAGGTGTAAGGCTCATCCCATCCTCCTTTGCAGCCCGGCGATCACCGGGCCCAGTGCAAACTGTGTGGCAAGGCTCACTGCTACATCATGCATGGCCGCCTCCTGCGTCCTGCCTCGACGGCAGGTTCTTGAATGCAGCCAGCGCCCGTTGGCGCGAGGTGCTCAAATTGACGATCGGCGATGGATAGTCGGCAACGCCGAACAGCCCACCAAGATCGGCCGGGTTGTGCACTTCCTTTTTATTCAACCCGTTCAGTTCTGGTACCCACTGCTTGATGAACAGGCCTTCAGTGTCGAATTTTTCCGACTGACTCAGCGGATTGAAGATGCGGAAATAGGGGGCGGAGTCGGTGCCGGTGGAGGAACTCCACTGCCAGCCACCGTTATTCGCCGCCAGGTCGCCGTCGATCAGATGGCGCATGAAGAAGCGCTCGCCTTCACGCCAGTCGATCAGCAAGTTCTTGGTCAGAAACATGGCCACTACCATGCGCAGCCGGTTGTGCATCCAGCCGGTTTCAAGCAACTGGCGCATGGCGGCATCGATGATCGGCAAACCGGTGCGTGCCTCCTGCCAGGCGAGGAGCTCTTCAGGCGCGTCGCGCCAGGCCAGGGCCTCGGTTTCCGGGCGGAACGCCCGGTGGCGAGAGACCCGCGGGTAGCCGACCAGAATATGTTTGTAGAACTCGCGCCACAGCAGTTCATTGATCCAGGTGACTGCCCCGACCTTGCCGCTCTCGAATTCGCCTTGATTGCTTTGCAGGGCCGCGTGCAGGCATTGGCGCGGGGATATCACGCCGGCTGCCAGGTAGGCCGACAGCTGGCTGGTACCGGGTTTGGCAGGGAAGTCCCGCTCGCTTTTGTAGTAGTCGATCTGGGTATCGACGAAGGCATCCAGGCGGCGCCGGGCTTCGGCTTCACCCGCCGGCCAGAACGAACGCAAGTGTTCGCCAGGCGCTTCGAAGCCTTCTACCTGGGCCGGGACTTTGTCGCTCTCGATGTCCAGCGCGGTTTGTAGCGCGGGTGCCGGGACTCGGGCCGGCAAAGAGCGGTGCAGGCGTTCGTAGCAGACCTTGCGGAACTGGCTGAAGACCTGGAAGTAAGTACCGGTCTTGGTCAGCACGCTGCCTGGCTTGAAGAACAGTTGGTCGAGGTAGCTATGCCAATCGATGCCTTTGGCCTCGAGCGCCTCTGCCACTGCAGCGTCCCGAGCGGTTTCGTTGACGCCGTACTCCTCGTTGACGTGTACCGCTTCGATCTGCAGTTGCTGGCACAGCTCGAGCAGCACTTGTGGCGCTTGATGCCAGTGGGTAGCGGTACGGATCAGCAGGGGTATGTTCAGTTCGCCCAGCGAGTGGCTGAGCACCGCCAGGTTGCGCAGCCAGAAATCCACCTTGCACGCGGCATCGTCGTGCTCCAGCCATTGCTGCGGGCTCAGCAGGTAGACGGCCACGCACGGGCCACGGGCAGCAGCGGCCGAGAGCGCGGTGTTGTCGTGCAGGCGCAGGTCGCTGCGCAGCCAGATCAGTTGCATGCGGGTGTCCGTTGAGCTCATCAGATCACCCCCCGCAGGATCAGTTCCTGGTGCGCCGACAGGGGATCTTCGGCCAGGAACAGCTCGGGAATACCGGAGGTTTTTGCGGACAACTCGACGTGGTGAATGCAGACGGTCGGTCCGGCGATCAATTTTGGGCAACCGATGCCATTCAAAAGTTTCGGTAACTGACTCAGGTTCATCGCTTTACTGGAATACAGCAGCACGCCACGGGCTTGCAGGTGTTCAACCGCCAGGGCCAGCTCCCCGTTCGGTAGCGGCCAGTCGAACACTTCGACGGGGCAGTCGGCGCTGCTGATGAGCCAGGCGGTCAGCCACAGGTGCGGCTCCAGTGGCAGGTCTGACTGATTGACCAGCAGCACAGGCGCGCTGCGTAGTTGCCGGTTGTTGTGGTAAATGCGCGCGCCGAACTTGCTGCGTAACCAGGAGTAAAGGAAACCTCGCTCCATCTGCGCGCCAAACTGGCCCTGCCAGCGTTGTTCCAGCTCCTTGAGCAGCGGCAGCAACAGTTGCTCGCACAGGGTTCGCGGTGGGTACAGCGCCATCGCCTGATTGACGGCGTCGTCGAGGGCGCGTTCGTTCAGTCCGGTGACTGCCAGCAGCAAGCTCTGGCGCAGCACATGCCAATCGTTTTCGATCGGTTCGCTGGTGACTTGTGGAGTGTCGAGCAGTTGCTTGACCTGGCTGACGGCCACGCCACGATTGAGCCAGGTGAGAATGGTCAGGATGCGTTGCACATGTTCAGCCGAGAACAGCCGATGCCCCTTGGGCGTGCGTTGCGGCACGATCAAGCCGTAACGCCGTTCCCAGGCTCGCAAGGTCACGGCATTCACGCCGGTTTGCCGGGCCACTTCACGGATCGGCAGCCAGCCTTCGTCCAAGGCTTTCTTGAAATCGTCGCCGAGGTCTTCGCTGGCGCTGGTGTCGAGTGGGTTAGTCATTAAATCGCATTTCGCAGGCTGAGGTTTTCCGGGTGCGGTTGCAGGTAAACCTGTTGCGCGATGTAAGGATCCGGGTGTTGGCGGAAGTGGTGCTTGAGCAGGGTCATGGGGACCACCAATGGCACGATGCCGTGGCGGTACTGGCCAATAACGTGCTGCATTTCCTGTTTGTCTTCGGCGCTTATCGCCTGTTTGAGATAACCGCTGATGTGCTGCAGGACATTGCTGTGGGTGCGCCGCGTGGCGCATTTTTTCAAGGCTGCCATCAGCTCGCTGAAATAGCGCGGGCCGATGGTGTCCGGCTCTGTCTGACCCATGGTGCCCAGCAGGTTGCCCAGGGTTTTGTACTGCACCGGGTTATGAGCCATCAGCTGGTATTTGTAGCGTGAGTGGAATTCGGTGAGGCCGCGACGGCTCAGGCCTTCTCGCAGTAATTGTTGCCAGGCGCTATAGGCGAACACCCGAGTCAGGAAGTTTTCCCGCAGTACCGGATCGTTGAGCCGGCCGTCTTCTTCCACCGGCAAATCCGGATGACGCTCGCAAAAGGCCTGGGCGTAGATGCCGCGTCCGCCGCCGTCTACCGGTGCACCGTTGGCATGGTAGACCTTGACCCGGTCAAGGCCGCAGGAAGGCGACTTCTGCATGAAGATGTAGCCGCAGATATCGCCCAGTTCAGCGGCCATTTGTTCGCCATAGGCGGCCAGCGGCTCAGTGACATTGAGGTCCGGATTGACCGTGCCGACTGCTTGAGGATGTTCAGGGTCGCCAATCAGGCGAATCGGTTGGCGCGGGATACCCAGGCCTATCGCCACTTCAGGGCAGACCGGTACAAACTCGAAGTAATCGGTGAGAGTGCGACTGCACAGCCGCGATTCCTTGTGTCCGCCGTTGAAGCGAACTTCGGCGCCCATCAGGCAGGCGCTGATGGCAATTTTCGGTTTCACGGCGGAGTGGGACATCAGGGCACCTCGAATCCAGACCTGTACAAACCCGAAGATGTGTACAACATGACTTCATCATAGATTCGAAGCTGTACAAGTCAAATCATTTGTACAGGTTTTGTCAGGAGCTTATGCATGCGCTGCCGGCGGGGGGGGCCACGGGCGGCGTTTGAACGCCAGGACTCTGTAGGAGCGAGCTTGCTCGCGAGGGTGGTGAACAATGACGTGGGGAATCTGGATGAACGCGGCGTCTTGGATTTCTTCGCGAGCAAGCTCGCTCCTGCAGGGGTTAATTCCAGCCCAGAATCCAGGCATCGCTATTTTTCAGGGCTTGCCAATCCAGGCGTTGATTGCGTTTGGTTAATACCGCCTGCAACTCAATTTCCAGCACCACACCTTCCTCATCACGGAACAGCTCGGTCACCATAAAGTGTTTTTCGCGGTGTTGCGGTTGTGCTGCCGTCCATTTCGACAGCAGCAGTTTACTTGGGTTGATGCGATTCATTGCAAGTGCTCGTGCAGACGACGGGCGGCTTCCTGGCCGCTGAGCCAGGCGCCTTCGACGCGACCCGACAGGCACCAGTCGCCACAGGCATAGAGTCCCAGATCGGCGTCAGCCAGGGTGCCCCATTCATGGCTGCTGGCTGGGCGGGCGTAGAGCCAGCGGTGGGCCAGGCTGAAAGTGGGCGCCGGCATGGCGCTGTGCAGCAATTCGGCGAATGCGCCGTGCAATTGTTCGATCACGGCTTCCTTGGGCAGGTCGATGTGTTGCCGGCTCCAGGCACTGGTCGCGTGCAGCACCCAAGTGTCCAGCGCGGTGTCACGCCCGGGTTTGCTGCGGTTGCGCGCCAGCCAGTCGAGCGGGCTGTCCTGCACGAAACAACCTTCCATAGGTGTGTCCAGCGGCTGGTCAAACGCCAGTGCGATGGCCCAGGTCGGGTCCATTTTAACCCCGGCGGCGGCACCGGCGAGCTTCGGCGCCGAGGCGAGCAAGGCAGTCGCCTGCGGTGCGGGGGTGGCAATGACCACGTGGCTGAATGGGCCATGGGTAAAGCCTTCGGCGTCCTGCAGGTGCCAGTGCTGTTCACCGCGGTAGACCTCGGTAATCCGGCAACCGAACTGCACTTCCAGGTCGCCCAGCAGGCCGCGGGTGATGGCGCTCATGCGCGGTGTGCCAACCCAGCGGGTCTGTTCATCCGGCGACAGGTTCAGTTGGCCACCGTGGAAGGTGTACAGCTGTGGCGTCCACTCGGCGACCCAGCCCTGGGCTTGCCAGCGCTGCACTTCGGTGGAGAAGCGGCGGTCACGGGCGGTGAAATACTGCGCACCCATGTCCAGAGCCCCCGCATCACTGCGCTTGCTCGACATGCGACCGCCACTGCCGCGGCTTTTATCGAAAAGTTGAACAACATGCCCGAGCTCTGTCAGGGCTTGAGCGGCGGAGAGCCCGGCGATGCCGGTGCCGATGATTGCGATAGGTACAGTCATAGGGGCCTCGTTTACCTTTCTGTACAGACTACGCCGTGGTTTAAACCTGTACAATATTGTTTTTTGGTATAACTTTTAGCGTTCTAGTTCTGACAGGTTGGCCTATTGTTTAAACAGACACTGCCCGATACCAAAGATCCCTGCTTATAAAAATAGACTAGTGAGCAGGATAAAAGGCCACGCGAGGAAGAAGTCATGCACATATTGCTGACCGGCGGTACTGGTTTGATAGGACGCCAACTCTGCCAACACTGGTTGAGCCAGGGACACACGCTGACCGTCTGGAGCCGCCAACCGGAAAAGGTCGCGAAAATATGCGGCGCCCAGGTCCGTGGAATTGCCCGGCTGGAAGACCTCGGGCAGGCACCTTTGGATGCCATCATCAATCTGGCAGGCGCGCCCATTGCTGATCGACCCTGGACATCCAGACGCAAGGCGCTGTTGTGGAGCAGCCGCATCACCCTGACCGAATCCTTGCTGGCCTGGCTGGAAACCCGTGAACAGAAACCGGCGCTGCTGATCTCCGGTTCTGCGGTCGGCTGGTATGGCGACGGAGGCGAGCGCGAGTTGACCGAGGAGTCGGCACCGGTGATTGACGATTTTGCCAGTCAGCTGTGCATTGCCTGGGAAGAAACTGCCCAGCGTGCCGAGGCCTTGGGCCTGCGCGTTATCCTGATCCGCACCGGGTTGGTGTTGTCGGACGATGGCGGCTTTTTGTCGCGCCTGTTACTGCCCTTCAAACTCGCGATGGGCGGGCCTCTGGGTAATGGTCGGCAGTGGATGCCGTGGATCCATATCAAGGATCAGGTCGGCCTGATTGATTTTCTTCTGCACCAGAACACCGCCAGCGGTCCTTATAATGCCTGCGCACCGAAACCTGTGCGCAATAGCGAGTTTGCCAAGACCCTGGGCGCGGTGCTGCATCGTCCAGCGTTCATGCCAATGCCGAGCCTGGCGTTGAAAGTGTGCCTGGGGGAAATGTCCCTGTTGTTGCTGGGTGGCCAGAAGGCCATGCCGGTCCGCTTGCTGGAAGCGGGTTTCACCTTCCAGTTCACCGATTTGCGTGCGGCTTTGGACGACTTGTCCAGCCGCCTTTGAAATAGGACGTTGCATGACCGATCACGCATTGCTTCTGGTCAACCTGGGCTCCCCGGCCTCCACTTCGGTGGCGGATGTGCGCAGTTACCTCAATCAATTTCTGATGGACCCGTATGTAATCGACTTGCCTTGGCCGGTGCGACGCCTGCTGGTCTCGCTGATCCTGATCAAGCGCCCGGAACAGTCGGCGCACGCCTACGCGTCGATCTGGTGGGAGGAGGGCTCGCCGCTGGTGGTGCTCAGCCGTCGTCTGCAGCAGGCCATGACTGCGCACTGGACCCAGGGGCCGGTTGAGCTGGCCATGCGTTACGGCGAGCCGTCGATCGAGTCCAAACTGTTGCAACTGGTTGCCCAGGGCCACAAGCGAATTACCCTCGCACCGCTGTATCCGCAGTTTGCCGATAGCACCGTGACCACGGTGATTGAAGAGGCGCGGCGGGTCGTGCGCGAGCACCAGCTGGATGTGCAGTTCTCGGTGCTGCAGCCTTTTTACGATCAGCCGGAGTACCTCGACGCGCTGGTTGCCAGTGCCAAGCCATACCTGGAGCAGGATTACGATCACCTGTTGCTGAGTTTTCACGGCTTGCCCGAGCGCCACCTGACAAAGCTGGATCCCACGGGACAGCACTGTTTCAAGAATGAAGACTGCTGCAGGAACGCTTCGCCAGAAGTGTTGGCCACCTGTTATCGGGCCCAATGCCTGCGCAGCGCATCGGAGTTCGCCAAACGGATGGGGCTGCCGGACGGCAAGTGGTCGGTGTCATTCCAGTCGCGCCTGGGTCGGGCGAAGTGGATCGAACCCTACACCGAAGCCCGCCTTGATGAGTTGGCCGGAATGGGGGTTAAGAAGGTGCTGGTGATGTGTCCGGCGTTTGTCGCCGATTGCATCGAGACCCTGGAAGAGATCGGCGACCGGGGGCTGGAGCAGTTCCGTGAAGCGGGGGGAGAGGAGTTGGTGCTGGTGCCGTGCCTGAACGATGACCCGCAGTGGGCTAGGGCGTTGAGCACGTTGTGCGAGCGAGCGCCTTTGGCGCTGTAAAAGCATTGCGGCCAAGCCTTGCTCCCACAGATTTCATGTCAGTGCGCATCCATGTGGTTCGACTGAGTACCTGTGGGAGCAACGCTTGCCCGCGATGGCGATTTCAAGCCTGGCTTACAGCAGAGGCTCATCCGCCTTTTTGTGCTTCCAGCTGTCATTCCCTGGCAGCAGCAAGTTAAGGGCAATGGCCACCACCGCGCACAGCGCAATGCCTTTGAGGCCGAAATCGTCCGGCCCTGTGCCTGTGCCGACCAGCACCCCGCCAATCCCGAATACCAGTGTCACCGACACAATCACCAGGTTGCGCGCTTCGCCCAGATCGATCTTGTGGCGAATCAACGTGTTCATCCCCACTGCCGCGATCGAGCCGAACAACAGGCAGAGAATCCCACCCATCACCGGTACCGGAATGCTTTGCAGCAGCGCGCCGAATTTGCCGACGAACGCCAGGCTGATCGCGAAGACCGCCGCCCAGGTCATGATCTTCGGGTTGTAGTTCTTGGTCAGCATCACCGCGCCGGTCACTTCGGCATAAGTGGTGTTGGGCGGGCCGCCGAACAGGCCGGCTGCCGTGGTTGCAATGCCGTCACCCAGCAGGGTGCGATGCAGGCCCGGCTTCTTCAGGTAGTCACGACCCGTCACGCTGCCGACTGCAATGACACCGCCGATGTGTTCGATCGCTGGCGCCAGGGCCACCGGGACGATGAACAGGATCGCCTGCCAGTTGAACTCCGGTGCGGTGAAGTGCGGGATCGCGAACCAGGGCGCGGCAGCAATCTTCGCGGTGTCGACCACGCCGAAATAGAACGCCATGGCGAACCCCACCAGCACACCCGAGATGATCGGCACCAGGCGGAAAATGCCTTTGCCGAATACCGCCACGATCAGGGTGGTGAGCAGGGCGGGCATCGAGATCAGCATTGCCGTCTGGTAAGGAATCAGCTCGGCACCGTCGCCGGCCTTGCCCATCGCCATGTTGGCGGCAATCGGCGCCATGGCCAGCCCGATGGAGATGATCACCGGGCCAATCACCACCGGTGGGAGCAGGCGGTCAATGAAGCCGGTGCCTTTGATCTTCACGGCGAGGCCGAGGAAGGTGTAGACAAAACCTGCTGCCATCACGCCGCCCATGGTCGCCGCCAGGCCGAACTGGCCTTTGGCGAGAATGATCGGAGTGATGAAGGCAAAGCTCGACGCCAGGAATACCGGGACCTGACGACCGGTGACGATCTGGAACAGGATCGTCCCCAACCCTGCGGTGAACAGCGCCACGTTAGGGTCCAGACCCGTAATCAAAGGCATCAGAACCAGGGCGCCGAAGGCCACGAACAGCATCTGCGCGCCGGACAGCACCGTGCGCCAGAGCGGATCGTTGAACTCATCCTGCATGCTCAAGCGTCCTTCTGCTTGGTGCCGAAGATCTTGTCACCGGCATCGCCCAGGCCCGGGATGATGTAGCCGTGTTCGTTCAGTCTTTCGTCGATCGAAGCGGTGTAGATGGTCACGTCCGGGTGAGCCTTCTCCACAGCGGCAATGCCTTCAGGCGCCGCAACCAGCACCATGGCGCGAATGTCGCGGCAACCGGCTTTCTTCAGCAGGTCGATGGTCGCAACCATGGAGCTGCCGGTGGCCAGCATCGGGTCGATGATCATCGCCAGGCGCTCGTTGATCTCCGGAACCAGTTTTTCCAGGTAGGTGTGAGCCTGCAACGTCTGTTCGTTGCGGGCCACGCCCACGGCGCTGACCTTGGCGCCCGGGATCAGGCTGAGTACGCCTTCGAGCATGCCGATGCCGGCGCGCAGGATCGGTACCACGGTGATTTTCTTGCCGGCGATTTTCTCGACCGACACGGTGCCGCACCAGCCTTCAATATCGTAGGCTTCCAGGGGCAGGTCTTTGGTGGCTTCATAGGTCAGCAGGGCACCGACTTCCTGAGCGAGCTCGCGAAAGTTCTTGGTGCTGATGTCTGCACGGCGCATCAGGCCGAGTTTATGACGGATCAGCGGATGGCGGATCTCGAGGATGGGCATGGGAAAAGCTCCGGCGGCGGGCAAAAAAACCGGCCTAGATTAATCTATCCGAGGGTGTTGTCCTATAGACATAGAGTACGTTAGTCCACAAACGCTTGATCTGGCCTGGCTTGATGCGTACCTTTGCCCGCTTTTCCCGAATCCGCCACCCTTGGAGAGCGCCATGTCCGCTGATCTCGAGCATATCCGTCAAATCATGCGAGAGGCTGACTGCCTGTACACCGAAGCTGAAGTCGAGGCGGCCATCGCCCGCGTCGGTGCGCACATCAACGAGCAACTGGCTGAAAGCAATCCGGTGGTGTTTTGCGTGATGAACGGCGGCCTGATTTTCGCCGGCAAGCTGCTCACTCACCTGCAGTTCCCGCTGGAAGCGTCCTACCTGCACGCCACCCGTTATCGCAACGAAACCAGCGGTGGCGATCTGTTCTGGAAAGCCAAGCCGGAAGTGTCGTTCATCGACCGTGACGTGCTGATCATCGACGACATCCTCGATGAAGGTCATACCCTGGGAGCGATCATCGACTTCTGCAAGCACGCCGGAGCGCGCAAGGTGCACACCGCCGTGCTGATCGACAAGGACCACGACCGCAAGGCCCGTCCGGACCTCAAGGCCGATTTCGTCGGCCTGCCGTGCATCGACCGCTACATCTTCGGTTACGGCATGGACTACAAGGGTTACTGGCGCAACGCCAATGGGATTTTTGCCGTCAAGGGGATGTAAGCAATGACCACGCCGAGCTTTCTTGATAACACGCTGTTCGCTGAACTGGCCGAGAAAGCGGCGGCGAATCCGCGCGGGCGCCAGCATCATAACTTTCATCAGATGGAAGATGCCTGCCACCGCATGGCGGTAGGTCTGCAGCCGAGCACATACATTCCGCCTCACCGGCATTTGGGTGACAACAAGGCGGAAACCCTGCTGGTACTCAAGGGGCGTCTCGGGCTGTTGATCTTTGATGAGTCCGGAGCGGTGGTGAGCAAGCGTATCCTCCAGGCGGGTGGCGACAGCATTGGCGTTGACCTGCCCACGGGCGTGTTTCATGGCCTGGTGGTGCTGGAAGCCGACAGCCTGATGTTCGAGTGCAAGGCCGGCCCGTATCGCCCGGTAGGTGAAGGCGAACTCCCGGATTGGGCTCCCCGTGAAGGCGAGCCAGGTGTGGCCGAATACCACGCCTGGATGCGCGCGCAGTTCGATTGATCTTCGATCCCTGTGGGAGCGAGCCTGCTCGCGATAGCGGTGTGTCAGCCGCGTAGATGTCGCCTGGCCTGACGCTATCGCGAGCAGGCTCGCTCTCACAATGAATGATGTTGACTCATGCTAAAGTGCTGGCCTCTTCTTCGGAGCCCGTCATGAGCCTTTTGATTCGCAGCTGCGCCGTCCTGTTACTGACCGCAAGCCTGCCCCTGGCCGCAGCCCCTGCGCCGATGCACTCGCAGTTCCTGCCCCCCGATGACCTGAACGTGCGTGACGCCGAACCTGAGCAACAGCAATTGCTCCAGGTCACCGAGTACTCGGTGGTGGTGGGCAGCCAGCGCCAGTCGAACCAGCAGCCCATTCCCGTCACCTCGCCGCTGATGATCCGCCTCAAGGGCAAGTCCTTGAACAAAGGTGCGACCATCAATCAGGTGCTGGTCAACTTCGACGGCGAAAGCAAAAGCCTGAAGAAGCCGACCTACGACGGCTCAAGCAAGACCCTGACGCTTTTCTACCCAATGGCGCAATACCGGGTGGTGATCGACTTGTTGCGCAACGACACCGTGTATTGCCAGTTCCTCAGCTACGCCAACGGCCACGTTTGGGCCGACCTGCACACGGGCAGCGTTCGTCCGCGTTGAGTACGGCGCCAAGTGAGGGGTAAACTGCCCGCCCCGTGAAATGTCTGCGAGCTGGAGTCGGCAATGCGTAAAGATAAGAAGCAAGTGATTGGTGACGAGATTGGCGATGAGCAGATCAAGTTGTTCCTCGATTTCGAGCCGGTCGACGCCACTTCGCCGTCGCTGCACAAACTGATCAAGGCCTACCGCGGCTTGCGCATCGATGATTTCGAGCGTTTCCTGACGTTTTTCGTCGAGGCCGGGCATGACCTCGATGGCAAGGATGAGCAGGGCAATGACTTTGTTGCGGTGATTAAGGATCAGCGCAACGCGGCCGAATACATCGAGCTGATCGAAAAAGCTCGCGGTTAACATCTTTTACCAACAAAAAACGCCCCAATGGGGCGTTTTTTTGTGAGGCCGAATCAAGCGTAGCTTTCGGTCTCGTTACTGGCTTCAACCAGTTCCAGCGCAACGTTGTTGTGCGCATTGATCTTGCGATACAGCGCAGCATCGGTTTCCAGAACCTTTTCCCGAGCCGGGAAAATTTCCGCCAGCTTGGCCGCCCATTCACCGGACGTCTTGTTCGGGAAGCACTTCTCGATCAGCTCGAGCATGATCGAAACAGTCACCGATGCGCCCGGCGAAGCACCCAGCAGTGCTGCCAGGGAACCGTCTCTGGCTGCAACCAGCTCGGTACCGAACTGCAGGACGCCGCCTTTTTTCGGGTCCTTCTTGATGATCTGCACCCGTTGGCCGGCCACTTCCAGGCGCCAGTCTTCGGCTTTCGCTTCAGGGTAGAAGCGGCGCAGGGATTCCAGGCGCTGTTCCATCGATTGCATCACTTCGCTGACCAGGTATTTGGTCAGGTCCATGTTGTTCTTCGCCACGGCCAGCATCGGGCCGATGTTGCCGGCGCGAACCGACAGCGGCAGGTCCATGAAGGAGCCGTGCTTGAGGAACTTGGTGGTGAAACCGGCGTAAGGTCCGAACAGCAGCGACTTCTTGCCGTCGACCACGCGAGTGTCCAGGTGCGGCACGGACATCGGCGGCGAACCCACGGCAGCCTGGCTGTAGACCTTGGCCTGGTGGTGCTTGACCACTTCCGGGTTGTCGCAACGCAGCCACTGGCCGCTGATCGGGAAGCCGCCGAAGCCTTTGCTTTCCTCGATACCGGACGCTTGCAGCAACGGCAGGGCCGCGCCGCCCGCGCCGAGGAAGACGAATTTGGCGTCGACTTCACGGGTGCTGCCGCTGTTGACGTCCTTGATGCTGACGGTCCAGCCGCCGTTATTACGCTTGAGACCGGTAACGCGCTTGCAGTACTTGACCTGGGCATCGGGTGCGCTGGTCAGGTGCTTGAGCAATTGATTGGTCAGGGCGCCGAAGTTGACGTCGGTACCATTCATCACGCGAGTGGCGGCAAGCACTTCGCCGGCTGGACGGCCGGGCATCATCAGCGGCATCCACTCGGCCATGGTGGCCTTGTCTTCGGTGTATTCCATGTCCGAGAACGCGTGGTGCTTACTCAGGATGTTGAAACGTTCCTTGAGGAAAGACACGCCGCTGTCACCCTGCACGAAGCTCAGGTGAGGGACCGGGCTGATGAACGATTTGCACGAGCCGAACGTGCCTTTGCGGGTCAGGTAGGACCAGAACTGCTTCGACACCTCGAACTGGGTATTGATGTGCACGGCTTTCTTGATGTCGACGGTGCCGTCGGCGGCCTGCGGCGTGTAATTAAGCTCACACAGCCCGGCATGACCGGTACCGGCGTTGTTCCACGGGTTGGAACTCTCCGCGGCACCGGAATCCATCAGCTCGACGACTTCCAGCTTGATTGCGGGGTCGAGCTCTTTGAGCAGTACGGCCAGGGTGGCACTCATGATGCCGGCCCCTACCAGTACTACGTCGACTGCTTCGTTATGCGCCATTTAACGCGTCTCCAAAATCTGCAGCACCAAATTGTCGGCATGGCTGCCAGGTGTTCCGGGGCGTGTCAGTGATGCCCCAGGTACTCATGGCCAGGATCTCCATGTCCGAATCTTCGCAATTTATCGCAACTTCGACGGACGCTACCGGCCGGGCCTATGAGCTACATGAACTCATTTCAGCGCGCGGGAGGCAATTCGACTTATGGTCGATACATCCGTTTGTGCAACCAAATCCGTAGCGGACAGGCTTCAGGCTCCGGTGTTCGAGGAGTACTCGGTCCTGTGTCGTTGGGCTGTTTCAGACGCTAATGGTGCATGTTCAGACGCAAAACTATTCATTTGCTCGCCACACTCTTGTGAAGTTGTGAAAACCCGTTTTTTTCACGCTCTTTTGAAGACGTGAACCTCAAAAAGGGCTGTCCCAGCCTGGCACCGTGCCTGGATCGCCTTCATGGAGTGCATGACAGGCAAAACGGGCAAACAGCTCAGTGACCGAGCGTAACGACAGCTCTGCAGATTCGCGAAAAGTAGGGGTTTTGCTCAGGAAACAGCAGCACGCCAGCTTCACTCGATCTGTGTGGGCGGCTCTCTGTGGGCGATGTCGAGGGTCAATACAGGCGCATTGACAATGTTGCGGGGCCCGATCAGGAGACGTCCTTATAATCGGGGGGAGATTGTAGCGAAGAAACGCAGGGAAATGGTCGTGTTTTATGACTTTTGTTCGGCGTCCGGTCAGGTGGTCAACATACGCGGCGCCCGCGCACGTGGCTGACGCTGGATCACCCGGGCACTTTGAGGCAGTGGCTGGTGCAACCAGTTGAGGCGGATCTCGTCGATTTCGACCCAGCCGTCCCCCATTGGCTGGAGGCTGCACTGCTTGAACGCCTGGCAGCGACCCTGGCGGTCGAGCAAGGCAAAACAGCGGTGCAGGGGGCGGGGGGCGAACAGCGAAATGAGAAAGCGCATGGCAAGATTCCTCCTGGGGTTGCCTGAAGGTTGGCATTGAGCGGTGACGGGACGGTGTATGAGCGATGACAGGTGTGTGACAGACAATGATTCCTGAATGCACTTCAGGCTTTTCCTTATTTGTGGCGCTGGTTCCCTGTCATGGCGCACAGCTATACTGCGACCTTGTTTGTGCCTGATTCTGGAGAGAAGAGCATGTTGCAACGCTTGTTGTTCGGTTTGATCGCTGTGACCAGTTTGACCCTCGTCGGCTGCGCCCACAGCCCGCAACAACTGAGCCCGGAGCCGAAGCTGACCACGCAGCTCGCGCCCGTTGGCCATGGCCAGCAGGTGGTGGTACGGGTGGTGGATGGCCGTCCTTCGCCAACCCTGGGTACCCGCGGTGGCATGTACCCGGAGACCAGCGCGATCACCGTGCAAGGTGCGCAGATCCTGCCGAAGTTGCAGGCCCAGGCTGAAGCAGCCGTGCGTTTGCTGGGCTTCACCCCGGTTTCCAGCGCCAATAACGCGCCGCAATTGACTGTGACCCTGGCCGAGCTCAAGTATCAGTCGCCCAAGGAAGGCATGTACGTGACCGAGGCTACTATCGGCGCCACGTTCCGTTCCGATGTGCAGAATGCCAATCGTCGCTACAGCGGTCGCTACGGCGCCTCCCTGGACCAGCGTTTCGGCATGGCACCTAATCAGGAAACCAACACCAAGCTGGTCAGCGATGTGTTGAGCGATGCGTTGACGCGCCTGTTCAAGGACCCGACAGTGGGTCAGGTGCTGGGCCAATAAGCGTTCGCGAGATGGAAAAAACATGCCCGGGACCAGAAATGGACCGGGCATTTTTATGTCAGGCCGCCTGGGAATAGAAATCCAGCACGCTGATCCCCGTGAGCAAATCCGTCTCCGGCAAGTCCTCATGCTGATGCCCGCCCAATGCGCAATACACCAGCCAGTGGCGGTCCTGGACATTGAAGGACAGGCTTCCCACAAGGTTCTGCTGTTCTTCGCTTGGGGCGATCAGGTAGAGGCGATCCTGGTTTTCGGCGTGCAGCATGACGTTTTCCGTGTCGGTTTCGAGGGGCGCCAGACTGACCCAGTCAGATGACGTCGCCGTGACACAGAACAGCATTTGCTCAGTTTTTCGTTATTTGTCGGAAAGGTGGGGCAGGTGGGCGGCCTTTCGGTAGAATCCGCGCCGCAGTCGTCAATCTGGCGACTTGCCATATCCGATTCGCCAGAGGTTCGTGATGTCGCTGCATTTGATGACGCTGTTTATCGCCCATCCCGCCAAGTTGATCAACCTGCTGGCCCTGCTGCTCGCCTTCCCGGGCAGCTGGCTGCTGCATGCCACCCGTCGCCGCGAGCATCGCGCACTGGCCAGTATCGAGGCCCAGCGCCAGAGCCGGCCAAGCGTGGAGCCGACCCTGGATTGGGCGACCTTGCGCATGAACCGGTTTTTCTATCGCTTTGGTTTTGCATGCCTGGCGCTGGCGCTGGTCGTGTCGTGGGTCAGCACGCAGTTTTGAACCTCTGAGAGAAGATCGCGGCCTGCGGCAGCTCCTGCCTATAGGGGCAATCCGGCCTTGACCCGATACTGATTACGCACCGGCGTCGCATACTGCTGGATAAGGTACGGACGATGGTCCGCAGGGCATTCGTCGAGGCGCCGCTGCCACTCCTCCCGAGCCTTGGCCAGCTCATCCGCCGCGAATACCTTGGCCGCGTCTGGCACCTGCAGTTGCGGATCCGCGTCCTGCCATTGGGCGTAGGCCAGGTAATGCACCGGAAACAGCCGATACCCCCCGAGGATCTGCTTGTCCATCTCGATCGCCAATTGCTTGGTGTCGTCGAAGACCTGGGTGATGGGCGCTGCAAAGTTCACATGCACTCGGCCCTTGTACCCGGTGATTCCCTTGGCAATGCTGACATCATCCTCGCCCGGCACCTTGGTGTAGGTGCCAGTGGTGGCGCGTATGTACAGTTCGCGGGCCTTGGCCTGGTCGCAGGGGTCATATTCGTAGCTGATCGATACCGGAGTCAGGTTCAGAGACCGAATGACCTCGCCGAACGGCTCGTCCTTGCGGCTCATGTGAAACATCTTGAGGATCGCCGACTCGGTCCGGTCATCACCATCCTTGGCCCGACCTTCAGCCTGGGCGATCCAGATCGAGGCGCAGTCGTTGCGGATCGAGTGATTGATGTACGCCGAGAGCAACTGGTACGCCGCCATCTTTTCCCGGCGACCGGTGATCGAGCGATGCACGATGAAGCTCTTGTTCAGGCGCATCAGGTCGCTGACGAAGGGTTTCTGCAGCAGGTTGTCGCCAATCGCGATACGTGGGGTCGGCAGTCCCGCGTGGTACACGGCATAGTTGACGAAGGCCGGGTCCATCACGATATCGCGGTGGTTGGCGATGAACAGGTAGGCGCTGCCGGACTTGAATTGCTCGACGCCGCTGTAGGTGACGCCGTCGGTAGCACGCTCAATGGTGTGGTCGACATACACTTCGACTTTATCCTGCAGGCTTGCTACTGAATTCACGCCGGCGAACTCGCGCCGCAACCGATGAGCTATAAGAGGTTTGAGCGCCCAGCCAAGGGCTCCGGCAAAGCGCGGGAAGCGGAAGTGGGTGAGGATATCTAGAAACGCCTTGTCGCTGAGCAGCCGTGCCAGCACCGCCGGGACTTCGCTGTCGTCGTAAGGTCGGATGGTATCGAATTCGCCCATCATGCTCTCTTGTTGGAAACGGCTAGGGTAAGTAAAGGTTTTGATCAAACCAACGGGGCACGGTCTGAAAAATAGACAGACAAAAATAGCCCTGCAAATAGACCGGCGATTATACGCACAAGTCACCTGGGAGACCGCGATGCTGGAAACCGAGCGCTACGAATGTCCATATTGTGGTGAGCAAGCCGAGGCTGTACTGGACTTGTCCGGTGGGGATCAGACGTATATCGAGGACTGTCCGGTGTGTTGTCGCCCGATAACCTTTGTACTGCAGACCGATGGTCAGGAATGGTTGCTGGAAGTCCATAGCGAAAACGAGTGAAAGGGGCGTGACATGCAGCGAATCTACGAACCGGAAAACCTGATGGAAGGGGAGTTGCTGCAAGGCATGCTGGCCAGCGAGGGGATCGAGGCCCACCTGGTGGGGCGGGACCTGGTCGGAGGTACGGGAGAATTGCCCATCTACGGGTTGCTCGGGCTGTCGGTTGACAATGACCAGGCGGCCTACGCGCGTGAGCTGATCAGCGCTTACAATGCCGCGCTGCCGCTGCCCGGGGATGAACCGGAGAGTTTCCCCGGCACGCTGGTCTGTTAGGCTGGCGTTCGTTTGATCAAGAGTTGTGCTGCCCCATGTGTGGACGTTATGCCCTGTTTCGCTGGAACCCCGCCTTTGCGGCCCTGCCTGGTTTTCCCGCTGATCAGCAGGCCCAGTGGAACATATCCCCTACCGATTCGGTGCTGATGCTGCGCGCTGGCGCTGATGGCCACCGCGAGTTGGCGCGCGCGCGCTGGGGGCTGACCCCGCCGTGGCTGACCGATCTTTCCCGCACGCCCGCGCATGCCCGAGCTGAAACCGTGGCCGAACAACCCATGTTCCGCGAAGCCCTGCGCCTGCGCCGTTGCCTGTTGCCGGCCAACGGGTTCTACGAATGGCGCGGTACCGCGCGCAAGCGTCCGTACTGGCTGACGCCGGGTGAGGGCGCATCGCTGTTTTTCGCGGCAATCTGGGAGGCATATCCGGTGCAGGAACAGGTGTGGTTGAGTACGGCGGTGATCACGCAGCCGGCCGCGAGCCAGCGTCGGCCATTGATTCTGGATGCCGCCGGGCAGCAAGCGTGGCTCGATCCAGAGACGCCGTTGCATGCCTTGCAGGCCCTGCTGGCGAGCGAGCCTTCGCCCTTGCGCGAGCGGGTGCTGGCCAACCTCATAAACGATCCAAAGCTCAATGGCCCGGAGTGTTTGACGCCGGGTTAGGCGCTGCCATGGGCAATTTTCTGCTCGGGCTAGGACCTTTTCCTCAAATGAGCGTCTGTATGTCTGTTGTATCTGGCGCCGATGACATTCCGCGCCTAGGATACCGGCATGTTTTCAAGGAGCTTTTCGATGAACAAGACATTGGTTTTGTGTGCACTGAGCGCAGGTCTGCTGCTCGCCGGTTGTCAGTCGGTCAACACCACCAGCGGTGGCGCGGTAGGTGTTGAGCGCAAGCAGTACATGTTCAGCATGCTGTCGACCGACGAGGTCAACCAGATGTATGCCCAGTCCTACCAGAAGACCGTCGGCGAAGCGACCACCCAGGGCGTCCTGGACAAAACCAGCAATGATGCCAAGCGCGTCCAGGCGATTGCCAGCCGGCTGATCGCCCAGGCGCCGGTGTTCCGTCCGGATTCGGCGCAGTGGAAGTGGGAAGTCAATCTGATCAAGAGCGACGAACTCAACGCCAACTGCGGGCCGGGCGGCAAGATCATTTTCTACACCGGGCTGATCGACACGTTGAAGCTCACCGACGATGAAATCGCGGCGATCATGGGCCACGAAATCGCCCACGCCCTGCGCGAGCACGGGCGTGAAGCAATGTCCAAAGCCTATGGTATCGAGATGGCCAAGCAGGGCGCCGGTGCGCTGTTCGGCCTGGGCCAGGACAGCCTGGCGCTGGCGGACACCGTGGCCAACTACGGCATGACCTTGCCCAACAGTCGCTCCAACGAAAACGAGGCGGACCTGATCGGCCTGGAACTGGCCGCTCGGGCCGGCTACAACCCGAATGCAGCGATTACCCTGTGGAACAAGATGAGCAAGGTCTCGGAAGGCTCGCCGCCGGAGTTCATGAGTACTCACCCGGCTTCGACCAGCCGGATCGCTTCGCTGGAAGCAGCGATTCCGAAGGTGATGCCGCTGTACGAGAAAGCGCCGAAGTCTTGATAGTCATGGGGTGATGCTGCTGACGCCTTCGCGGGCTAGCGCGCTCCCACAGGTCCCGTGGTGGCCACGAATTTTGTGATCAACACCAACCCTGTGGGAGCAAGGCTTGCCCGCGATGAACGATAACGCGGTCTAGCGACCTACCTTGTCAAACCCACCCGCTGCTCTGCATCGCCTTGTACACCGCAACGATCGCCAGGATGAAGAACGCCGAAGCCGCCAGACGGCGAATCAGGGTCAATGGCAGTTTTTCCGCGGCAAAGTTACCCGCCAGAACCACCGGCACGTTGGCAATCAACATGCCCAGGGTGGTACCAATGATTACCAGCCACAATTCCGGGTACTGCGCTGCGAGTATGACGGTGGCGATCTGGGTCTTGTCGCCAATCTCGGCGAGGAAGAACGCGATCAGCGTGGTCACGAACGGCCCGAACTTGCGTGCGGTGCTGGCTTCGTCGTCATCCATCTTGTCCGGCACCAGCGTCCACAGCGCAGTGGCGGCGAAGCTCGCGGCCAGGATCCAGTGCAGCATCGCATCCGAGAAGAAACTGCCGACCCATGCGCCCACTGCGCCGGCAGCCGCATGGTTGGCCAGGGTGGCAGCGACGATGCCGGCGATGATTGGCCAGGGCTTGCGGAAACGCGCGGCGAGAATGAGGGCGAGCAGTTGCGTCTTGTCACCGATTTCGGCCAAGGCAACGATTGCGGTTGGAACGAGTAGAGAGTCCAGCATCAGGGATTTTCCTAAGGGGCGGGTCGACACGGCTATGACACGTACAGCCTCCCCGCCCCGGGTAAGGTGTTCGTGTCATAGGTCTTGTCAAACCCTGAGGTCCGTCTGTGCGGACCTTGAGGTCGCATACGCCATGGTCTGAGGACCAAGTATGTTGACGTATGCCGGACGAGCGTGGCGCTCGTGGGAGACTACTCCCCTAGGACGGAGCGGATTCTGCCTAGGCAAATCCGAATGAGCAAGTCTCTTTTTGCAGAAAAGATTTCAGCCGCGCTTGGCGCGATAGATCCTGAAGCCCTGTCCTTCGGCCTTGATCGCACATACTCCAAGGTGCTCTTCGATCAGCGGCTGGTACTTCAGGAAGCTGTTGGCAACCAGGCGCAGTTCCCCGCCGTTTTTCAGATGTTTAGCTGCTTTTCGCAGCAAGTTCTCGGTGGCGAAGTAGTCGGTATGCACGCCCACATGGAACGGCGGGTTGCTCAGAATCGCACTCAAACCCATAGGTGCAGCATCGATACCGTCACCGGTTATCACGTCTGCTTCAAGGCCATTGGCTGCCAGCGTCAGCCGACTGCTGGCGGCCGCGAAGGCGTCCACGTCGAGCAGGGTCACCTGATTGTGCGGATAGCGGCGCTTGACCGCCGCCCCCAGCACACCGGCACCGCAACCAAAGTCCAGCAGATGACCGCTTGGCAACTTGTCGAGGTGCTCGAGCAGCAGCGCACTGCCGCGATCCAGGCGGCCGTGGCTGAACACCCCGGGCAGGCTGATGACGGTCAGCGGTCCTTCAGACAGGTCCAGCTCATAAGTCTGGGCCAGGCTTTCCAGGGATTTGGCCTGCGGCGCATCGGCCACGGTGACCAGCCACAGCTGGCAGTGGCGCGCGCTGTCGAGCTTGCGCGGTTTGCCAAAAGGATTGAGTTGCTTGGCGGCGCCTTCGATGCCGCTGCGCTTCTCGCCCACCAGGTACAGCTCGCGACCGGCCAGGCGCGAGGCCAGGGCGTTGAGAATGTAGTCGGTGAGGTCCTTGGATTTGGGCAGAAATACCACTGCTGTAGCGAACTCGTGCTCTGGCGCGGTCACCCCAAAGTGGCTGCGCCCGGCGAAGCGGGCATCGAGGGCTGCTTGATCGCCAGCGTGCCAGCACCAGCCGTGGGCATCGGGCAGGCGTCCCAGCAGATCATCGGCGGGCAACCCGGCGAGCAATACCGACCCCTGGAATAACTCGGCCTGACGAAGCAGTACTTCACTGCGCGGATCCATAATCTGCTCCCTGGAAAAAAGTGCCGCAGTCTATCAACTGACGACACGCAGCGCTTTACCGCTGAAGTATCCCTGCGCATTTTCCGTGAGTTGGCCGACGATCCGCTGGCGCGCTTCACGACTGCCCCAGGCGTTGTGCGGGGTGACGATCAGGCGAGGGATGTCGTCGGCCAGCAGTGGATTGCCTGCGGTCGGTGGCTCTACGCTGAGCACGTCGGTGGCCGCGCCGCCGAGGTGGCCGTTGCGCAAGGCGTCGGCCAGCGCCTGCTCGTCAATCAGGCCGCCTCGGGCCGTGTTCACTACAAAAGCGCCGGCTTTCATCGAGGCCAGTTCCGGGGCTCCAATGAAATGACGGGTGTGTTCGTTCAGTGGGCAGTGCAGGGTCAGGGCGTCGATCTGCGGCAGCAGCTCTGCCAGCGGCAGGCGATCCGGCCTGGCAGGGCGCCCCGGTATCTGGCCCAGTAGCACGCGCATGCCGAATGCTTGCGCCAGCCGGGCGACGGCGCCACCCAGTTCGCCATGCCCCAGCAAGCCAAGCGTCTTGCCTTCAAGCTCGACGATTGGATAGTCCAGCAGGCAGAACTGTTTCGCCTGTTGCCAGCGTCCTTCGCCCACGGCTTTCTGGTAGTCGGCCAGGCGGGTCGCCAGGTTCAGCAGCAACATGATGGTGTGTTGCGCCACCGAGGGTGTGCCGTATCCCTGGCAGTTGCATACGGTGATGCCGTGGGCGCGCGCGGCGGCCAGATCGACATTGTTGGTGCCGGTGGCGGCAATCAGGATCAGCTTCAGCTCGGTGCTAGCGGCGATGGCGGCTGCATCGATCACGGTTTTGTTGCTAATGGCGACAGTCGCGCCCTTGAGTCGCTCGATCACCTGGTCTGGCGTTGTCTGGGCGAACAGTTGCAAGTCGCTGAAGCAATCGCGCAACGGTGCCAGGTCGAGGTCGCCCAGGTCCAGGGAAGGATGGTCGAGGAAAACTGCGCGGTGAGTGTTCGTCATCAACTGTACCTTTTGTGCATTGATCTGAAGGCGTAATCTGCCGAGCCTAACAGATGAAACAATCAGTTACTCATCGCAGGGCTGGCCTATACGCCGCTGGATTTCGCCAGGCCTGCCACTAAGGATTTGCGCATGTATTGGACAGAGTTCTTGACCGTTGCCCTCATTCACCTGCTCGCCGTGGCCAGCCCCGGTCCGGACTTTGCGGTGGTGGTGCGCGAAAGCGTGACCCACGGTCGTCGCGCCGGCACTTGGACTGCACTGGGGGTTGGCTCGGCGATATTCCTGCATGTGGGTTATTCGCTGCTGGGCATTGGGCTGATCGTGTCGCAATCGATCGTGCTGTTCAACGCCTTGAAATGGGCCGCCGCCGCTTACCTGCTGTACATCGGATTCAAGGCGCTGCGTGCGCAACCGGCCAAGCAGGTGACCGACGACCTGCACAAGGAAGCCGGTGAGCGCACTGCCCGTGGCGCCTTCACTTCGGGCTTTGTGACCAATGGTCTGAACCCGAAGGCCACGCTGTTCTTCCTGTCGCTGTTTACGGTGGTGATCAACCCGCACACGCCGTTGTCGGTGCAGGCTGGCTACGGCGTCTATCTGGCGGTGGCCACGGCGATCTGGTTCTGCCTGGTGGCGATGCTGTTCAGCCAGCAGCGAGTGCGCGCCGGATTTGCGCGCATGGGCCACTGGTTCGATCGGACCATGGGCGCGGTGCTGATTGCCATCGGGGTGAAACTGGCGTTTACCGAAATGCATTGAAGGAACTGGCGAGCGCCGCGCCATCTTGTCGCGGCCAATCCGTTACCCGGGTTGTTTCGACTGGCGCTGGCGGACGTAATCCAGAAACCCGTCCATGTCGCTGCTGCACAGCAACCGTGACGCAGTTTTCACCTCTTCCATCGGCCAGTCCCACCAGGCAGATGCCAACAGTTCCTGGCGCACGTCTTCCTCGAAGCGCCAGCGAATGTGCCGGCTGGGGTTGCCGCCAACGATCGCATAGGGTTCCACGTCACGGGTGACCACGGCCCCCGCGGCGACTACTGCGCCATGACCGATGGTGACGCCCGACAGGATCAGCACATTGGCGCAGATCCAGCAGTCGCTGCCGATTACCACATCACCCTTGGTCGGGCTGCAGCCGGGAATATCCCGGGCTTCGTCGATCATCAACGGGAACGGGTAGGTGCTGACCCAGTCGGTGCGATGCCCGCCGCCGAGCAGAATCTGCACGCCTTCGGCTATCGAGGTGTAGGAGCCGACCTTCAGGATCGTATCGTCACCAAACTCTATGACCTCGGGAATGCCATAGGTCCCCACGCCTATTTCATAGCGGGGGTAGCGCAGGCGAATTTTCTCTGGCGCCCGTTGCAGTTTTTCCAGGCGCTTGAGGTGCTTGCGGATTTTTCGTTGTTTGAGTTTTTCGAGAAATTTCATGACCAGGCCTGGAAAAGGGGAGGGGCGCTCAGCGATGCAGCATCAGGCGTTTCAAACGGCGGAAGCTGGTTCGGTTCAGGTGACGCCAGGGAATGGAGCGCAACAGTTTCCAGGCTTCCTTCTTGTCTTCGACTACCGCGTACTTGAGGGCCTTGTTCACCAGTTGCGTGCGAGCGCTCTGGTACGCGGGGTGGTCCAGGTACGGCGCGATGGCTTCAAGGTCCGCCTGTAGCAGCACCTTGTACTTTCTCGACAGATTGTTGGGGTGACGGCGATAGCGGGTCACGCACACCGGCAGCTCATGCACCTCGTAACCCAGGCGGGCGATGCGCAGGGTCATCTGGAAATCCTGGACCCGCAGGCTTGGCGCATAAAAGCCGGCACTGCGCATGGCGCTCATGCGATACAGCGCAACCGGAGCACCGATCACCACGGCGCCGCTGAGCACCTTGTCGAAGTCGTAGGTGCGGATCTCGTCGCGTTGTTGCTGCTTGATGGTATTGCCGTCGCTGTCCATGTAGATGATCAGCGCCCCCACACAGCCAACTTGCGGGTGCTGGTCCAGGTAATCCACCCGGATGCGCACGGACTGCGGCAGCATGATGTCGTCCAGGTCCGGCGTGGAAACGTAGTCGCCCTTGGCATAACGCAAGCCGTGGTTGAGGGCCGCGCTGACGCCCTGGTTGGCCTGGGTATACAGCTGGAAGTCATGGGTTTGCTGCAATTGCCTGAGCATCGCGATGCTGTTGTCGCTTGAGCCATCGTCGACGATGATGACTTCAAAATTCGGGTAATCCTGAGCGAAGATGCTGGCGATCGCCTCTTCCAGGTATTTTTCCGCGTTGTAACAAGGCGCAACAATGGAAACCAGGGGCGCTTGTTTACTGGAGCAATCCAGAGGGTCGGTCACTTCAGTATTCATCGCTGTCATTGTGTCGGTAAAAGTGCATAGGCTCGCACGAAACCCTGCTGGCATCCATTACAAGTTGCCCGGCGCAGGCAATAAGCTTGGCCGCCAGAGGCTGTGGGTGATGGCGCAAAGCTAGCATCTGACCCTTCGATGAAATCATTCCTTTGGCTGATTTGATGCCCGGGCCGGCGCATTAGAGTGCTGCTTTCAGCCACGACCGTGCAGTCAGGAAAAGGGATTCTTATGTTGCAGACTCGCGTTATCCCCCCAGCCGAAGGCGCTTACCAATACCCGCTGCTGATTAAACGCCTGCTGATGTCGGGTGCCCGCTACGAGAAGACCCGCGAGATCGTCTATCGCGATCAATTGCGCTACAGCTACCCGACCCTGATCGAGCGCGTGGCACGGCTCGCCAACGTACTGACCGCCGCCGGCGTCAAGCCGGGGGATACCGTGGCGGTGATGGACTGGGACAGCCATCGCTATCTGGAATGCATGTTCGCCATCCCGATGATCGGCGCGGTGATCCACACCATCAACGTACGTCTTTCACCGGAACAGATCCTCTACACCATGAACCACGCTCAAGACCGCTTCGTGCTGGTCAACAGCGAGTTCGTGGGCTTGTACAACGCGATCGCCGGTCACCTGACCACCGTCGAGAACACCCTGCTGCTGACCGACTTGCCGGAAAAAACTGCTGACCTGCCCAATCTCGTGGGGGAATACGAGCAACTGCTGGCGGCAGCGAGCGCCCAATACGATTTCGAGGATTTCGACGAAAACTCGGTCGCCACCACCTTCTACACCACCGGCACCACCGGCAACCCCAAGGGCGTGTACTTCACCCATCGGCAACTGGTACTGCACACCATGGGGGTGTCGACCATCATGGGCGCCATCGACAGCGTGCGCCTGCTGGGCACCAATGATGTGTACATGCCGATCACCCCCATGTTCCACGTGCATGCCTGGGGCTTGCCGTACGTGGCGACCATGCTCGGGCTCAAGCAGGTTTACCCCGGTCGTTACGACCCGGAATTTCTGGTGGAGTTGTGGCGCAGGGAGAAGGTCACTTTTTCCCACTGCGTACCGACCATCCTGCAGATGGTCCTCAATGCCAAGGCCGCGCAGAACACCGATTTTGGCGGCTGGAAAATTGTCATCGGCGGCAGTGCCCTGAACCGGGCGCTGTATGAGGCCGCCAAGGCCAAGGGCATTCAGTTGACCGCAGCCTATGGCATGTCGGAAACCGGCCCGCTGGTGTCCTGTGCGCACCTCAACGACGAACTGATGGCAGGCACTGAAGACGAACGCACCACTTACCGCATCAAGGCCGGTGTGCCGGGCCCGCTGGTGGAGGCGGCGATCGTCGACGCCGAGGGTAATTTCCTGCCGGCCGATGGCGAGACTCAGGGGGAACTGGTACTGCGCGCGCCATGGCTCACCGAAGGCTATTTCAATGAACCGCAGAAGGGCGCCGAGCTGTGGGCGGGCGGCTGGTTGCATACCGGCGACGTGGCGACCCTGGACACCATGGGCGTGATCGATATTCGCGACCGCATCAAGGACGTGATCAAGACCGGCGGCGAGTGGATTTCTTCCCTGGACCTCGAAGACCTGATCAGCCGACATGTAGCGGTACGCGAAGTAGCAGTGGTGGGCATCGCCGATCCGCAGTGGGGCGAGCGCCCGTTCGCCTTGCTGGTAATCCGCGAAGGCCACGTAATCGGGGCCAAGGAACTCAAGGAACACCTCAAGCCATTCGTGGAACTGGGACACCTGAGCAAGTGGGCGATCCCGAGCCAGATTGCTCTTGTTACCGAAATTCCCAAGACCAGCGTCGGCAAGCTGGACAAGAAAAAAATCCGCCTCGACATTACCGAATGGCAGGCCAACAACAGCACCTTCCTCTCGACGCTTTAAGCGATCCTGGCGTGCCCGAAAAGGCACGCCAGCCCCACCAAGCAAGCGCTTGGCTTGTGAAATCTGAATTTTCAGCCATTCTTCCCGTGCCGACAGTTGTCGGACTGGCGAAAGGACTGTTCCAGAGTGGCTGGCAGCTGCAAATCACACTTTAGAGGGATCAAGCTCTACTACCTGCTGGCTATAGTCCGCTCAAGGATTTTTAAGAACGAGCGCAAACGCACAAACGGGGCGATGCACATTGGATTGAATTCGGAACGCCCTGGCGTCCGGTCAGCCACAACGTTTTTAAAAGTACTCACTGCCATAACAATAATGCACATGGAGTAGCGTCGATGACATCAGTAAACCAGTTCTGGCGCCGGGCGAAATTGCCTTTGGCGGTCAGTCTTGCTTCTACGCTCGCCGGGCCCGCATTCGGCGTCAGTTTCAACATTGGTGAAATCGAAGGTCAGTTCGACTCTTCTCTCTCCCTGGGCATGAGCGTTTCCACCCAGTCGCCGAACAAGAACCTCATCGGGGTCAACAACGGCGGCCACGGGCTGTCCCAGACTTCCGATGACGGCCACCTGAACTTCAAGAGCGGCCAGGCCTTCTCGAAGATTTTCAAGGGTATCCATGACCTTGAATTGAAATACGGCGACACCGGTGTGTTCGTGCGGGGCAAATACTGGTACGACTTCGCACTGCAAAACGAAGACCTTGAATTCAAGAACGTCAGCAACGACAACCGCAAGGAAGGCGCCAAATCCTCCGGCGGCCAGATCCTCGATGCGTTCGTCTACCACAACTACTCCATCGCCGATCAGCCGGGCTCCGTGCGTCTGGGCAAGCAGGTAGTGAGCTGGGGCGAAAGTACGTTCATCGGCGGTGGCATCAACTCGATCAACCCGATCGACGTATCCGCATTCCGTCGTCCGGGTGCCGAGATCAAGGAAGGCCTGATCCCGGTCAACATGTTCTACGTCTCCCAGAGCCTCACCGAGAATCTCTCGGCTGAAGCGTTCTACCAGCTGGAATGGGACCAGACCGTCGTCGACAACTGCGGCACCTTCTTCTCCCAGCCGGACATCGTTGCCGATGGCTGTGACAGCAACCTGCGGGTGTTGAACAAACGCTCGACCATCCCGGCCATTGCCCTGGGCCCGTTGGCTGGTGCTGGCGTAGATGTCAACGAGGAAGGTGTGCTGGTCCGTCGCGGCCCCGATCGCGATGCGCGGGACAGCGGCCAATGGGGCGCGTCCCTGAAGTACATGTTCGATCCGCTGGACACCGAATTCGGTGCCTACTTCATGAACTACCACAGCCGTGCGCCGATCTTCAGCGCCACGGGTGCCCCGCAATCGGTGTACAACACCGCCGCGGGCCTGCCGGGTCCATTCGCTGCACTGGCACCTTTGCTGGTGGCGGGCAACTCGCAGTATTTCATCGAATACCCCGAAGACATTCGCCTGTACGGCTTGAGCTTCTCCACCACCCTGCCTACCGGTACGGCGTGGAGCGGTGAGATCAGCTATCGTCCAAACGCGCCGGTGCAGCTCAACTCCACCGACATCCTGTTCGCCGGTGTACGTCCATTGGGCGGCGCCCTGGGCAATGCTTCGCTGCTGACTGGCGTTCCTGGCCAGGACCTGCACGGTTATCGTCGCAAGGAAATCACCCAGTTCCAGACCACCCTGACGCACTTCTTCGATCAAGTGATGGGCGCCAGCCGTCTGACCCTGGTAGGTGAAGTGGGCGTGACTCACGTCGGCGGCCTGGAAAGCTCTTCTGACGTGCGCTACGGCCGCGATCCGGTCTACGGTCCAGGTGAACTGCCACCGACTGGCCCTGCCGGTACCGACACCTGCGCCAACATCCTCAACGCCAGCACCATCAACGGTGCAGGTGCTGGTTCGCCGCAGAACAACCGCAGTCGCAATTGCACCAACGAAGGCTTCACCACCGCAACCTCGTGGGGCTACCGCGGTCGTGCGATCTGGGAATACAACGACGTATTCGCCGGCGTGAACCTCAAGCCTAACGTGGCCTGGTCCCATGACGTGAGCGGCTACTCGCCTGGCCCAGGCGGCAACTTCGAGGAAGGTCGCAAAGCGGTCAGCCTGGGTGTTGATGCCGAGTACCAGAACACCTACACCGCGAGCCTGGCGTACACCAACTTCTTCGACGGCAAATACACCACTGTGGACGATCGCGACTTTGTTGCGCTCAGCGTCGGCGTGAACTTCTAAGCACAGTATTTTCAGGACGAACACACATATGAAAATAACAAAGAGTCTGTTCCAAGCCGGTGTTCTGGGACTTTCGCTGCTGGCGACCAGCGTCATGGCGGCGGTTCCCGCTGCCGAGGCGGACAAGCTGGGCAAGAGCCTGACACCGATGGGCGCCGAGATGGCGGGTAACGCCGACGGTTCGATCCCGGCCTGGAAACCCATGGCCAAAAATGCGGGCACAGTCGACAGCAAGGGCTTCCTGTCCAACCCGTACGGCAGTGAAAAACCGCTGTTCACCATCACCGCGCAGAACGTGGATCAGTACAAAGAGAAGCTTGCCCCGGGCCAGTACGCGATGTTCAAGCGTTACCCGGAAACCTTCAAGATGCCGGTCTACCCGTCTCATCGCGGTGCCACCGTGCCGGATGAAGTGTTCGCCTCCATCAAGAAAAACGCCGTCAACACCAAACTGGTGTCCGGTGGTAACGGCCTGGAAAACTTCGAGACTGCCGTCCCGTTCCCAATTCCGAAAACCGGCGTTGAGGTTATCTGGAACCACATCACCCGTTATCGCGGCGGCAGCGTGACTCGCCTGGTCACCCAGGCCACGCCACAGCCTAACGGCTCGTTCAGCCTGGTGTATTTCCAGGACCAGTTCGTGTTCCGCGACAAGATGAAGGATTACGATCCGGCGAACCCGGGCAACATCCTGTTCTACTTCAAGCAGAAAGTGACCGCGCCGGCACGTCTGGCCGGTGGTGTACTGCTGGTGCACGAAACCCTCGACCAAGTGAAGGAGCCGCGTTCGGCGTGGGTCTACAACGCCGGTCAGCGTCGGGTGCGTCGCGCCCCGCAAGTGTCTTATGACGGGCCGGGTACTGCCGCCGATGGCCTGCGTACCTCTGACAACCTGGACATGTACAACGGCGCGCCAGATCGCTACGACTGGAAACTCGAAGGCAAGAAAGAGATGTACATCGCCTCCGACAGCTACAAGCTCGACGATCCGAAGCTCAAGTACGTCGACATCATCAAGGCCGGCCACATCAACCAGGACCTGGCTCGATACGAGCTGCGCCGGGTGTGGCATGTGGTTGCAACCCTGAAGGAAGGTCAGCGCCATATCTACGCCAAGCGTGACTTCTACATCGACGAAGACACCTGGCAGGCGGCGGTGATCGACCACTACGACGGTCGTAATCAACTGTGGCGCGTTGCGGAAGCCCACGCCGAGAACTACTACGACAAACAAGTGCCGTGGTACGCCCTGGAAACCCTGTATGACCTGCAATCGGGTCGTTATCTGGCGCTGGGCATGAAAAACGAAGAGAAGTCGGCATATGATTTCGGCTTCACTGCCACCACCAGCGACTTCACCCCTGCTGCATTGCGTCAGGATGGTGTTCGCTAAGCTGTACTGAACAGAGGCCTCACCTTCTGAAAACGCCCCGACTGGTTCGGGGCGTTTTTATGTGCGCCCAGCATGGGCGCAATCTTGGGGGTGAAAGTCCCGCCGTAAGCTGGCCACAGCGAACGAAGTGAAGCGCAGCTGCATAAGGGCGACCGAGTGTGGGAAGGAAGCGTGAATCGAAGCCATGAGCCGATGTACAAGAATCGGATACAAGGCGGAGCCGATCAGGGCGAGCGGGCATAAAATCGCGAAGCTCTTGTGGTCAAGGATCAGGCTGCGTAAATCCGGCGGTTGTGTGGTGAAGGATTGCGTTCTTACCTGGGGAGATCTCGCCTTGTGCCTGAAAAGGCGACGGTGCTAGCCGGAGCGAGAAGTCAGCAGAGGCCGTAGTAGTCTTTTTTTTTTGACGAAGGGCCGAACGAGAGAAAGCGTTATAGGCCATGTTGATGCGAAAGACTGGAAGTCAGATGCCTGCCAAACGCGGGGCGGATGGAGACTGCGAGCGGTGAAGCCGTGAGAAGCTCCGTCAGCGACGAGGTCAATCGCCCGCAAGATGAATCCAACAACGCAGGGCAAGGGCTGCTGGAGCGGGCCTTTGCGAGAGAGAGCCTGAAGCGGGCGGGGAAACGAGTTAAGGCCAACAAAGTTTCTGTAGGAATTGATGGTCTGGACATTGAACAGACCGCCGAACACCTGCTGACCCAGTGGGCGGCGATTCGCGAACAACTTCTTTCAGGCGTCTACCGGCCTAGTCCGGTACGGCGTGTTGCCATTCCCAAGCCTGAAGGTGGTGAGCGCGAGTTGGGTATCCCAACGGTCACTGACCGTTTGATCCAACAAGCGCTGCTGCAAGTCTTGCAGCCATTACTCGATCCGACTTTCAGTGAACACAGCTACGGCTTTCGCCCGGGACGCTGCGCGCAGGACGCCGTTTTAGCGGCCCAGCGCCATGTGTCTTCAGGACGAAAAGTGGTGGTGGATGTTAATCTGGAAAAGTTCTTCGACCGGGTCGATCACGACATCTTGATGGATCGTTTGCGCAAGCGGATCACGGATCAGGCGGTTATCCGGCTGATCCGTGCCTACCTGGATGCGGGAACGCTGATCAATGGAGTGGTCGAGAAAAGCCGCTGCGGGGCGCCGCAAGGCGGCCCGCTGTCGCCGTTGCTGGCGAATGTGCTGTTGGACGAAGTGGATCGAGAGCTTGAGCGTAGGGGGCATCGCTTTGTGCGCTATGCCGACGATGCGAATGTGTATGTTCGCAGCCGTAAGGCTGGTCAGCGGGTGATGGCCTTGCTGAAGCGCCTGTATGAAAAGCTGCACTTGAGCGTCAACGAGAGCAAGAGTGCGGTGGCGAGCGCATTTGGTCGCAAGTTTCTAGGGTATGCGTTTTGGGCTTCTCCAAAAGGCGTCAAAAGGGCAGTAGCGGTCAAAACGCGTCAGCGCTTCAAACAGTGCATCCGCTGGTTTACCCGGCGCTCAGGTGGCCGCAGCTTGCAACAAGTTGTCTACCGAATCTCTCGAACCGCCCGGTGCGGAACCGCATGCCGGGTGGTGTGGCAGGGGAACGGCCTATGAAGGCCGTCCCCTATGCCGATTGAGAAAGACAGACTGGATTTTACTTGACCGTTAAATGCACGTGTCAGCGACGACCACCAGCACGTTATCAAAGTTAGAACACTTGAGACGCTTGCGTCAGGCTGATCTGCCCGGCTGTTGTTCTCTGGTTCCTAAGCTTTTCCCCATACCAAATTGGAATCTTGTCGTTATCGAACGCCGTGCCGTCTGGGGCGTTAAAGCGTCGATATTTGGCTGCCGACACCATGTGCAGATAGTACTTATTCAAGAGAGGATCACGTCTGGCCATGTCCACTAAACTCTGACCCGGCGGCTCGTAACCTCGTTTTTTTTCATGGTATTTACGAATATCGTCAATGGATGCCAAGCCCTGCTTCGCCGATGCAGACGGTGGCGGCAGTGCCACACAAGGTGGTCGGACCCAACTGACTGATCCAATTCCAAAGGTGTTGTCATCGAGCGTGTGCACTATCGGAAGTGCCGGCCAAGTGTCCACGACAATTGTCGACTCAGGGTCTATTTTTTCCAGCAGTACGGCAGTGGAAAGTTCCGCGCTATGCGGGACGTTTGGCAGGTCGGTAATTATCACATAGGCGTGATCTCCCCTGGCCTTGACCAAGGCGATCCATTTGTTATCGAAGGCTGGGTTGCGAGCCAGATTGACGAAGGCAACCTGAGCATTCTCACCACAATTTCCTGCCTGCACCCAAAGTATGCTTTGAACATGGTCGACCATCTTCTGATACTCGCCCTGGGGAATGTTGATAAGTCGCTGGGAGGAGATCAATTTTAGTCGCTGCCATGCCTCGCCTTTACTGCCCAGCTGGTCCAGGCGCTGGTCGGGCGATCCAAAAGGCAGCTGCAACTTGGTATGGAACGACTCATCATACGCTTGTTGAAGTTGCGTCAGAAACTCGCTGGAAACCGGCCTTGTGGGGGCGTGTTGCATCGGCTCTTCGTGTAGCCAGCTGCGCTGAAGCCAGCCACTGACTGTCTCCGTTGGACCGTGAGTATCTTGTTCGACCGTTGTCAAACCGCCTACTCCACCCAATAGTCCCCCCTCATCGGCCCGCCAGTGGCCCTCGTGGTAGTGTACCGGCGCGCCTTGCCCATTGGGCCGGTTCGGGTCGCGCACTCGCACCGTTGCCCAGCCATTGTCCGAGTAAACCTCAAACATTCTCCACTGACCCTGATATCGGTCCCGGATAAAGTGTTGACCATTGTGCTGGTAGAAATTGCCGGCTCGGGCTTTACCTGGACGCAACGTCATTTCCGAAAGCTGTATCAGACTGATGTCGGGGCACGCCAAGGCGTCATTGAGCCGGCCGCTGGCAGTAAAGGCTGTGCCGCGTTGCCGGGCCAGAGTCTGCAGGGCCTCGCTGGCCTCACTGGCCGTACTGAAGTGGGCTTTGCCGACCCAGTGCAGTAACTTGGCCGGGTTGAGTGCGCGCAGCCCCGGTACTACGTCCAGCATATCCAGTGTCAGCAGTGCTAATTGCGTCAGCGCGCCTTCCGGGTGGCCGCGATCCAGTTGTTTCAGCGCATCAACCATGTCATGGCCCACCAACCCCAGGGTGCCGACGGTACAGGGAATTGCGCCAACCCCCGCAGTAGCCACCGTGCACACCGCTCCCGTGGCAAAGCGCAGGCCCTTGATCAGTTGTTCCAGCCCTGCTTCTGCACGGCTGGTCGTGACCTGCCGCGCATTGTCGATCTTGTCGTGCAGCCACTGAGTACTCACGTTTTCGGTAAAATCCCGGACAAAAGCCGTGGGTGACCGGTAATCATGCTGACCGCGCAGGACCTGGTCGACCACTTGTTTGTCTTTTATCGGGGTTCGTGCCAGCACATCCTCATAGTAGCCCGGCGTTTTCATCAACCGCTGATAGTCGGACAGTTTCAGCAGTTCCGAGCCATAAGGGCCATGGGGCAGGAAGAGATAATCGCTGCGCAGCGCTGGATCGGCACGCCGCAGCCCCGAGGGTTGGTGCAGCGAAAGCACGAATACCTCGGGTATTCGCCTTCCGTTGATCTGGAACGCTTGCAGGCTTGCCCAGCCTTGGACAGTGCGGGTGCGCAAGCCGTCGACTAGCACTTTGAGTGCCCCGAAGTGCTCGGAGTCGATTGCGCCATTGGCCTTGGCCTGTGTCAGGGACGCCTGCATTTGCAGCAAGGTCGAGTTTGTTCTCAGCTCGCGAAAGGTCCGCCCGCATTCGCTGCCGGGATCGAGCCACTGCTCCAGGTGGTTGATATAGGCGTCACCGGCGTAGTTGTTGCGCAGATGACTTTGCACGCTCTGCTTGAAGCTTTGGCTATTTAGCGTCTGCATCACGGTCGGATCTTCGGTTTCCAGACGCGCATCCTTGATGAAGTTGTTGCTGCTTGCTAACACATTGTCGCCATGCTGGCGGTAGCCTTCCATGACCCAGTCGGTCCAGCTCATGGTCTGGTCGTTGAAATGGATGTAGACGGCGTCAGCATCGAGCGTGGAATTAGTGGCCAAGGCACCGGTATTGCGCAGGACGTTAGTCAGTTTTTTACTTTCGTTGCGCTGGGTAAGTGTGCGTAATGTTGGCAGGTATTCATCGATGAAGTCCGCCATCTTCTGTCCGCTAGCCTGCGCGGCGGCCATATCGTGGTCGATCTCAGGGTTGGCCTCCAGAACCTGCAGGCGTCTCGCCTGTCTGTCCAGTTGTACGCTGGCCCGCTGTTCGAGCTTCTCCAGCAGACTGGCCCCCGGGTAAAACCTCACCTGCAGGTCCTTCTCGGTCCAGCCGCTTGGCAGTCGTGCGCGTTCATCCAGGAACCGCATCAGCGTGGGGCGATGCCCGGTTTCGGAGGCTCGCAGGGCCAGTTCGGGCAATCGTTCGAAGGCGGTGAGGGAGGCCCTCGCCTCAGGCAACTGTACCTCGGCGTTCAGTGACTGCAACAAGCGCTTCATATCCAGGTGCTGGAACATCTCCTGGCGTGTACCGAACGCCTGCACTCGCCGTTCTTCGGGACGGTACAGCACCGCGCCGTCCTCCTGGCCCCGGGCATCGCGCCGGACAAACACCTGTAACTGCGGCAGGGGCAGCTTGAGGGCATCGGTGCCGTTGCCGGTTGATAGTTGCAAGCTGCCGACTTGCACCAGCGGATCACCGTTAACGGCCGCTGTCACCACCTCCAATCCGGCTATGAGCTCGCCGGCGCCGCGCAGGTAACCCTTGAGTTTGCTTTCCAGCAGCGCCTGTTGCAGCTCTATTTCGTAGAGGCTGGCCAAGGCTTTTTTCAGGGCAGGTCGTTGCGCCTGTAAATGCGCAAGCCGCGATCCCGTAGCGCTGAGCAGTGGTGTTTCCCCGGCTAGAGTCGCCAGGTGTTCGTTGTGCTCCTGCCGGGCTTGCGCATAGTTCAGCCACAACGCTTGTTCCCCTGCACTTGAGCGCCCCAGCCAGTGCCAGGCTGGCGTCGCGTTCCACTGCGCAGCCAGGGCTTGCAATAGCAGCTTTTCATCCTGCCGCTGGGGGCTGTGGAGGGTCTGATCGGCCAGCGCAATAACGTTGCGCACCAGTAGTCCATCAGCCGTCTCTATCACCGGGGAACGTCGGGCCCGAGCATGCGTGATATCCAGTGCCTGTGCTGGCAAGGGCCCAAGGTCCTGATGCAGCAGCGCCCCGACCTTGGCCTGCAGCGCGGGACGATCGTTCGCCAGCACGGGGTCGGCCACCATTTGCATGACCGCCTCCAGCGTGGAGGTCAGGGTGCCTTCTGGAGTCAAGTGCGAGTGCAGCTTTAATGCCTGCCACAGGGTTTGCTCATGGGGTGTGAGTTCAGGGGGAATCGCCGAGGGCGTCTTCAGAGTTGGTGCGAGTGCATGTTCCGTTGGTGCTCCTGTGGTTCCAGTCGTCGTGGTACGCAGCATCTGTGCTGTGCTCCAGGTGGCACCGGCTACGGCGCCAAAACCCAGGCCGGTGCCTATTACGCGCAAATATTGGCCTATTGGGGTAGTGAAGGGCGTGCCCGGCAGATCGACAGATAAATCCGGATTGACTAGCGGCATCTCCACATCTGCCTCACGCTCGGCGTAGGGCATGCGTTGCGAGAACCAGCCGATGACCCCGCTGATGGTCCTGGGGAACGCGTTCAATAGGCTCCCGGGCCTTGCTCCGGCGGAGGTCGTCTGCACCTGCGTCGCAACGGTCTGCGGGTTGCACGCCTGTACCAGGCTCAGGTCAAGCCTCGGCTCCCCTGGGGAGGCGTCGCCATGAGCCAACGTATGTTTGTCCCTCTCCCACTGGTTCCGTATTTCGGCAATGGCCTCAGGGGTATTAGCATGGGTGAGGCGCAGCGGCCCGGAGGCCGGTGCATTGAAGCACTCGTTCAGCGAGTTCAGCACTGGCTGCGTGTAGAGTCCGAGCCGTGCGCAATTGCCCAACAGTCGGGCCAACTCCTGCAGCGTGCGCGGGACCTCCAGCGAAGGTGCACCGACATGCCGGTAAAGCCACTCGGACAGTCGATCCTGCCCATATCCAGCGATTACGGCCGCCAACAGATGTACCGGTATCATCGGTGCGGCCATGCCGGGCAGGCTGTACAGCCCGTACAGGAGCGCGACCGGACTCAATCCTCGCTCAAGGGCTGAATTGAGGCTCGCGAGAAACTCGCTGGGCGTGGATGCATGCCGAAGATGTAAGCCAGTCGTTCGCCAGTTTTCACTGGCTGTCTGCACATTAGTCGGTGTCTGCCAGTAGTTGCGCAAGTACCGGGTCAGCGCCATCAAAGGCAGGTACGGGTCCAGTGAATGAGCCGCGCCGCGTAGCAGCAGGTGTGCCGGAACCTGTAAGCCGAACTCACGCAAGTATTGCGCCTGATCGGGAGCCAACGAAACGTGCGCACGCGCAGGCTGCCATTTGGGTATCTGCTCCAGGGGAGTGCCACCTTCCAATAGCGCCAGATGTCCGCGTCCCCGTTTGACCTTGCTATGGTCCTTGGCCGGTTCGGTCCTGGTCGGCAAAATCGCGCCCCCGCAAACATTGCGCAGCTCAGCCGTCAACCTTTGACGTGCCTGCGTATTGCCGTTTAGGGGGGGCGTGGGAATGTCGTACGTGGAGCGACTCAAGTTGGGGGGGATCTGGATGCCCATGCGGCGCTTCTCCATTGATTGGATTTAAGTGCCTTGGCGTTTCATTGCGATGTCCAAGCCGCTGCCAAAGGTGCTGGAGCCGCAATCGGATCGCGCCCAAGGCGCTGCAAGTCTGCAGCACGGCGGGTTATCGCTTGCTCGACGATCAATAGCTTGTAGAAAACGCGCATTGGTCGGGTGCGCCAGTGTGCCAGCCGCCTGAATCGTCCGCGGGTCGCTACGCAACCCAGGCCTGGTGCGCTATGACGCCACATGGGCGGGAAGTCACACGCCTACGACCTTTTTGTAGCCATTTGTAGCAATAACCTTCATTACCTCTTCGTTTACCGCTAGTCTGCGGACATCTGCAACGCCGCCACCCGCCATCAAACAAGAGCCGGCCATGACTGATCTGTCCCCCATCCCGGGCCCTGCAAGCGTTGCCGTCGCGGCACTGGACGGACGTTTTTTTCGCCCGCCGCTGCCTGATGGCCACGTGCTGCGGCCGCGTCTGTGCGAGCGACTGAGTGCCGGGCTTGGCGGCAGGCTGTTGCTGATCAGCGCCCCGGCAGGGTTCGGCAAGAGCTCCCTGGCCGTGGAATTCTGCCAAGGTCTGCCCGCGCACTGGCAGAGTCTGTGGCTTGGCCTGAGTCCGCGTGACAGCGACCCTGGGCGGTTTCTTGAGCGGCTGCTCGAAGGTCTCCAGGATTTTTATCCCAAGCTTGGCAGCCAGTCCCTTGGCCTGCTGAAAATGCGCCAGCGCCATCAGCCATTTGCTTTCGAGGAGTGGCTGGACGGCTTGCTCGATGAGCTGGCCGTGCACTTGCTGCCAACCGCTCCACTGTTGCTGGTGCTCGATGACTACCACCTGGCCCAGGGGCCGGTGCTCGACCGTTGCCTGCAATTTTTCCTCAATCATCTGCCTGACGGCCTGCTGGTGATGGTGACCAGCCGCCAGCGCCCGGACTGGCATCTGGCGCGCCTGCGCCTGTCCCGGCAATTGCTCGAACTGCACGAGCAGGACTTGCGCCTGACTCACGACGAAGCCCAGACCCTGCTCGATCGCCACAGCACCTCACTGCGCGGCGAAGCTCTGGAAAACCTCATAGAGCGCAGCGAAGGCTGGGTCGCTGGCCTGCGTTTCTGGCTGCTGGCCGCCTCCGAAGCGGGCAGTGACGGTGCGTTGCCTCAGTCCCTGCATGGTGGGGAAGGGCTGATCCGCGATTACCTGCTTGAGGAAGTCATCGATTGCCTGCCCGCCGAAGTGCAGGCCTTCCTCTACGACACCGCCCCCCAGGAGCGCTTCTGCAGCGAACTGTGCGACGCCGTTCGCGAGGCTCACGACAGCGCAGAGATCCTGCGATTCCTGCTGGCTCACCAGGTGTTCCTGGTGCCCCTGGACGAGCAGGGCCACTGGTATCGTTATCACCATTTGTTTTCCGATCTGCTGCGCACCCGCCCGACCGCCCAGACCATCGTGCCGGCAGCGAGCCTGCACCTGCGCGCATGCCGCTGGTTCAACGCCCAGGGGCTACTCGATGAAGCGGTGGAACAGGCATTGCGCGCCGGTCACCTGGACGTCGCAGCGAACCTGGTGCAGAACCTGTCCGAAGAGCAGCTGCTGGCCGAACAGAACGTCGGCATGTTGCTGCGCTGGAAGATGGACTTGCCCGACAGCCTGCTGATCAGCACGCCGCGCCTGATCGTGCTGTACAGCTGGGCCCTGGGGCTGGCCTGCCAACTGGACGCTGCCGAAGAACTGGCCAGTCATCTGAGCCGCTTTCTGCCGGCCCCTTCGGCCACGGCGCAAAAGTCCATGCTGGCGCAGTGGCTGGCCCTGAGCGGGATTATCGCCCGCGGACGGGGCAACCGTGAACTGACCCTGCTGTATTGCACTGAAGCCCTGGAGAGCCTGCCGTCCAAGCGCTATGGCCAACGCTTGATGTGCCTGTCGACCTTGTCCAACCTGGCCATCGCCGACGGCGACCTGTGGCGTGCACGCGGGTTGAACCGCGACTCCCTGGAGCTGGCACAGCGGGTGGGTAATCCATTGTTCGAGGCGCTGGCGCATTACGACCGTGCCCGAGTGCTCCAGGCCCGCGGGGAAATCCTGCGGGCGCTGGATGAGGTGCGCCAGGGCCTGCAGCGCCTGCAAGGGCTGTCGCCGCAACGCCTCTATGCCGTTCGCGCACGCCTGACGTTATACGAAGGATTTCTATTGGCCATGCGCCTGCAGCCACAGGCTGCGCGCATTCGACTGCAGGCTGGCCTCAGCGAAGCACGAGCCTGCCGGGATATCAGCGTGTTGATCGGCCATTGCGTGATTGCCCGAATCGAAGGCAGCAGCGGCGAGTTTGCCAAGGCATTCGCCGAACTCGCCGAAGCCGAGCGCCTGATGCATATCTGGGACGTGCCGCCGATTTATTACCTGGCGATGATTACCCTGGTCAAATGCGAGCTATGGCTGGCCCAGGGCCGCACCGACCTGGCCGAAGCCTGGCTGGCGCGTCTGAGCCAGACCTACAACGGCGAAAACCCCGCTGCGCCGCCGGAATTTCATCCGCAACTGCCCTTGCATATCGAATTGCAGCAGGCTTTGCTGGAGGTCATCCAGGGCCAGTTGATGCTGGCCGAGGGGCGGTTGAACGCACTGCTGGAAAACGGCCAGCAAACCGGGCGGCAGATGCTCAGCGTCATGGTGCTGACCCAGAAGACCGAGCTGCTACTGGCCAGCAACCGCGAACCTGAAGCCCGGCAAAGCCTCACTCAGGCCCTCGATGCTGCGATTGGTGGCGTGGTGCAACCTTTCGACGGCTTGCTGAGCAAACATCCAGCCTGGTTGCGCGAGCAACTCCAGCACAATGCCAGGACCGCAGTTTGCGCCGCCCTGGCAGAGCATCTGCCCGCCATACCACCGCGCATAGCCTCGGAGCCATCCCACGCCTGCGAGCAACTGAGTGCCCGGGAACTGGCCGTCCTGAAGCTGATTGCCCAAGGGTGCTCGAATCAGGAGATCAGTGATCAGCTGTTTATTTCGCTGCATACGGTGAAGACGCATGCCAGTCATATCAACAGCAAGCTGGGGGTAGAGCGCAGGACTCAGGCGGTGGCGCGGGCGAAGGAGTTGGGGGTATTGGGGTGACGCTGTCGGGCCCGCCAGCCTGTGCCAGAATAGGCCATCCATTATTTTCAGGAACCACCATGGTCGCTGCCAGCCCCGCGCTCATCCGCGAAACCTTCCCCGTCGGCCCGTTGCAGTGCAACTGCACGATCATCGGCGATCCGATCACAAAAAGGGCCATCGTCGTCGATCCCGGTGGCAACCCTGAGTTGATCATGGCGCGACTCGACGCCCTCGGGCTCAAGGTGGTGAGCATCATCCACACCCACGCACACCTGGATCACTTCCTGGCTTCCGGTCAGATGAAAGAGAAAACCGGGGCGACCCTGCATCTGCACAAGGAGGACCAGTTCCTCTGGGACAACCTGGAGATGCAATGCCAGATGTTCGGCGTGCCTTACACGCCGGTACCCCCGCCAGATCGCTGGTTGGCCGACGATGAAGAACTGGCTTGCGGCTGTGGCGTGGCATTGCACACACCCGGTCACACACCCGGCTCTATGAGTTTCTGGTTTGCTGACGCTAAGCTGCTCATCGCCGGTGACACCCTGTTTCGTCGCGGGGTAGGGCGCACGGATTTATGGGGCGGGGATCAGGCCACCATCGTGCGGTCGATCAAGCAGCGCCTGTATACCCTCGATGAAGAGGCGACCGTGATCACCGGGCATGGACCGGACACGCGACTGGGTGACGAAATGCGGGAGAACCCGTTCGTGCGCGCCTGATGTCTGCCTGACGGAATTTTTATCGCGCAAAATGATCCAACGCCGGCAAAGGTTCAATGCTTAAGTCCGTTGCACCACAGAATGCAAAAAAAAGTAGGAGCTCTTCATGTTCACCACGCCTCGTCTGATTATTGCCGCTACTGCCATCGCCGTGCTGTCTGGCTGCGCTTCGCCGAACCCGTATGACAACCAGGGTCAGGCCGATAGCGGTTCCCAGGGCATGAGCAAAACCGCCAAGTACGGCGGCCTCGGCGCTCTGGCCGGGGCGCTGGCGGGCGCCGCCATTGACCACAACAATCGTGGCAAGGGCGCGCTGATCGGCGCCGCCGTGGTAGGTGCTTCCGCTGCCGGTTACGGGTACTACGCTGATCAGCAGGAGAAGAAGCTGCGTGCGAGCATGGCCAACACTGGCGTGGAGGTGCAGCGCCAGGGTGATCAGATCAAGCTGATCATGCCGGGTAACATCACGTTCGCCACCGACTCGGCGAATATCGCCTCGAGCTTCTATCAACCGTTGAACAACCTCGCAGGCTCGTTGAAGGAGTTTAACCAGAACCAGATCGAAATCGTCGGCTACACCGACAGCACCGGCAGCCGCCAGCACAACATGGACCTGTCCCAGCGGCGCGCCCAGAGCGTGGCGACCTACCTGACGTCCCAGGGCGTCAGCAGTGCCAACCTCACAGCCCGTGGCGCCGGTCCGGATAACCCGGTAGCCAGCAACGCTGACGTCAATGGTCGGGCGCAGAACCGTCGGGTTGAGGTCAACCTGAAGGCGATTCCGGGCCAGCAATATGGTGGTCAGCAGCAAGGTAATGTTCAGCAGTACCCATAAGCGTTTGGCTGAATATCAGGTGTGAAAAAAGCCCCCGGACAATCACTCATCCGGGGGCTTTTTCATGTCGCGCGAAACCTGATTACTTCTTCAGGCCGTAATGCTCATCGAGCATGCCCGGTGCGTTTGGCGCTTTGGGCGCGTAATCGCGAGGCGGCTCCTGGTTGCGCGGCGGCGTCAGGCGCTCACGAGGCGCCTGGGCTGCATCGGCATGCAGGGCGGCGAGCAAGCGTTGGCGAGTCTGCTCATCCAGGGCAAGACGGTTTGCGCCATCGGCGAGATGATCCTGCACTTCCTGGTAACTCTGGGTCATTTTCTTGACCAGGGTCGCGGTGCTGTTGAAGTGGGTGACCACCTCGTTTTGATAACTGTCGAAACGTTCCTGAATATCATCCAGCTGACGTTGCGTGCTGTTAGGCGCGGCATTCGGCACCAGGCGAGCGATCAGGAAACCAATGGCGACACCCACAACCAGGGCAAGAGTCGGCAACAACCAAACTAAGAGCGAGTGTTCCACGAGTCCTTCCTCTATAAACGGCTTTGCTTTACGTTAACGGCTCGAACCTGCGCTGTATACCGCGATTCTCTCGCAGATAGATTGGCACAGACAAATTGCTAGACGAGTCGACCCGATTCGAGGTCACGGAGTTCCTTCCTTGCTTATGCGCGAAACCCCTGTAGTGATTGATGGCCCAGTCGGTGAACTGGAAAGTTTGTACCTGGATAATGAGCAGCCGCGCGGCATTGCGCTGATCTGCCATCCGAACCCGGTGCAGGGCGGCACCATGCTCAACAAAGTGGTCTCGACCCTTCAGCGCACGGCCCGCGACGCCGGTTTGGTGACCCTGCGCTTCAATTACCGGGGCGTAGGTGCCAGCGCCGGCTCCCATGACATGGGTACCGGCGAGGTCGATGATGCCCAGGCCGCCGCTGCCTGGTTGCGGGCGAAACATCCTGATCTACCTCTGACGCTGCTGGGTTTCTCCTTTGGTGGTTTTGTTGCAGCAAGTCTCGGCGGGCGCCTGGAAGCCCAGGGTGAACAGCTCAAGCATCTGTTCATGGTAGCGCCGGCCGTCATGCGCCTGGGGGATCAGGATCAGGTGCCGCTGCAGGGCGAACTGACGCTGATCCAGCCGGAAACCGACGAGGTCATCGATCCGCAACTGGTCTACGACTGGTCCGGGAAACTCCAGCGTCCCCATGAGCTGCTGAAAGTGGCAGAATGCGGACACTTTTTTCATGGCAAGCTGACCGATCTCAAGGATCTGATCCTGCCGCGTCTCTCGAACTGATTGCAGTCTGACAAGCGATAACCCATGACGACTCGTACCCGTATCCTCACCGGCATCACCACCACCGGCACGCCACACCTGGGCAACTACGCCGGCGCCATCCGTCCGGCGATCCTCGCCAGCCGTGACAGCAACGCCGATTCGTTCTATTTCCTGGCCGACTATCACGCCCTGATCAAATGCGATGACCCGCTGCGCATCCAGCGCTCGCGTCTGGAAATTGCCGCAACCTGGCTGGCCGGTGGCCTGGATGTAGAGCGCGTGACCTTCTATCGCCAGTCCGACATCCCGGAAATCCCCGAGCTGACCTGGCTGCTGACCTGCGTCGCCGCCAAGGGCCTGCTCAACCGTGCGCACGCCTACAAGGCCTCGGTGGACAAGAACGTCGAGAGCGGTGAAGACCCGGATGCCGGCATCACCATGGGCTTGTACAGCTACCCGGTGCTGATGGCCGCGGACATCCTGATGTTCAACGCGCACAAGGTGCCGGTCGGTCGTGACCAGATTCAGCACGTGGAAATGGCCCGTGACATCGGCCAGCGCTTCAACCACCTGTTTGGCCAGGGCAAGGAATTTTTCACCATGCCCGAGGCGCTGATCGAAGAAAGCGTCGCCACGTTGCCAGGCCTCGACGGTCGCAAGATGTCGAAGAGCTACGACAACACCATCCCGTTGTTCAGCAGCGCCAAGGAAATGAAGGACGCGATCTCGCGCATCGTGACCGACTCCCGAGCACCGGGCGAAGCGAAAGATCCGGACAACTCGCACCTGTTCACGCTGTTCCAGGCCTTCGCCACCCCGGCGCAGTCCGACGAATTCCGCAGTGAACTGCTGCAGGGCCTGGGATGGGGCGAGGCGAAGAACCGTCTGTTCCAGCTGCTGGACAGCGAACTGGGTGAATCCCGCGAGCGTTATCATCAACTGATCGAACGCCCGGCAGACCTGGAAGACATGCTGCAGATCGGCGCCAAGATGGCCCGTGCCGTGGCCACGCCGTTCCTCAACGAGCTGCGTGAAGCGGTCGGTCTGCGCTCGTTCGTCGCCCAGACTCAAGTGGCTGCCACCACGAAAAAGAAAGCCACCAAGGCCGCGCGCTTCGTCAGCTTCCGCGAAGACGACGGCAGCTTCCGATTCCGCCTGCTGGCGGCTGATGGTGAGCAGTTGCTGCTGTCGCGCAACTTTGCTGACGGTAAAACCGCAGGTCAGGTAACCAAACAGTTGCAAGCGGGCCAGGCTCTGGACGTGCGCAGCGAAGACCTGAGCTTCAGCGTCTGGCTCGAAGGCGAGTGTGTGGCCGACAGCGCCACGTTCGCTGACGGCGCCGCTCGCGATGCCGGCATTGATGCGTTGCGGATCGCGCTGACCCCGGTTCAGGAATAAATCGACGGCTCGGTCCGACCAAGGGCTGATTGCCATTCCGGCGGGCCGTCGCTACAGTGACGGCCCGTTTTTGTTGCCTTGCTAACGAATTATGACGCCTCTAGAACGATATCAAGCTGATCTGAAACGCCCGGAATTCTTTCATGATGCCGCGCAGGAAACTGCCGTGCGTCATTTGCAGCGCCTGTACGACGATCTGGTGGCGGCCTCGCAGAACAAACCCGGTTTTCTCGGGAAACTGTTCGGCAAGAAAGACCAGACCCCGATCAAGGGGCTGTATTTCTGGGGCGGCGTAGGTCGTGGCAAGACTTACCTGGTCGACACCTTCTTCGAAGCGCTGCCGTTCAAGGAAAAGACCCGCACCCACTTCCACCGCTTCATGAAGCGCGTGCACGAAGAAATGAAGACCCTGGGCGGCGAAAAAAACCCGCTGACCATCATCGCCAAGCGTTTCTCGGACGAGTCCCGGGTGATCTGTTTCGATGAGTTCTTCGTCTCCGACATCACCGACGCCATGATCCTTGGCACGCTGATGGAAGAGTTGTTCAAGAATGGCGTGACCCTGGTCGCGACCTCGAACATCGTGCCTGACGGCCTGTACAAGGACGGCCTGCAGCGTGCGCGTTTCCTGCCGGCCATCGCGCTGATCAAGCAGAATACCGAGATCGTCAACGTCGACAGTGGCGTCGATTATCGCCTGCGCCACCTCGAGCAAGCGGAGCTGTTCCACTTCCCGCTGGACGAGGCGTCACACGAAAGCCTGCGCAAGAGCTTCCGCGCCCTGACGCCGGAATGCACCGCAGCGGTCGAGAACGACGTGCTGATGATCGAAAATCGCGAAATCCGCGCCTTGCGTACCTGTGACGACGTGGCCTGGTTTGACTTCCGCGAACTCTGCGACGGCCCGCGCAGCCAGAACGACTACATCGAACTGGGCAAGATCTTCCACGCGGTATTGCTCAGCGGCGTCGAGCAGATGAGCGTCACCACCGACGACATCGCCCGGCGCTTCATCAACATGGTCGACGAATTCTACGACCGTAACGTGAAGCTGATCATCTCCGCCGAAGTCGAGCTCAAAGACCTCTACACCGGCGGTCGCCTGAACTTCGAGTTCCAGCGCACCCTCAGCCGCCTGCTGGAAATGCAGTCCCATGAATTCCTGTCCAGGGCGCATAAGCCTTAAACAGATCTTCAGCTTATAAAAAGGGCCTGCCATTGCAGGCCCTTTTTGATTTTGTGCTGAAGAAAAACGCGAAGGCACTGCAAACCCTGTGGGAGCGAGCGTGCCCGCGATGGCGTCGTGTCAGGCAGTATTCATTGCGCTGACAAATCGCTATCGCTGGCAAGCCAGCTCCCACAGGTCTGGTATTTTTCTCGGGGCTACGCTGCCTGCTGAAACTGCTGCCGATACTGATTCGGCGACAGATCCGTATGTTGGCGAAACAAGCGGGCGAAGAAGCTTGCATCGTCGTAGCCCACCTCGTAACTGATGGTCTTGATGCTTTTGCGGCTGCCGGACAGCAGGCCCTTGGCGGTTTCAATGCGCAGGCGTTGCAGGTAGTGCAGTGGTTTGTCGCCGGTGGCGGTCTGGAAGCGGCGCATGAAGTTGCGGATGCTCATGCCGTGTTCGCGGGCAACGTCTTCGAAGCGGAATTTGTCGGCGAAGTGTTCTTCGAGCCAGTGCTGGATCTGCAGGATGATTACGTCCTGATGCAATTTTTGTCCGCCGAAGCCGATGCGGCCGGGGGAGTAGCTGCGCTGCACTTCATAGAGGATGTCGCGGGCCACGGCTTGTGACACGTTGGCGCCGCAGAAGCGTTCGATCAGATAAATGTACAGGTCGCAGGCTGAGGTGGTGCCGCCGGCGCAGTACAGGTTGTCGGCGTCGGTCAGGTGCTTGTCCTGATTGAGCTGGACCTTGGGGAAGCGTTCGGCGAAGGCGTTGAAGAAGCGCCAGTAGGTCGTGGCTTCCTTGCCGTCGAGCAGCCCGGCTTCGGCGAGCCAGAATACGCCGGTCGCCTCGCCGCACAGCACGGCGCCGCGGGCATGTTGCTGGCGTAGCCACGGCAGGACTTGCGGGTAGCGCTGGCAAAGCGTCTCGAAGTCGTCCCAGAACGCCGGCAGGACGATGATGTCGGCGTTTTCCAGGCCGCCGTCCACCGGCATGATGACATCACTGAAACTGTTCACTGGCTTGCCATCCGGGCTGACCAGACGAGTCTCGAAGGCCGGGACTAGACCGTGGCCGAGCTGTTTGCCATAGCGCAGGCTGGCAAGGTGGAAGAAATCCTTGGCTTGCATGAGGGTGGAAGCGAAAACCCGGTCGATAGCCAGGATGCTGACGCGCCTTAGAGGCGTGGAGACTTGGTTGGACATAATTCAACTTTATTTTTATAAGGGAAAGTGGTCACCAGACGGCTGGATCGTCTTATTTTTTGTCTGATGTGTCCAGTGTCCTGTGTCGAAGCCGAGGCATAGTCTCTGAAGGTCCCATCCTTCCAACAATAACGACAGGTGCCGCATGATCCCCAGAACCTTGTTCAGTTCCGAGCACGAACTCTTTCGCGACAGCGTTCGATCGTTCCTCGATAAGGAGGCGGTACCGTTTCATGCGCAATGGGAGAAACAGGGCTACATCGACCGTAAACTCTGGAACAAGGCGGGGGAGGCGGGGATGCTCTGCTCGCATCTGCCGGAAGAATATGGCGGGCTGGGGGCGGACTTCCTATACAGCGCGGTGGTCATCGAAGAAGTGGGTCGGCTCGGGCTGACCGGTATCGGTTTTTCTCTCCATTCGGACATTGTTGCGCCATATATCCTGCACTACGGCAGCGAGGCGTTGAAGCACAAGTACCTGCCGAAACTGGTCTCTGGGGAAATGGTCACGGCGATTGCCATGACCGAGCCAGGAGCTGGCTCCGACTTGCAGGGGGTCAAGACCACTGCGGTGCTGGATGGCGACGAGTATGTGATCAACGGCTCCAAGACTTTCATCACCAACGGCTTTCTGGCTGACCTGGTGATTGTCGTGGCAAAGACCGATCCGAAAGCCGGCGCGAAGGGCACCAGTCTGTTTCTGGTGGAGGCCGATACGCCTGGCTTCGACAAGGGCAAGCGCCTGGAGAAAGTCGGCATGAAGGCCCAGGACACTTCGGAGCTGTTCTTTCAGGACGTGCGCGTGCCCAAGGAAAACCTGCTGGGGCAAGCAGGGATGGGTTTTGCCTATCTGATGCAGGAATTACCCCAGGAGCGGCTGACGGTGGCTATTGGCGGCCTGGCCTCGGCTGAAGCGGCGCTGCAGTGGACGCTCGACTACACCCGTGAGCGCAAGGCATTCGGCAAGGCCATTGCGGACTTCCAGAACACTCGTTTCAAGCTGGCGGAAATGGCCACTGAAATTCAGATTGGCCGGGTCTTCGTTGATCGCTGCCTGGAATTGCACTTGCAGGGCAAGCTGGATGTGCCGACGGCGGCGATGGCCAAATATTGGGGTACCGACCTGCAGTGCAAGGTGCTCGATGAGTGCGTGCAGTTGCATGGCGGCTACGGGTTCATGTGGGAATACCCGGTGGCCCGGGCGTGGGCGGATGCGCGAGTGCAGCGCATTTATGCCGGAACCAACGAGATCATGAAGGAGATCATTGCCCGGTCGCTTTGATGTTGCGGTGACTGTCAGGCCGCCATCGCGGGCAAGCCACGCTCCCACAGGAATAACCGAACCTGTGGGAGCGTGGCTTGCCCGCGATTGGTTTTAAGGATTAATCAAGGTGCAGGATTCGGGTGATCCTTGTGTATCGCCTCAATCCCTTCAAGCACTTCATCCGACAGCTTCAGATCGAAGCTGGCGATGTTGCTCTCCAGTTGCTCCAGGGTTGTGGCACCAATGATGTTGCTGGTCACGAACGGCTGTTGGTTGACGAACGCCAGTGCCATTTGCGCAGGGTCCAGGCCGTGCTCACGGGCCAATGCCACGTATCGGCTGCAGGCCGCTTCCGACTGCGGGTTGAAATAGCGGCTGAAGCGGCTGTAGAGGCTCAGGCGGCCTTTTGGCGGGCGGGCGCCACCTTCGTACTTGCCCGACAGGAAACCGAACGCCAGCGGCGAATAGGCGAGCAGGCCGCATTGTTCGCGGATGGCGATTTCCGCCAGGCCTATCTCGAAACTGCGGTTGAGCAGGTTGTAGGGGTTCTGGATCGACACGGCGCGCGGCCAGCCACGGGCTTCGGCCAGCGCCAGGAAGCGCATGGTGCCCCACGGGGTTTCATTGGACAGGCCAATGTGGCGGATCTTGCCGGCCCGGACCTGCTCGTCCAGCGCTTCGAGGGTGTCTTCCAAGGGTGTGAGGTTGGCTTCGGTCTGGTGCTTGTAGCCCAGCTGGCCGAAGAAGTTGGTGCTGCGCTCCGGCCAGTGCAGTTGGTAAAGGTCGATGTAGTCGGTCTGCAGGCGCTTGAGGCTCGCATCTACGGCTTCGGTGATGTGCTGGCGGTTGTGCCGCAGGTTCTTGTCGCGGATGTAGTCGATCGTATTGCCGGGGCCGGCGATCTTGCTGGCCAGGATCCAGTCGGCGCGATCGCCGCGGCTTTTGAAATAATTCCCTATGTAGCGCTCTGTGGTGGCGTAGGTTTCGGCTTTGGGTGGCACCGGGTACATCTCCGCGGTGTCGATGAAATTGATCCCGGCGCCTTTGGCCCGTTCGATCTGTGCGAAGGCTTCAGCCTCGCTGTTTTGCTCGCCCCAGGTCATGGTTCCGAGGCAGATCGCGCTCACGTTCAGAGGGGTCCGGCCTAGCTGTCGATAGTCCATCAGGTGCTCCTTGGGCAAAACAATCATAAAAGCAGGTTGAAATATTTTTCGCAATCTGCATAATTGCGCACCTCTTTCTGCAGTGGAAGTGATGCGCCGCCGCCGAAGAATCTTGCCGTTGAACGGACGCGCCGACCCGAGCCCCCGAAAGCGTCTGTATCCGGCTGCCTTTGACTTGTCAAAGTACGCACTATTCAGTAAGATCCGCCGTCTAATTTACAGGGCGGCCCCTGAGGCTATAAAGAATGAAAACTTTTACTGCTAAACCGGAAACAGTACAGCGCGACTGGTTTGTCGTCGACGCTGCAGGTCAGACCCTGGGTCGTCTGGCCACCGAAATCGCGAGCCGTCTGCGTGGCAAGCATAAAGCTGAGTACACTCCTCACGTTGACACCGGCGACTACATCGTCGTTATCAACGCCGAGCAGATTCGTGTAACCGGTGCTAAAACCACCGACAAAATCTACTACTCCCACTCCGGTTTCCCGGGCGGCATCAAGTCGATCAACTTTGAAAAGCTGATCGCTAAAGCCCCTGAGCGCGTGATCGAGACCGCGGTCAAAGGCATGCTGCCTAAGAACCCGCTGGGTCGCGACATGTATCGTAAGCTGAAAGTCTATGCGGGCGCTGTACACCCTCATACTGCTCAGCAGCCCCAAGAACTGAAGTTTTAACGGAATAGTTCATTATGTCGGCGACTCAAAATTACGGCACTGGCCGTCGCAAGACCGCAACCGCACGCGTTTTCCTGCGTCCGGGTACTGGTAACATCTCCATCAACAACCGTTCGCTGGATAATTTCTTCGGCCGCGAAACTGCCCGCATGGTAGTTCGTCAGCCGCTGGAATTGACTGAGACTGTCGAGAAGTTCGACATCTACGTCACCGTGATCGGCGGTGGTGTAAGTGGTCAAGCTGGCGCAATCCGCCACGGTATCACTCGCGCTCTGATGCAGTACGACGAAACCCTGCGTGGCGCTCTGCGCAAAGCTGGCTTCGTGACTCGCGATGCTCGTGAAGTTGAACGTAAGAAAGTTGGTCTGCGTAAAGCGCGTAAGCGTCCGCAGTACTCGAAGCGTTAATTCGCTTCCACGTTCAAAAAAGAACGCCCAGTTCCTCACGGAGCTGGGCGTTTTTTTATGGCCGCGATTTATCAAAGAATTGCTCTGTGACAACTTGCCACAGCCGCAGAGGCCCTATACTGCAAGGCTTGGCAGTGGAGCTCTTGGGTAATTACCTTGTCAGAATTGGGGCTTTTCATTACCATTCGGCAAAATTTTTATAAGTACATAGATTTACTTAGTAGATGCCTGATTTAACAGGCCACAAAGCTGATGGGAGAGGACTGAATGAGCAATGACGGCGTGAATGCAGGCCGGCGTCGCTTCTTGGTAGCAGCCACATCCGTGGTGGGTGCTGCAGGAGCGGTGGGGGCTGCGGTCCCGTTCGTGGGGTCATGGTTTCCCAGTGCCAAGGCGAAAGCCGCAGGTGCACCGGTGAAAGTGAATGTCAGCAAAATCGAACCAGGTCAGCAGATGATTGCTGAGTGGCGCGGTCAGCCGGTGTTCATCGTCCGCCGTACCGAGGAAATCCTGGGGAATCTGAAGAAGATCGAGGGCCAGTTGTCTGACCCGACCTCCAAGAACTCGACACAACCGACCTATGTCGACCCGGAAACGCGTTCGATCAAGCCAGAGGTACTGTTGCTGATCGGGATCTGCACGCACCTGGGTTGCTCGCCGACTTTCCGTCCGGAAGTGGCTCCCGCAGATCTGGGCAAGGATTGGGTAGGTGGTTATTTCTGCCCTTGCCACGGTTCCCACTACGACCTGGCTGGTCGCGTCTACAAGTCGCAACCTGCGCCTTTGAACCTGCCAGTTCCCCCGCATTCCTATGAGACCGATGAGATCATTGTCGTCGGCGTCGATACGGAGAACGCGTGATGAGCAAGTTCATGGATTGGGTGGATGCGCGCTTTCCTGCCACTAAAATGTGGGAAGACCATCTCAGCAAGTATTACGCTCCGAAGAACTTCAACTTCTTCTATTTCTTTGGCTCCCTCGCACTGCTCGTTCTGGTCAACCAGATCGTCACCGGTGTCTGGCTGACCATGAGCTACACCCCGTCGGCGGAAGAGGCCTTTGCCTCCGTCGAATACATCATGCGTGACGTCGAGTACGGCTCCATCCTGCGTCTGTTGCACGCGGTGGGTGCCTCGATGTTCTTCATCGTGGTCTACCTGCACATGTTCCGTGGCTTGCTCTACGGTTCGTATCAGAAGCCGCGGGAGCTGGTGTGGGTCTTCGGCATGCTGATTTACCTGGCGCTGATGGCTGAGGCCTTCATGGGCTACCTGCTGCCTTGGGGTCAGATGTCCTACTGGGGTGCCCAGGTGATCATCTCGCTGTTCGGTGCGATCCCGGTCATCGGTGACGACCTGACCCAGTGGATCCGTGGTGACTACCTGATTTCCGGCATCACCCTGAACCGCTTCTTTGCGCTACACGTCGTGGCCTTGCCGATCGTGATTCTCGGTCTGGTGGTGCTGCACGTCCTGGCGCTGCACGAAGTCGGGTCGAACAACCCGGACGGCGTGGACATCAAGAAACACAAAGACGAAAACGGCGTACCGCTGGACGGCATTGCCTTCCACCCGTACTACACCGTGAAAGATATCGTCGGCGTGGTGGTGTTCCTGTTCATCTTCTGCTCGATCGTATTCTTCTTCCCGGAAATGGGCGGCTACTTCCTGGAGAAACCGAACTTTGAAGTGGCCAACGCCTTCAAGACCCCAGAGCACATTGCTCCGGTCTGGTACTTCACTCCGTTCTACGCGATCTTGCGCGCGGTTCCAGACAAGCTCCTTGGCGTAATCGCCATGGGTGCGGCCATCGCGGTGCTGTTCGTGCTGCCGTGGCTGGATCGCAGTCCGGTCAAGTCGATGCGCTACAAGGGCTGGCTGAGCAAGATCTGGCTGGTGTTGTTCTGCGTGTCGTTCGTGATCCTGGGCATCCTCGGTGTCCTGGCTCCGACTCCGGGCCGTACCTTGCTGTCGCAGGTGTGTACCTTCCTGTACTTCGCCTACTTCATTCTGATGCCTTTCTACACCAGGCTCGAGAAGACCAAACCGGTTCCGGATAGGGTGACTGGCTGATGAAAAAGCTATTTGCTGTACTGATTCTTGCTGCATTGCCTGTGCTGTCCTTTGCCGCTGAGCACGGCGGTCCAGAGCTGGAAAAGGTCGACATCGACGTTTCCGATAAGGCTGCCTTGCAAGACGGCGCGCGTACGTTCGCCAACTACTGCATGGGTTGCCACAGCGCCAAGTTTCAGCGTTACGAGCGAGTTGCCGACGACCTGGGTATCCCGCATGACTTGATGCTCTCGAACCTGGTGTTCACGGGTGCCAAGATCGGCGACCACATGAGCATCGGCATGCAACCGGCAGATGCCAAGACCTGGTTCGGTGCGGCACCGCCCGACCTGACCCTGGTCGCCCGCGTGCGTGGCACCGACTGGCTCTATGGTTACCTGAAGTCGTTCTACGAAGATCCTGCGCGCCCTTGGGGCGTCAACAACAAGGTCTTCCCGAACGTCGGCATGCCTAACGTGCTGGTCGGCCTGCAAGGTCGCCAGGTTGTCGGCTGCAAGCAGGTGCAGATCGTCGAGGACGGCAAGAAGCAATACGACCCTCTGACGGGTACGCCGCTGACGCATGAAGCATGTGATCAACTGACCATCGTGCCGAAAAGTGGGGCGCTGACTGAAGAGCAGTTCGATGAGAAGGTCAAGAATCTGGTAACCTTCCTCGCTTACTCGGCTAACCCGGTTAAGCTGCAACATCAGCGCATCGGTACGTACGTATTGCTGTACCTGGCGTTCTTCTTCGTATTCGCTTACCTGCTCAAGCGCGAATACTGGAAAGACGTGCACTGATAACGCTTCAAGCAATTGCTGTTAATCGCGCGCGCCCAAGGGCGTCTCTGAAGATGTAACGTATCTGGTTATCCAGAGGTTACGGAGAGGCGCCCTCTGGGCGCGCTCGTTTTTTCCGCTTTCGAAATTTCAACAAGCGAGGAGGACCGCCATGGGCGTGACCAATCGGTTGGCCTGTTACTCCGACCCCGCCGACCACTATTCCCACCGGGTACGCATCGTACTCGCAGAGAAGGGTGTCAGCGCCGAGATCATTTATGTGGAAGCGGGTCGCCAGCCGCCTAAACTGATCGAAGTGAACCCTTACGGGAGTTTGCCCACCCTGGTTGATCGTGACCTGGCGTTGTGGGAATCGACCGTGGTGATGGAATATCTGGATGAGCGTTACCCGCACCCGCCGCTACTGCCGGTTTATCCCGTGGCGCGTGCCAACAGCCGTCTGCTGATCCATCGTATCCAGCGTGACTGGTGTGGCCTGGTGGATCTGATCCTGGATTCGCGGACCAAGGAAGCAGCCCGCGTCGTGGCCCGCAAGGAGCTGCGCGAGAGCCTGACAGGCGTGTCGCCGCTGTTCGCGGACAAGCCGTTTTTCCTCAGTGAGGAACAAAGTCTGGTGGATTGCTGCCTATTACCAATACTCTGGCGCTTGCCGATTCTGGGTATTGAATTGCCGCGGCCTGCGAAGCCGCTGCTTGATTATATGGAGCGCTCGTTTGCGCGTGAGGCTTTCCAGGCGAGTCTGTCTGGTGTCGAACGCGATATGCGCTAAGGCTTAAGGAGCCGCTATGAACTCCAGTCGACCTTATCTGGTCCGCGCGCTCTATGAGTGGATTGTAGATAACGATTGCACCCCGCACATGCTGGTCAATTCCGAGTACCCATCGGTGCAGGTGCCTCAGGGTTTTGCCAGTGAAGGACAGATTGTCCTGAACGTATCGCCGGCAGCCGTGCGGCATTTGCACATGGACAACGAAGCGGTCAGCTTCGAAGGGCGCTTCGGTGGCGTGCCGCACACCCTGTACGTGCCTATCGCATCGATCCTGGGCATTTACGCTCGGGAGAACGGTCAGGGCATGGTGTTTGATCTGGAATCGCCTATGGAAGACGAGGAAGAGATCGAGCCGGATGACGATGTTCCGCCGCCCGACAGCGAGCCGCCGCGACCAAGCGGAAGGCCGAGTTTGAAGGTGGTGAAGTAATAAAAAAGGCGATCCGGATGGATCGCCTTTTTTATTACTTCACCACTCTCAAANCGATGTTCCGCCGCCCGACAGCGAGCCGCCGCGACCAAGCGGAAGGCCGAGTTTGAAGGTGGTGAAGTAATAAAAAAGGCGATCCGGATGGATCGCCTTTTTTATTACTTCACCACTCTCAAACCCGTAGGAGCTGCCGAAGGCTGCGATCTTTTGATTTTGATTTTTCCAAAAATCAAAAGATCGCAGCCTCGTTTCACTCGACAGCTCCTACAGATCGTGGCGCATCAATCGATGTACTCGAACAATTTGACAATCTTCTGCACGCCAGACACGCCTTGCACCAGATTGGTCGCCTGGGCCGCTTCCTGCTTGGTCAGCAGGCCCAGCAGGTAGACGATGCCATTCTCGGTGACAACCTTGATGCGCGAGCCCGGAATGCTCGCATCGGTCAGCATCTGGGTCTTGATCTTGGAGGTCAGCCAGGTGTCGTTCTGGCGAGCGAGGAAGCCTGAAGGTGGCAGTACCTGCAGTTCGTTATGCACTGTCTTCACGCGCTGGACCGAAGAGGCGGCCTGTTCGGCCTTGGCCTTCAGGTCTGCGGTAGGCGTTTGCCCGGCCAGCAATACCACGCCGTTGAAGCTGGTGACTACGATGTGCGAATCGTTGTCCAGGGCGGGGTCGGCCTTGGCGATGTTCACGCCGACCTTGGTTTCGATCAGGGTGTCATCGATCTTGCTGCCGAAGGTGCGGGTCCCGCGGTCATCATTAATCGGCGCCTCACGGCTGGCGTTAACCACCGAAGTGCAGCCGCTGATACCGAGGCATAGTGTCAGGGCCATCAGGCCTAGGCGATTAGGGGTCATTCTTCACTCCCGAACAGTTGGCTGTCGATCAAGTCGCAGAGGCAATGGATCGCCAGCAGGTGGACTTCCTGAATACGTGCAGTGACGTTGGCCGGGACGCGGATCTCGACGTCCTCGGGCAGAAGCAGTGATGCCATGCCACCACCGTCGCGGCCCGTCATTGCTACGACAATCATTTCGCGATCATGTGCGGCCTGGATCGCTTGAATAATATTGGCCGAGTTGCCGCTGGTCGAAATCGCCAGCAATACGTCGCCTGGTTGGCCCAAGGCGCGGATCTGCTTGGAGAAGATTTCGTTATAGCTGTAGTCATTGGCGATCGAGGTGATCGTCGAGCTGTCGGTGGTCAGCGCAATGGCTGGCAGGCTGGGGCGCTCGCGTTCGAAGCGGTTGAGCAGCTCCGAGGAAAAATGCTGGGCGTCACCAGCAGAGCCGCCGTTGCCGCAGGACAGCATCTTGCCCTCGTTGAGCAGGGCGTTGACCATCACCTGGCTGGCTTGCTCGATGTGCGGTGCAAGTACGTCCATCGCCATTTGCTTGGTGTCGATACTGGCCTGAAAAAGCTGGCGAATTCGGGATTGCATGTCCATCTGTGTGACCTTAATTAGCGCGGCTACCTGGCACAGGAATGTGCAGCCCGCAAAGCAAAGAGCAAAAGTGTTGGGTGGAAGTGTGCGGTTCAGCGCGCAATCGATCAGCTGTCGAAGGCATTTTGCAACCAGTTCAACTGATCGAGATTGCTGTCGATGGCAATCACGTCGAAACGGCAAGGGGAATTGGCCCAGCGCGACTCGCGCTGAAGAAAATACTGCGCGGCAAAAATCAGCTTCTGCCGTTTGCGCTCATCGATGCTATCGAGCGCGCCACCCCATTGAGTGTTTTTTCTGTAGCGGACTTCAACGAATACTACTGTATCGCCATCGAGCATGACCAGATCAAGCTCGCCGCGTTTACATAACCAGTTCTGCGCCAGCAGGCGCAGACCCTGTTGTTGCAGATGCTCGAGCGCATGGCGCTCGGCATCCTGACCGCTTTGTCGGCGTGTCCTCTCGGGCATCAGCGCGAGGTGTCCGGCAGGCGCTGGACCTGGCCATTGACGAACTGCGCCCACGGCAACTGACGTTCGACGCGCTGGTTCTGAGTCATGCCCAGGCTGCCCGACTCACCCTCGATGCGGCTGTCCGGCAAAGCCTTGAGCTGCCCCAGGCGAGGTGCCAGGCGGTAGGCATCGGCGCCCATCGCATACAGGCGTCCCAGGCTGCCGGCGGCTTGTGGCCATTGAGCGGTAACCTGTTTGCGCAGCGGATCGTTGACGTCCAGCAACCATGGGGTTTCGCAGAACCGCACGCCATTCATATCGTTGTATTGGTTCACATCGCCGCTGGCACTGTACACGTGGGACGTGGCGTAGACCGGCACGTCACCCGCGTACTGGAAGTTCAGGGTCGGCTTGATCTGCTGGGCTTGCTGCGGAGTTGCCGCCAGGAAGATGAACTCGATGTCCTGGCGACGCGAAGGCTGGGCGGCGACCTGCGAACCTATCGTGGTTTGCAGGCTCTTGGCACGACCTTCGCTCTGACGCAGCTGGAACATGTCGGCAATCTGCTGGGCCAGTTGCACCGGCTGGTCAACGCGTTCGGTGGCGACGATGCTGCCGCCGTTGGCTTGCCAGTCCTGGCTGAACGCTCGCAGTACACGGTCGCCCCACTCGCCTTTGGGCACCATGATGGCGGCGCGGGTCAGGCCGTCGGCGCGAGCGCGGCGGGAGACTTCCCGGGCTTCGTCTTCGGCTGCAAGCCCAAACTGGAACAGTTGGGCCGGACCCTGGGTGCCTTCACTGTAATTCAGGGCCAGGGTGGTGATCGGCAGTTGCGCACGAGTGCTGAGTTGTTTGACCAGCGGCTTTTCCAGTGGCCCCACGACCAGTTGCACGCCGTCGGCCTGGGCCTTGCGATAGAACTCGTCCAGGGAGGTCAGGCGCGAGCTGTCATAGAATTCGATGGCCGGCGGATTCTGGCCGGCTTGCTGTGCCTGGTAGTGCGCGGCCATGAAGCCTTCGCGCAGCGCCTTGCCGACAGCGGCCAGCGGGCCGTCCTGTGGCAACAGCAGGCCGATCTTGCCCAGGGGCTGGCTGGCCAGTTCCTTGAGCTTGGTCAGGGGGATTGGCAGCTGGATGGCTGCCGGGTGCTTGGGGTTCTGGGCGCGCCAGTTGTCGATCGCGGCCTGCTGTTGCTCCAGGGTGCCCGCGGTCTTCACGGCCAGCGCCAGGCTCATCCAGCCGCCGAGGTCATCGGTGGAGGTGGGCTGCAGTTGGTCGGTTGGCAGCGAAGCGATCAGGGTCCAGATCGCTTCATGGTTCTTGCCGGCGGCTTCGCCTTCGAGCATGGGCGCGATGAAAATGCGCTCCCGTGCAGCCGCCAATGCCTGTCCGTCGGCTTCAAGCGCGCGGGCATGCACGGTGCCGGTACGCACCTGTTGCTCGATCGGCAGTTCGCTCAGGCGCTGCAGGCTCGGATGGCTCAATGCAGTCAGTGCTGCCTTGGGCTGATTGCGCACCATCGCCAGTTCTGCGGCCAGCGTGCTGGCGAACACCTGCTGTCCAGGCTTGAGTTGTTCCACCGGTACTTGCTGGAGGATTTGCGCCGATTGGCCGGCGTTACCCTGGCGATAGGCAAGGTCGGCGGCGCTCAGGCGCAACAGCGCAGCTTTTTCCGGGTCTTTGCTCTGGGAAGCCTGCTCGAGCAGTTGCTCGATACTGGCATCCGGAGTCCGTGGAAGGTCGCCAAGGCTGGAGGAGGGCGAGCTGGCGCAGGCCGCCAGCAAGGCAGCGAGGCAGAGGGCAGTGAACAGCCGCAGGCAAGCGATCATGTAGTGTTCCTGATACTCGATCAAATTAGCGTGGAATTGTACCCAAGCACTGGCCGGGGCGCGATGTTACTGGCGTGAATCGATCAATTTAGCTCATGCAAATGTTGCAGCAAGGCACCGAAGGCAGGAAAACCTGCAGTGGCAGACGCCTGTCGCCGACGACGCTACGCGCTACAATGGCGACTTTTAACGATCATGAGGTGTGCGCTTTGACTGCTCCAGGTGCTTTGAATTCCGCTGCTGGCTCGCTTTATGTGGTGGCGACGCCCATCGGCAACCTGGACGACATCAGTGCGCGCGCCCTGAAGATCCTCCGTGATGTGGCCTTGATTGCCGCCGAAGATACCCGGCACTCCCAGCGCCTGATGCAGCACTTTGGCATTCCAACGCCGCTGGCGGCCTGTCATGAGCACAACGAACGGGATGAAGGTAGCCGCTTTATTACCCGGTTGCTGGCGGGCGATGATGTGGCGTTGATATCCGATGCCGGCACGCCGTTGATTTCCGATCCGGGCTATCACCTGGTGCGCCAGGCACGCGCGGCGGGCATTAATGTAGTGCCAGTGCCGGGTGCCTGTGCATTGATTGCGGCATTGTCGGCTGCGGGCCTGCCGTCGGACCGCTTCATCTTTGAAGGGTTCCTGCCCGCCAAGGCAGTAGGGCGCCGGGCCCGCCTGGAGCTGGTCAAGGAAGAGCCGCGCACCTTGATTTTCTATGAAGCGCCACACCGTATCCTGGAGTGTCTGCAGGATATGGAGCTGGTGTTTGGTGGTGAGCGTCCGGCCTTGCTGGCCCGGGAGATCACCAAGACGTTCGAAACCCTCAAGGGGCTGCCCCTGGCCGAGTTGCGCGAGTTCGTCGAGTCCGACAGTAATCAGCAGCGGGGCGAGTGCGTGGTGCTGGTGGCAGGTTGGTCCGTGCCTGAAACCGAAGAGGCAGTCAGCAGCGAGGCCATGCGCATCCTCAATCTTCTGCTCGAAGAAATGCCGCTCAAGCGTGCCGCCGCACTGGCTGCGCAAATCACCGGTGAACGCAAGAATGTGTTGTATCAGGTTGCGCTGGATAAACAGAAAGGCGAGTGAAAACCCGACGCGCAGGAGTGGCCAAAGGCTTTTAGCGCTTGTTCTTCGGTCGCTGTCCCGTTAACCTTCTCGGCGGAGAGTCGATCGGACAGTCGCTGCCCTCTATGAAAATTAGGGGGGGGAGGAAAGTCCGGGCTCCATAGGGCGAAGTGCCAGGTAATGCCTGGGAGGCGTGAGCCTACGGAAAGTGCCACAGAAAATAACCGCCTAAGCGCTTCGGCGCCGGTAAGGGTGAAAAGGTGCGGTAAGAGCGCACCGCACGTCTGGCAACAGTTCGTGGCTAGGTAAACCCCACTTGGAGCAAGACCAAATAGGGTCCCAAGGCGTGGCCCGCGCTGGGACCGGGTAGGTTGCTAAAGATGTCCAGTGATGGCCATCGTAGACGAATGACTGTTCAAGACAGAACCCGGCTTACAGATCGACTCTCCACCTTTTTCCCCTCCCTGTTTGCAGCATTGGACAGGGCGCAGGCAGTAACGCTTTTCCTCCTTACAGAAACCTCAGCAGAAGCACTTTCGTAATACCAAAAAAATCTTACTCTTAACAAACTACTTTAACTTCCGGGCGCAGCCTTCAGTGCTGGTTCAAGTTATTGAGCAAGATTATGCGTCAGATTCTCGTTGCCCCCCCTTTTGCGCTCCTAAATCACAGTTATGTAAGACTTTTCCTTTACTGCGCGCCTTGACGGTGTGGTAGCCGCATTCCTATAGTGTGCGCAAGTGGCGGAAAGTGGCATGAAGTGGGTTTTTTGAGCTCAAAACGCTAAAATTTGGAGAAACGCTGACGTGTTTCGCGGAGCTAACGCTATCAGTCTCGACGCAAAAGGCCGTCTCGCTATGCCGAGCCGGTATCGCGACGAGCTCGTTTCGCGTAGTTCCGGGCAGTTAATCGTCACGATCGATGCCGTTGATCCCTGTTTGTGTGTCTACCCCCTCGATGAGTGGGAAATTATTGAAACCAAATTGCGCGCACTGCCTTCGCTTCGCGAAGAAAACCGCCGCCTGCAACGTTTACTGATCGGTAACGCCGTCGACCTCGAGCTCGATGGCAGTGGTCGTTTTCTGGTTCCGCCGCGTCTGCGTGAATATGCCAAGTTGGATAAGCGCGCGATGTTGGTAGGCCAACTGAACAAGTTCCAATTATGGGACGAGGATGCCTGGGATGCGGTTTCTGCCGCTGACCTGGCTGCTATTCAACAACCGGGCGCTATGCCTGATGAACTGCGTGATTTAATTCTGTGACTATTGATAGCGGCTTCAACCACATCACCGTACTGCTTGACGAAGCCGTGGAGGCTCTCGCCGTACGTCCTGATGGCTGCTATCTGGACGGTACGTTCGGACGCGGCGGACACAGCCGTTTGATCCTCAGCCAGCTGGGTCCCGATGGCCGGTTGCTGGGATTCGACAAAGATCCTCAAGCGATTGCCACCGGGCAAACGCTGGCGGCCGAAGACGGCCGCTTTGTCGTTGTGCAGCGCAGCTTTGCCGAGTTGGGCTCGGAAGTGGCCGAGCGCGACCTGGCCGGCAAGGTCAGCGGCATTCTGCTGGACCTCGGGGTGTCCTCCCCGCAACTTGACGACCCTGAGCGCGGTTTCAGTTTCCTCAACGACGGCCCGTTGGACATGCGCATGGATCCTTCGCGAGGGATCAGCGCTGCCGAGTTCGTCAACACCGCGCCGGTGGAAGAGATTGCCCGGGTGTTCAAGGAATACGGCGAGGAACGTTTTTCCGGACGCATGGCTCGCGCGGTCGCTGAACGTCGCGATATCAAGCCATTCGAGCGCACCGGTGACCTGGCTGAAGTCCTGAAAGTCGCCAACCCGGCATGGGAGAAGGGTAAGAACCCGGCCACCCGTGCTTTCCAGGGCTTGCGTATCCACGTCAACAACGAGCTGGGCGACCTGGAGGCTGGCCTCGAAGCCGCCCTGGAGTGCCTGGAAATCGGCGGCCGCCTGGTGGTGATCAGCTTTCACTCCCTGGAAGACCGCATCGTCAAGCTCTTCATGCGCAAGCTGGTGAAAGGCGAAGCGGACAACCTGCCGCGCAACCTGCCGGTGCGGCATGTGGCCTTCGAACCTAAAATCAAAGTCCATGGCAAAGCGCAGTCCGCCTCCGAGGCCGAACTCAAAGCCAACCCACGTTCCCGTAGCGCCGTCATGCGTGTCGCGGAGAAGTTGCGGTGAGCAAGCTTTTCGCCAAGCCACTTCCCGGCGGAAGCTTTTTCATGCTGCTGCTATTTGTCGGCGTGCTCGTGTCGGCTATCGGCGTGTCCTACAGTGCCCACTGGAACCGCCAGTTGCTGAACTCGCTGTACAACGAATTGAGCGTGCGCGACAAGGCGCAGGCGGAGTGGGGGCGGCTGATTCTCGAGCAGAGTACCTGGACCGCACACAGCCGAATCGAAGTTCTGGCCTCCGAGCAACTGAAGATGCGCATTCCCGGCGCAGCTGAAGTGCAAATGGTGGCGCCATGATGAAACTCGAGGGCGCACTGTTCCCATGGCGGTTTCGCCTGGTACTGGGCTTGCTCGGCGTCATGGTCGCGGCGATCTGCTGGCGTATCATTGACCTGCAAATCGTTGATCGTGCGTTCCTTAAAGGCCAGGGCGATGCGCGCAGCGTTCGTCACATTCCCATTCCGGCTCACCGTGGTCTGATCACCGACCGTAACGGCGAGCCTTTGGCCGTCAGTACGCCGGTCACCACGCTGTGGGCCAACGCCAAGGAAATGCAACTGGCCAAAGAAAAGTGGCCAGCACTGGCAGCGGCTCTGGGCCAGGACCCGAAAGCCCTGAGCGAGCGTCTCGAAGCCCAGGCGAACAAGGAATTCATCTACCTGGTGCGTGGCCTGACCCCGGAGCAGGGGCAATCGGTACTCGACCTGAAAGTACCCGGCGTCTATGGCATCGAAGAGTTCCGGCGTTTTTATCCTGCCGGTGAAGTCACCGCGCACATGGTCGGGTTTACCGATATCGACGACCACGGGCGCGAAGGTGTCGAGCTGGCCTATGACGAATGGCTCGCCGGTGTCCCGGGCAAGCGCCAGGTCATCAAGGACCGGCGCGGCCGACTGATCAAGGATGTACAGGTCACCAAAAACGCCAAGGCCGGCAAGCCCTTGGCGTTGTCCATTGACCTGCGCCTGCAATACCTGGCCAACCGCGAGCTGCGCAACGCAATCATCGAGAATGGCGCCAAGGCCGGCAGCCTGGTGATCATGGATGTGAAGACGGGCGAAATCCTCGCCATGGTCAACCAGCCAACATACAACCCGAACAACCGTCGCAACCTGCAGCCGGCGATGATGCGCAACCGCGCAATGATCGACGTGTTCGAGCCGGGTTCGACCATGAAAGCGATTTCCATGAGCGCCGCGATTGAATCCGGGCGCTGGAAACCGACCGATACCGTTGAGGTCTATCCAGGCACCTTGCAGATCGGTAAATACACCATCAAGGACGTATCCAAGTCCGAGGGCCCGGTACTCGATCTGACCGGCATCCTGATCAACTCCAGTAACGTCGGCATGAGCAAGATCGCCTTCGACATTGGCGGCGAAACCATTTTCCGCCTGGCGCAGAAAGTCGGCCTCGGCCAGGACACCGGGCTGGGATTTCCGGGCGAGCGCGTCGGCAACCTGCCGAACTACCGCGAATGGCGCAAGGCTGAAACCGCCACGTTGTCGTACGGCTACGGTATTTCCGTGACCGCGATCCAGTTGGTGCACGCGTTTTCGGCGCTGGCCAACAACGGTCGCCTGGCGCCGCTGACCCTGATCAAGACCGACAAGGCGCCACAGACCACCCAGGTATTGCCCGAGACAGTCGCGAAGACCATGCAGACCATGCTGCAACAAGTGATCGAAGCCCCGCGCGGCGTGTTCCGTGCACAGGTCCCGGCTTATCACGTGGGCGGCAAGTCGGGTACTGCGCGTAAAACCTCGGTGGGCACCAAGGGCTATGCCGAGAATTCCTACCGTTCGCTGTTCGCCGGCTTCGGCCCGATGAGCGACCCGCGTTACGCAATCGTTGTAGTCATCGATGAACCAAGCAAAGCCGGTTACTTCGGCGGCCTGGTATCGGCGCCGGTGTTCAGCAAAGTGATGTCCGGGACCTTGCGCCTGATGAACATCACTCCTGACAACCTGCCTCCGGTCCAGCAGGCCAATGCCACCCCGGCTGTTCCGCTGAAAGCCAATGGAGGGCGCGGCTGATGTCTCTAAGTCTGAACAAGATATTCGCCCACGCCGGTCGTGATCTGCTGATCCGCGAACTGACCCTTGATAGCCGCAATGTGCGGGCTGGCGACCTGTTCCTGGCCGTGCCTGGCGGGAAGTTCGACGGCCGTGCGCACATCGGCGATGCCTTGCAGCGCGGCGCCGCCGCCGTGGCCTATGAGGTTGAAGGCGCCACCGTGCTGCCGATCACTGACGTGCCGCTGATTCCGGTCAAGGGCCTGGCAGCGCAGCTGTCGGACATCGCCGGGCGATTTTATGGTGACCCGAGCCGCCACCTGAACCTGATCGGCGTCACTGGCACCAACGGCAAGACCAGCGTTACCCAACTGGTCGCGCAAGCCCTGGACCTGCTCGGTCAGCACTGCGGCATTGTTGGCACCCTGGGCAGCGGTTTCTACGGCGGCTTGGAGAGCGGCCTGCACACGACGCCAAACCCGATAGCCGTACAGGCAACCCTCGCCGACTTGAAGAAAGCCGGGGCCAAGGCCGTGGCCATGGAAGTGTCCTCCCACGGCCTGGATCAGGGGCGAGTGACGGCCCTGGCGTTCGACGTGGCGGTGATGACCAACCTGTCCCGCGATCACCTCGATTACCACGGCACCATGCAGGCTTACGGTGAAGCCAAGGCGAAGCTGTTTGCCTGGAATGACCTGAAATGCCGCGTGGTGAATCTCGACGACGAGTTTGGCCGCCAGCTGGCCGCTGACAAACGCGAGTCGCGACTGATCACCTATAGCCTCGAAGACGCCCGCGCCTACCTTTATTGCCGTGAAGCGCATTTCGACGACGAAGGCGTGCGCGCCACGCTGGTCACGCCTCAGGGCGAGCATCACTTGCGCAGTACATTGCTCGGCCGGTTTAACCTGAGCAACGTGTTGGCCGCAGTCGGCGCCTTGCTCGGCCTGGATTACGCGCTCGACGAAATTCTAAAAGTGCTGCCGAAACTCGAAGGCCCGGCCGGTCGCATGCAGCGCCTGGGCGGCGGCACTCAACCGTTGGTGGTGGTCGATTACGCCCACACACCGGATGCGTTGGAAAAAGTATTGATGGCCCTGCGCCCGCACGCCAAAGGGCGCCTGTTGTGCCTGTTCGGCTGCGGCGGTGACCGTGATCGCGGCAAGCGCCCGCTGATGGCTGAAGTGGTGGAACGTCTGGCGGACGGCGTGCTGGTCACCGATGACAACCCGCGTACCGAAGACCCTTCGGTGATCTTCGACGACATTCGTGCCGGTTTCAGCGCTGTGGATAATGTGACCTTCGTTGCCGGTCGTGGCCAGGCAATTGCCCAGCTGATTGCCGGCGCCTCGACCGATGACGTCATCGTGCTGGCGGGCAAAGGCCACGAGGACTATCAGGAAATAAACGGCGAACGTCAGCCGTTCTCCGATCTGGTCGAGGCCGATCGCGCCCTGACCGCATGGGAGGTGGCCCATGCTTGAAGCCTTGAAATTGAGCGAACTCACCGGCGCGCTGAACGCCCGCCTGGTCAGTGCCGATGCGAGCTTCAACGGCGTCAGCATCGACAGCCGCGCGATCCAGCCGGGCCAGCTGTTCGTGGCTCTGACCGGTCCGCGGTTTGACGGGCATGACTATCTCAATGACGTCGCCGCCAAAGGCGCAGTAGCGGCATTGGTCGAGCGTGAAATCGCCGACAGCCCGCTGGCGCAACTGGTGGTCAAAGACACCCGCCAGGCCCTCGGTCAACTGGGCGCGATCAACCGTGTCGCGTTCACCCAGCCCGTGGCGGCCATTACCGGTTCCAGCGGCAAGACCACGGTCAAGGAAATGCTTGCAAGCATCTTGCGCACCCGTGGCCCCGTGCTGGCCACCCGCGGCAACCTGAACAACGACCTGGGCGCCCCCCTGACCTTGCTCGAACTGGCGCCGGAACATACCGCTGCCGTAATCGAACTGGGTGCTTCGCGTCTCGGCGAAATTGCCTACACCGTTGCGATGACCAAGCCCCATGTCGCCGTGCTCAATAACGCCGGGACTGCCCACGTGGGTGAGTTTGGCGGGCCGGAAAAAATCGTCGAGGCCAAGGGCGAGATTATCGAAGGGCTGGATGCCGACGGCGTCGCTGTGCTCAATCTCGATGACAAGGCTTTTGAAATCTGGAAGACCCGCGCAGCCGGTCGCAAAGTACTGACCTTTGCCCTGAGCAATGTCGCGGCCGACTTCTACGCCAGTGACCTGGACCGCGACGCTCGCGGCTGTCCGGCGTTCAACTTGCACGGTCCCGACGGTGTGGAGCGTGTTCAACTGAACCTGCTCGGCACCCATAACGTCGCCAATGCCATGGCTGCCGCAGCCGCTGCCCATGCGCTGGGTGTATCCCTGTCCGGCATCGCTACCGGCCTCGGCGCGGTGCAACCGGTCAAGGGGCGCACCGTTGCGCAGCTGGCCAGCAACGGCATGCGCGTTATCGATGACACTTACAACGCGAACCCCACCTCGATGTGCGCCGCCGTTGATATACTCGCCGGCTTTTCCGGCCGCACCGTTCTGGTGCTCGGGGATATCGGCGAGTTGGGTGACTGGGCGGAGCAGGGACACCGCGACGTGGGCGAATACGCCCGCGGCAAAGTCAGCGCGCTTTACGCTGTTGGGCCAATGATGGCCCACGCCGTTAACGCATTTGGCGAGCACGCCCGTCACTTCAGCACTCAGGCTGAACTGATCCAGGCCCTCGGCGCCGAGCAAGACACCAACACCACCATTTTGATCAAGGGCTCGCGCAGCGCTGCGATGGAAAACATCGTTGCCGCTTTGTGCGGGTCCAGTTTGGAGAAACATTAATGCTGCTGCTGCTAGCGGAGTACATGCAACAGTTCTACAAAGGCTTCGCGGTCTTCCAGTACCTGACCCTGCGCGGGATTCTCGGTGTGCTGACCGCGCTGGTCCTTTCGCTGTGCTATGGCCCGTGGATGATTCGTACCCTGCAGAAGCGTCAGATCGGCCAATCGGTTCGTAACGACGGTCCGCAATCGCACCTGTCCAAGTCGGGCACCCCGACCATGGGCGGCGCGCTGATCCTGTCTTCGATCGGCGTTAGCACCTTGCTCTGGGCTGACCTGAGCAACCGCTACGTCTGGACCGTATTGCTGGTGACCCTGCTGTTCGGCGCGATCGGTTGGGTGGATGACTACCGCAAGGTGATCGAGAAAAACTCCCGTGGCCTGCCGAGCCGCTGGAAATACTTCTGGCAGTCGGTATTCGGCCTGGGCGCGGCGATCTTCCTGTTCATGACCGCCACCACGCCTGTGGAAACCACGCTGATCCTGCCGATGCTCAAGGACTACAGCATTCCATTGGGCGCAGGCTTCATTGTCCTGACCTACTTCGTCATCGTCGGCTCGAGCAATGCGGTCAACCTGACCGACGGTCTCGATGGCCTGGCGATCATGCCGACCGTGATGGTCGGTGGCGGGCTGGGGATCTTCTGCTACCTGTCGGGTAACGTGAAATTCGCCGAATACCTGCTGATTCCTTATGTGCCGGGTGCCGGTGAACTGATCGTATTCTGCGGCGCGCTGATCGGTGCGGGCCTGGGCTTCCTCTGGTTCAACACCTATCCGGCACAAGTCTTCATGGGTGACGTCGGCGCGCTGGCGTTGGGCGCTGCCCTGGGCACCATCGCGGTCATCGTCCGTCAGGAAATCGTCCTGTTCATCATGGGCGGTGTGTTCGTGATGGAAACCCTGTCGGTGGTCATCCAGGTGGCCTCCTTCAAGTTGACCGGCCGCCGGGTGTTCCGCATGGCACCCATACACCACCATTTTGAACTCAAGGGCTGGCCCGAGCCGCGCGTGATCGTCCGATTCTGGATCATCACCGTGATTCTCGTACTGGTTGGCCTTGCCACCCTGAAGCTGAGGTAGAACGAGTGTCTCTGATCGCTTCTGACCACTTCCGCATCGTTGTCGGCCTCGGCAAGAGCGGCATGTCCCTGGTTCGCTTCCTGGCGAACCGGGGCACGTCGTTTGCTGTCGCCGACACGCGGGAAAATCCACCGGAACTGGCCACGCTCAAGCGTGACTATCCGCACGTGGAAGTGCGTTGTGGCGAGCTTGACGTCGAGTTCCTGTGCCGTGCCGACGAGCTCTACGTGAGCCCCGGCCTGGCGCTGGCGACCCCGGCTTTACAAGCCGCCGCCGCCCGTGGGGTGAAATTGTCCGGTGACATCGAGCTGTTCGCGCGTAACGCGAAGGCACCGATAGTCGCCATCAGTGGTTCCAACGCGAAAAGCACCGTCACCACCCTCGTCGGCGAGATGGCCGCAGCGGCCGGCAAGCGCGTGGCGGTCGGCGGGAACCTGGGCACGCCTGCGCTGGACCTGCTCGCCGACGACGTCGAGCTGTATGTCATGGAACTGTCGAGCTTCCAGCTGGAAACCACCGACAATCTCGGCGCTGAAGTGGCGACCGTGCTCAACGTCAGCGAAGACCACATGGACCGCTACAGCGGCCTGCCGGCCTATCACCTGGCCAAGCACAGGATCTTCCGCGGCGCCCGCCAGTTCGTGGTCAACCGCCAGGATGCCCTGAGCCGTCCGCTGATGGGCGAAGGCCAGCCATGCTGGACCTTTGGCCTGAGCAAACCTGATTTCAAGGCATTCGGTATCCGCGAAGAAGACGGCGAGAAGTACCTGGCCTTCGAATTTCAGAACCTGATGCCGGTGCGCGAGTTGAAGATTCGCGGTGCCCACAATCAATCCAACGCCCTGGCGGCATTGGCGCTGGGGCACGCCGTAGGCCTGCCGTTCGACGCCATGCTGTCGAGCCTGCACACCTTCGCCGGCCTTGAACACCGATGCCAATGGGTCCGCGACCTGGATGGCGTGGGCTACTACAACGACTCCAAAGCCACTAACGTAGGTGCCGCACTGGCAGCGATCGAAGGCCTGGGCGCCGATATCGACGGTAAGGTCGTGCTGATCGCCGGTGGCGACGGCAAAGGGGCCGAATTCACCGACTTGCGCGATCCGGTGGCGGCCAACTGCCGTGCCGTGATCCTGATGGGCCGTGACTCCGACAAAATCGGTGCAGCCATTGGCGACCGTGTGCCGCTGATCCGCGTCGGGTCTTTGGTCGAGGCGGTGGAACAATGCCGCGCCGCCGCCCATCCAGGTGACGTGGTGCTGCTGTCGCCGGCCTGCGCCAGTTTCGACATGTTCAAGAATTACGAAGACCGTGGTCACCAGTTCGTCCGCGCTGTGGAGGATCTGGCATGAGCCTGCTTAATATCATCAAGCCGTACCCGTCGCCGATCATTACCGGGCGCGGCATCGATCTCGACTTCCCGATGCTCGCCGGGTGCCTGGCATTGCTGGGCCTGGGCCTGGTGATGATTGCCTCGGCGTCGACCGAAGTCGCTGCCGTACAGTCGGGCAGCGCCCTCTATTACATGATCCGCCACCTGATCTATGTGGTGCTCGGCCTGGGCGCCTGCATCGTCACCATGATGATCCCGATCGCCACCTGGCAGCGCCTGGGCTGGCTGATGCTGATTGGCGCGTTCGGCTTGCTGGTGATGGTGATCATTCCCGGCATTGGCCGTGAAGTGAACGGTTCGATGCGCTGGATCGGCTTCAGCTTCTTCAACGTGCAGCCTTCCGAAATCGCCAAGGTGTTCGTGGTGATCTACCTCGCCGGCTACCTGGTGCGGCGCCAGAAAGAAGTACGTGAAAGCTGGATGGGCTTTTTCAAACCGTTCATCGTGCTGTTGCCGATGGCCGGCCTGTTGCTGATGGAACCGGACTTCGGTGCCACCGTCGTGATGATGGGGGCCGCTGCGGCCATGCTGTTTCTCGGCGGGGTCGGGTTGTTCCGCTTCCTGCTGATGGTGCTGCTGGCCGTCGGCGCAGTCGTACTGCTGATCCAGATGCAGCCTTACCGGATGGCGCGCCTGACCAACTTTGCCGACCCATGGGCTGACCAGTTTGGCGCCGGCTACCAGCTGTCCCAAGCGTTGATCGCTTTCGGTCGCGGCGAGTGGCTGGGCGTTGGCCTGGGCAACAGCGTGCAAAAGCAGTTCTACCTGCCGGAAGCCCACACCGACTTCGTGTTCTCGGTCCTGGCCGAAGAGCTCGGTGCGGTAGGTTCGCTGTTCACGGTTGCGCTGTTTGCCTTCGTCTGTGTGCGCGGGATGTACATCGGTTACTGGGCGGAAAAAGCCAAGCAGTTCTTTGCCGCCTACATCGCCTATGGCCTGTCGTTCCTGTGGATCGGTCAATTCCTGATCAACATCGGCGTGAACGTCGGCCTGTTGCCTACCAAGGGCCTGACCCTGCCGTTCCTCAGCTATGGCGGCAGCTCGCTGGTGATCTGCTGTGCGTGCCTGGGCCTGCTGCTGCGCATCGAATGGGAGAGTCGAACCCATCTTGGCAGCGAAGAGATGGAATTCCAGGAAAGCGACTTCGCCGAGGAGCCGACCCATGGGCGCTAACGTGCTGATCATGGCGGGCGGCACCGGTGGCCACGTGTTCCCGGCGCTGGCCTGTGCACGCGAGTTCCAGGCCCGCGGTTATACCGTGCACTGGCTCGGCACCCCGCGTGGCATCGAGAACGAACTGGTACCGATGGCCGGTATCGAGCTGCACCGCATCAATGCCAGTGGTCTACGTGGCAAGGGCAAGTTGTCGCTGCTCAAGGCTCCGATCATGTTGCTCAAGTCGGTCTGGCAGGCGCGGGCGATCATTCGCCAACTGCAGCCGGTCTGCGTGGTCGGCTTTGGTGGCTATGTGACCGGTCCTGGTGGTGTTGCTGCCAAACTGGCCGGTGTGCCAGTGATCGTTCACGAGCAGAACGCGGTGGCCGGTACCGCCAATCGGTTGCTGGTGCCGTTGGCCGCCCGGGTGTGTGAAGCCTTCCCCGACACCTTTACCCTGTCGGACAGCCGCCGCACCACTGGCAACCCGGTGCGTACCGAACTGTTCCTCGAAACACCGCGTTCGGCCCTGGCCGGTCGCAAAGCGCGTTTGCTCATCCTGGGCGGAAGCCTGGGCGCAGAGCCATTGAACAAGTTGCTGCCTGAAGCCCTGGCCCAAGTCGCTGCCGACGTGCGCCCGGAAGTGTTCCATCAGGCTGGCAAAAACCACGATCAAGTGACTGCAGAGCGCTATCGCGCTGCCGGCGTCGAGGCGCAGGTGCAGCCTTTCATCAAAGACATGGCCCAAGCCTATGGCTGGGCCGACCTGGTGGTGTGCCGCGCTGGCGCGCTGACCATCAGTGAACTGGCTGCCGCCGGTCTGCCCTCGATGCTGGTGCCTTTGCCCCATGCCATCGACGATCACCAGACCCGCAACGCCGATTATTTGGCCCGTGAAGGCGCTGCCTTCCTGATGCCACAAAGAACGACCGGCGCTGCGGATCTTGCCGCACGCCTGACAGAGGTCCTGATGCAACCGCAACGACTCAATGACATGGCCACCGCAGCCCGCCGCCTGGCCAAACCAGATGCTACCCGTAACGTTGTCGATACCTGCCTGGAGGTGGCCCATGGTTGAGAATCAGAAAGCCATGCCTCATCCGGAGATGCGCCGCATCCGTCGCATCCACTTCGTCGGTATCGGCGGCGTGGGCATGTGCGGTATTGCCGAAGTGTTGTTGAACCTGGGTTATGAAGTGTCCGGTTCCGACCTGAAGGCATCGCCGGTGACCGAGCGCCTGGAATCCTTCGGTGCCCACATCTATATCGGCCACCGCGCCGAGAACGCCGCGACGGCCGATGTGCTGGTCACTTCGAGCGCCGTGAACACCTCCAACCCGGAAGTCGCCACTGCCCTGGAACGTCGTATCCCGGTGGTGCCGCGCGCCGAAATGCTGGCTGAATTGATGCGCTACCGTCACGGCATTGCCGTCGCCGGTACCCATGGCAAAACCACCACCACCAGCCTGATCGCTTCGGTGTTCGCCGCAGGTGGCCTGGACCCGACGTTCGTCATCGGCGGTCGTCTGAATGCAGCAGGTACCAATGCCCAGCTCGGTACCAGCCGGTACCTGATCGCCGAGGCCGATGAGAGCGACGCCAGTTTCCTGCACTTGCAGCCGCTGGTGGCCGTGGTCACCAACATCGACGCCGATCACATGGCGACCTACGACGGCGACTTCAACAAGCTGAAGAAGACCTTCGTCGAGTTCCTTCACAACCTGCCGTTCTACGGTCTGGCGGTAGTGTGCCTGGACGATCCGGTGGTGCGCGAAATCCTTCCACTGGTCAAGCGTCCGACCGTCACCTACGGCTTCGGTGATGACTGCGACGTGCGCGCGATCAATGTGCGCCAGCAGGGCATGCAGACTTTCTTCACCGTGCTGCGCCCTGAGCGCGAGCCGCTGGATGTCTCGGTGAACATGCCGGGCAATCACAACGTATTGAACGCCCTGGCGACCATCTGCATCGCCACCGACGAAGGCGTCAGCGACGAGGCCATCGTCCAGGGCCTGTCGGGGTTCCAGGGTGTCGGCCGACGCTTCCAGGTTTACGGCGAACTGCCGGTAGACGGCGGCAACGTGATGCTGGTGGATGACTACGGCCACCACCCGACCGAAGTCGCCGCCGTGATCAAGGCCGTGCGCGGTGGCTGGCCGGAGCGCCGTCTGGTGATGGTCTACCAGCCGCACCGCTACAGCCGCACCCGCGACCTGTACGACGATTTCGTCAATGTACTGGCCGACGCCAACGTGCTGCTGCTGATGGAAGTTTATCCGGCCGGTGAGGAACCCATCCCGGGCGCCGACAGCCGCAAGCTGTGCAACAGCATCCGCCAGCGTGGTCAGCTCGACCCAATCTACATCGAGCGCGGCGTCGACCTTGCACCCATCGTCAAGCCACTGCTGCGTGCCGGCGACATCCTGCTGTGCCAGGGCGCGGGTGATATCGGTGGCCTCGCCCCGAAACTGCTGAACAGTCCGTTATTCGTTGGCGCCGTTGCTGCGCCGAGCGTGGGGAAGTTGAAATGACCGCTGCATACGCCAACCTCTTTTCCACCATCGCGCCGAAAGACTTCGGGCGGGTGGCCGTGCTGTTCGGTGGCCGGAGCGCCGAGCGCGAGGTTTCCCTGAAATCGGGTAACGCCGTGCTCGAGGCGCTGCAAAGCGCCGGGGTGGATGCGTTTGGTCTCGACGTGGGCGACGATTTGTTGCAACGCCTGCTGAGCGAAAAGATCGACCGCGCCTTCATCATTCTCCACGGTCGTGGCGGTGAAGACGGCAGCATGCAGGGCCTGCTCGAATGCCTGGGCATTCCGTACACCGGCAGTGGCATCCTCGCGTCGGCGCTGGCCATGGACAAGTTGCGCACCAAGCAGGTCTGGCACAGCCTCGGCATTCCGACGCCACGTCACGCCGTACTGTGCAGCGAGGCCGATTGTATTTCTGCAGCGACGGAACTGGGCTTCCCTTTGATCGTCAAACCGGCCCATGAAGGTTCAAGTATCGGCATGGCCAAAGTGACTTCCACGTCCGAGTTGATCGACGCCTGGAAAGCGGCCAGTACCTACGATTCGCAAGTGTTGGTCGAGCAATGGATTCAAGGTCCGGAGTTCACCATCGCCACCCTGCGTGACCAGGTGTTGCCTCCGATTGCCCTGGGCACACCGCACAGCTTCTACGACTACGACGCCAAGTACGTGGCCTCCGATACCCAGTACCGGATCCCGTGCGGGCTCGACAGCAACAAAGAGAAAGAATTGATCGACCTCACGGCGAAAGCCTGTGAGGCGCTGGGTATCGCCGGTTGGGGCAGGGCAGACGTGATGCAGGACGCCGATGGGCAGTTCTGGTTTCTCGAAGTCAATACCGCGCCGGGCATGACCGATCACAGCCTGGTGCCGATGGCGGCCCGTGCTGCCGGTCTGGATTTCCAGCAACTGGTTCTGGCCATTTTGGCCGCCAGCCTAGAGCCGCGAGGTTAATACCATGCAAGGCGCCCAGCTGAGACATCAGCCTCCCGCACCGCCCGGCCGCAAGCCGGTGCCGCGGGGTGCAAGCCGAATGGTGGCCAAAGAGCCGATGTCCGCGCGCCTGCCGAAAGCCAACTTCGGTTTTCTCAAAGCCCTGTTCTGGCCAGTGCTGCTGGTCGCCCTGGGTTTCGGTACTTACGAAGGTGCGCAGCGTTTGCTGCCTTACGCAGACCGGCCGATTAGCAAGATCGCGGTACAAGGCGACCTGAGCTACATCAGCCAGCAAGCGGTGCAGCAGCGGATCGCCCCTTTTGTGGCGGCGAGCTTCTTCACCATCGACCTGGCGAGCATGCGTACCGAACTGGAGCAAATGCCCTGGATCGCCCACGCCGAAGTGCGGCGGGTATGGCCGGATCAGGTTGTGATTCGCCTGGAAGAGCAACTGCCGGTGGCCCGTTGGGGTGACGAGTCGTTGCTTAACAACCAGGGCCAGGCGTTCACCCCGCGTGAGCTGGCGAACTACGAACACCTGCCACAGCTGTTCGGTCCACAACGGGCCCAGCAGCAGGTGATGCAGCAGTACCAGGTGCTGAGCCAGATGCTCAGGCCGTTGGGCTTCTCGATTGCACGGCTGGAACTGCGTGAACGCGGCAGCTGGTTCCTGACCACCGGAGCCGGCAGTGCAGGCCCAGGCATCGAGTTGCTGCTGGGACGCGGCAACCTGTTGGAAAAGATGCGCCGTTTTATCGCCATCTATGACAAGACGCTTAAAGAACAGATTACGAACATTGCGCGCATCGATCTGCGCTACGCCAACGGCCTCGCTGTTGGCTGGCGGGAACCTGCAGCGCCCACGACAGCCCAACCCGCTGTCGCGAAGAATTAAGAAGAGGCAGGACCCATGGCAAACGTGCAAAGCGGCAAAATGATCGTCGGTCTGGATATCGGCACTTCCAAGGTGGTGGCGCTGGTCGGCGAGGTCGCGGACGATGGCACGCTGGAAATCGTCGGGATCGGTACGCACCCTTCCCGTGGCCTGAAAAAAGGCGTGGTGGTGAACATCGAGTCCACCGTGCAATCGATCCAGCGCGCAATCGAAGAAGCGCAGCTGATGGCCGGTTGCCGGATCCACTCGGCGTTCGTCGGTGTGGCGGGTAATCACATCCGCAGCCTGAATTCCCACGGCATCGTGGCGATTCGTGATCGCGAAGTCAGCTCCGCCGACCTCGAGCGCGTTCTTGACGCTGCCCAGGCCGTAGCGATCCCGGCTGACCAGCGTGTACTGCACACCCTGCCACAGGATTACGTGATCGATAACCAGGAAGGCGTACGTGAGCCCCTGGGCATGTCCGGCGTTCGCCTGGAAGCCAAGGTCCACGTGGTCACCTGCGCGGTCAACGCTGCTCAGAACATCGAGAAGTGCGTGCGTCGCTGCGGCCTGGAAATCGACGACATCATTCTCGAGCAACTGGCTTCGGCCTATTCGGTGCTGACCGACGACGAGAAAGAGCTGGGGGTGTGCCTGGTCGACATTGGCGGCGGCACCACCGACATCGCCATCTTCACCGAAGGTGCGATCCGTCACACCGCTGTGATCCCGATTGCTGGCGACCAGGTGACCAACGACATCGCCATGGCGTTGCGCACCCCGACCCAGTACGCCGAAGAAATCAAGATTCGCTATGCCTGCGCCCTGGCCAAGCTGGCCGGCGCTGGTGAAACCATTAAGGTGCCAAGCGTTGGCGATCGTCCACCGCGCGAACTGTCCCGCCAGGCCCTGGCCGAAGTGGTCGAGCCGCGTTACGACGAGCTGTTCACGCTGATCCAGGCCGAATTGCGCCGCAGCGGTTACGAAGACCTGATCCCGGCCGGCATCGTGCTGACCGGTGGCACCTCGAAAATGGAAGGCGCGGTGGAACTGGCCGAGGAGATTTTCCACATGCCGGTCCGCCTGGGCGTGCCTCATGGCGTCAAAGGCCTGGATGACGTGGTGCGCAACCCGATCTATTCCACTGGCGTTGGCCTGTTGATGTACGGCCTGCAAAAGCAGTCCGACGGGATTTCGTTCTCGGGCATCAGCAGCCGCGACAGCTACAGCAATGAAGAAGCCAAACCCGCCTTGCTCGATCGCATCAAGAGCTGGGTACAAGGCAACTTCTAAAGAATTACGCAGCACCGCACGACCGCAACAAACGCAGTAGGCGAAAAAACTAGAGAATGTAAGGAGAGGGAAAATGTTCGAACTCGTAGACAACATCCCCGCAAGCCCGGTCATCAAGGTTATCGGTGTTGGCGGAGGCGGCGGCAACGCTGTCAACCACATGGTCAAGAGCAACATTGAAGGCGTTGAATTCATCTGCGCCAACACTGATGCCCAGGCGCTGAAATCCATCGGCGCGCGGACCATCCTGCAACTGGGCACAGGCGTGACCAAAGGTCTCGGCGCTGGCGCCAATCCTGAAGTAGGTCGTCAGGCCGCTCTCGAAGACCGTGAGCGCATTGCCGAAGTCCTGCAGGGCACCAACATGGTGTTCATCACCACTGGCATGGGCGGCGGTACCGGTACCGGTGCTGCGCCGATCATTGCCGAAGTGGCCAAGGAAATGGGGATCCTCACCGTTGCGGTGGTGACCCGTCCGTTCCCTTTCGAAGGCCGCAAGCGCATGCAGATCGCTGACGAAGGTATCCGTCTGCTGTCTGAAAGCGTCGACTCGTTGATCACCATCCCCAACGAGAAGCTGCTGACCATCCTCGGCAAGGACGCGAGCCTGTTGTCGGCTTTCGCCAAGGCAGACGATGTACTGGCCGGTGCCGTTCGCGGTATCTCCGACATCATCAAGCGTCCGGGCATGATCAACGTCGACTTTGCCGACGTACGTACCGTGATGAGCGAAATGGGCATGGCGATGATGGGCACTGGCTGCGCCAGCGGTCCGAACCGTGCACGCGAGGCCACCGAAGCGGCCATTCGCAACCCGTTGCTGGAAGACGTGAACCTGCAAGGTGCACGCGGCATCCTGGTGAACATCACCGCCGGTCCTGACCTGTCCCTGGGTGAGTACTCCGACGTGGGTAGCATCATCGAAGCCTTCGCTTCCGAGCACGCCATGGTCAAGGTCGGTACCGTGATCGATCCGGACATGCGCGACGAGCTGCACGTGACTGTAGTAGCGACCGGCCTGGGCGCGAAAATCGAGAAGCCGGTGAAGGTCATCGACAACACCATGCACACCTCCGTGACCTCGCAGCCACAGCAACAGGCGCCCGCTCGTCAGGAAGCTCCTGCCGTGAACTACCGTGATCTGGACCGTCCGACCGTCATGCGCAACCAGGCCCAGGCCGGTGCAGCGACTGCCGCGAAGATGAATCCGCAAGATGACCTGGACTACCTGGACATCCCGGCCTTCCTGCGTCGACAGGCCGATTGATGGAATGTATCAGGGCTATGAAGGTGATTGGTGTTCAGCAAAGGTCTGGTCTGCTATTATCGCCAGCCTTTGTTGATACCAGTTCGCAATTTGCGCTGAAGCGGCCCAAGCCATGATTAAACAACGCACACTGAAAAATATTATCCGTGCCACAGGTGTAGGCCTGCACTCCGGGGAGAAGGTATACCTGACCCTCAAGCCCGCACCTATCGACACCGGCATTGTGTTTTGTCGTGCCGATCTCGACCCTGTGGTGCAGATTCCTGCCCGCGCGGAAAACGTTGGTGAAACCACGATGTCGACCACGCTGGTCAGTGGTGACACCAAAGTGGATACGGTGGAGCACTTGCTCTCGGCCATGGCTGGCCTGGGCATCGATAACGCCTACGTCGAGCTCTCCGCGTCCGAAGTTCCAATCATGGATGGTAGCGCTGGACCTTTCGTATTCCTGATTCAGTCGGCTGGCCTGGAAGAACAGGACGCCGCCAAGAAATTCATCCGCATCCTGCGTGAAGTGACAGTGGAAGACGGCGACAAGCGCGCCACTTTCGTCCCTTTCGAAGGGTTCAAGGTGAGTTTCGAGATCGATTTCGATCACCCGGTTTTCCGTGACCGCACACAAAGTGCAAGCGTGGATTTTTCCAGCACTTCGTTTGTAAAAGAAGTCAGCCGCGCCCGTACCTTTGGTTTCATGAGTGACATTGAGTACCTGCGCAAGCACAACCTCGCACTCGGCGGCAGCGTTGAAAACGCTATTGTGGTCGACGCGGATGGCGTACTGAACGAAGACGGCCTTCGCTATGAAGACGAATTCGTGAAGCACAAGATCCTCGATGCTATTGGTGACCTCTACCTGCTGGGCAATAGCCTGATAGGTGAGTTCAAGGGCTTCAAGTCCGGACATGCATTGAACAACCAGCTGCTGCGCAAGTTGATTGAGCAGACAGATGCTTGGGAAGTCGTGACTTTCGAAGACGCCAGCACTGCACCGATCTCTTACATGCGCCCAGTTGCGGCCGTGTAAGTAAAAACCTCTCTAGTTTTTAAGGGCTGCCTTCGGGTGGCCTTTTTTTATGGTTCTCAACAAACATTTCGTTGCTTGATCCGGCGTCATCGCGAGCAGGCCTGACGGGGCAGCGAAACCATCAGCTGCCTGCCACTACCCGATTGCGCCCCTGGTCCTTGGCCTGATACAGCGCCTTGTCCGCTGCAAACAGCAGTTGCTCCAGGGTCACATCCGTCCGGGTAGTCCAGGTGCTGATACCGATACTGACGGTCATGGGTAGCTCGTCTCCCTCCGTCTTCGGCAACTGTTCCACCGCCATCCGGATCTTTTCGGCAATCTGCCGGGCACCCGTGCTGTCAGTTTCCGCCAGGATCACCGAAAACTCCTCGCCACCGTAGCGCGCCACCAGGTCCGCGGGACGCCGTACATTGGCCGCGATTACCTTGGCGATCGTGCGCAAGGCCTCGTCACCGCCTTGATGCCCATGACGGTCATTGAAGGCCTTGAAGTGATCGGCGTCGATCATCAGCACCGACAGCGGCTGGCCTGAGCGTTGTGCCCGAAACCATTCGTGGCGCAGGGTCAGGTCAAGGATCCGGCGGTTGGCGACCCCGGTCAGGGAATCGGTGGCGGCCAGTTGCGCCAGTTCCTGCTCGGCGTGATGGCGCAAACGCAGTTCCCGACACAGCAACCCGCTAAGCCACAGCAAGCCAATGCACAGCACGCCTGTAGCCCCGCTGATCACCAGCGCCGTGCGCCGCCAGGCCGCAAACACGTCGTTGCCGGACAGCGCGACGATCACCGTCAGCGGCAGATTACCAACCCGGGAAAAGGTATAGAGGCGTTGCCGGCCATCGATACTCGAAACGCTCTCGAAGCTGCCACTGCCCTCGCGCAGGATGCGTACGACATTGGGGCGGGTGGCGAAGCTCTTGCCGATCGAGTCATGCTCCAGGTAGGGCTTCTGCGCCAGGAGAATGCCTGCGTCGTCGATGATGTTCAGCGTGCTGTCGCTGCCGATGTACAGGCTGTTGAACAGCTGGTCGAAGTAGGTCAGGCGCATCGATGCCACGGCCACCCCCAGGAACTCCCCGGTCGACGAGGCAATGCGACGGCTGAAGCTGATTCGCCATTCATTGCTGTCCTCGCAATCGCAGCGGGGCTTGAACGGGCGACTGATGTACATGCCGCTGCCGGTGTTGGTGACGTGGGCCTGAAAGTAGTCGCGGTCGGCGAAATTCCCTGGCCGGGGCTCGATCAGGGATGAGTCGGCGAGGACCTCGCCGTGCTTGTCGAGTAGCAGGATATCGCCCTTGAATCGGGCCGTGGTGGAGCGGTCGAACAGCACCAGGTGGCGGATCTGCGGTGAGACCTGGCGCAGGTCGTCCCGTTGCGCGGCAGCGATCAGGCCTTGCAGGGTCATGTCGTAGAGCTCGACGGTGCGCAACACGTCGGCATCGATGAGTTGCGCAATGGTGGTCGCGCTGCGGGTGGCGGCCTCCTTCGCTCCGGCATGTTCGCGGATCAGCAGGAAGGTGACGATGCCAAGAATCGCGATGACCGTCAGGGTGCTGCCGAGGATCACCATGAGTTCAGGTCGACCGGTCTTGCCTGAAACTTGAGGGAGGCGACTGGCGATCATGGGCATGAGGTCTGCGTGAACTTCGGTTAAGGCATGTTTGCAGGAGCGAGCTTGCTCGCGAAGAACGTCGAGGCATCGCGTTGTTCCAGACAGCCTGCGTTATCGTTGACGTTTTTCGCGAGCGAGCTCGCTCCTACAGAGTTAAGCAGGTAGTGGACCGTTTTGCCTATCGTTGCACTTGTTGCAAGAATTGGCAGGCGAAAAAAAGCCGCTGATAGCAGCGGCTTGAAGACAACTTTTCAAAGGGAAGAGCCGATGAAAAGTGTCGAGGGAAATAGGAACCTGCAGCGGGTCAGCTGTCTTTCCCAGCCTCGGGCTGGGCATGGAGCATCGATGCTTGCGGGGTCTGGCCAGCGTCCTGAGCCTTGGCCGTCATCTCACCCTGATAGGCTTCGAACGCCGCAGCGCGTTCAGCGTTGCGGGCGGCGAAGGTCAGGGACTCTTCAGCCATGGCGAGTGGGGAGAGGAACAATGAGGACAAAACGAAAGCGCTGGCAATACCCATGGAGTTGGACATCTCTAAAACCTTCTTGCTTGGCAAGTGCTGTTTGGTGGCGCAAAGATAAGGCTGAACGAGGAGGGGAAAAAGAGTGGATTCGTGAAAGGACTGTTGCGCATTGGGCAAAAATAGGCCGCTGCCTGGCGTGTGCCTGTTACCGTTGGACTGCCGTGCCTGCATCGCGAGCAGGCTCGCTCCCACAATTGATTTCAACGTTTTGGAGAAAACCCCTGTGGGAATGACCCTGCTCGCGATTGCGGCGGCTCAGGCAGTACATTTTCAGCGGGAAGAGCCCAGCTGGCGTATCAGACGGGCAGGTGAATCCCGAACGTATTCACGCCCTCATCACTGCGCGCAAACACATCCCCGCCATGCATCAAAGCAATCGCCTTGACGATCGCCAGCCCCAAGCCATGGTTGTTCCCGCTGTTGCTGCGCGAAGCATCAACCCGGTAGAAGCGCTCGAACAGGCGCGGCAGGTGCTCGCTGGCGATCGGCGCGCCCGGGTTGGCCACGCCAATGCTGACCTGATGAGCCTGGGCTTCGATGCGCACAAGGATCACCTGTCCGGGCTCGGTGTGCTGCACGGCATTACTCAACAAGTTGATCAGCGCACGGCGCAGGTGTGCGATCTCGATTCGCACCTGCGCGTCGCCGCTGACCTGCACCTCAACCTGAGCGTCCTCGAGGATGAAATCCAGGTACTCCAGGGTGGTCGCCACTTCATCCGCCAGCGAGGTCGAAGTCAGCTTGGTGGCTTTGCTGCCCTGGTCGGCACTGGCCAGGAACAGCATGTCGTTGATGATCGAGCGCAGTCGCTCCAGTTCCTCGAGGTTCGATTGCAGCACTTCGAAGTAGTGTTCCGCCGACCTTCCGCGAGTCAGCGCGACCTGGGTCTGGCCGATCAGGTTGGTCAGCGGCGAGCGCAATTCATGGGCCACGTCGGCATTGAAGGACTCAAGGCGTGAGTAGGCCTGCTCGACCCGCTCCAGCGTCGAATTGAATGAGCTGACGAACTGGTTCAGCTCCGGCGGCAGCGGCGACAGTTGCAACCGGCCGGATAGAAGTGGCGGCGCCAGGCGTTGGGCTTCCTGGGATAACTTGATCAGGGGTTTGAGGCCGATGCGTGCCACCCAATAGCCAAGTGCAGAAGCCAGCAGCACGCCAACGATCGCCAGGCTGATCAGGGCGATCAGCAAGTGGTGCTGCGTCTGGAAAAAGGTTTCGGTGTCGATGCCGATCATGAAGCGCAGCGCGGGACGCTGGTCCTTGGCGGGAAACTGACTGACCAGCACCTTGAGTGGATAAGGCTGGTCCGGCAGCTTCAGGTCGCGCATGCCCAGGGGGCCTTGGGCAAAGGCGCGGATCTGGGGCGTGAGCTCGCCGTATTCATAGTGTTGATCGCCGCTGATGATCCAGAAGCGTATGCGCTTGTCTTCCTCGCCCAGCAGCTTGAGCTTGTTGTTGATCTTCACCCAGTGCTCTGGCGTGCCGTAACGTCCGACGGTGGATTCGAGCACGCTGTAGCGCGCATCCAGTTCGGCTTCGGGCAGCAGGCCCAGGCCCTTGTCGACCTGCTGGTACAAGGCCCCGCCAATCAACAGGAACACCAGCAAAGCCACCAGCGTGAACATGCCGCTGAGGCGCAGGGCGATCGAGTTACTGGACATTACGGCTCTCCAGCACGTAGCCCATGCCGCGAATGGTGTGCAGCAATTTCTCCTCGAAAGGCCCGTCGAGTTTGGCGCGCAGACGCTTGATCGCGACCTCGACGACGTTCGCATCGCTGTCGAAATTAATGTCCCAGACCATCTCGGCGATCGCGGTCTTCGAGAGAATTTCCCCTTGGCGACGGGCCAGTACGCTTAGCAGCGAGAACTCCTTGGCGGTCAGGTCCAGGCGGGTTCCGGCACGTGTCGCCTTGCGGCTGATCAGGTCGATCCATAAGTCGGCGATGCTCACCTGCACGGGTTCATGTCCGCCACTGCGGCGGGTCAGCGCTTGCAGGCGCGCGACCAGTTCGAGGAAGGAGAACGGCTTGCCCAGGTAGTCGTCGGCACCATCGCGCAAGCCCTTGATGCGGTCTTCGACTCGCTCGCGGGCGGTCAGCATGATCACCGGGGTTTGCTTGCGCGCACGCAACGCCCGCAGGACGCCAAAGCCGTCGAGGCCCGGCAGCATGACGTCGAGGACGATCACCGCGTAGTCACTTTCGAGCGCCATGTGCAGGCCTTCCACTCCGTCGCGCGCCAGGTCCACGGTGTAGCCTTGTTCCGTCAGGCCGCGGTGCAGGTAGTCTGCGGTTTTTTCTTCGTCTTCGATAATCAGGACGCGCATGACCCCGCCTCAGTCTGTGGTCGCCGGCGCCGCTACCGGCGCTGGTTCAGGTCGATGGAATAGCCGCTCCAGCCACAAGTATATGACCGGCGTGGTGAACAGCGTCAGCGCCTGGCTCACCAGCAGGCCACCTACCACCGCGATCCCCAGTGGCTGGCGCAGTTCGGCGCCGGTGCCGTAGCCGAGCATCAACGGCAAGGCGCCCAGCAGTGCGGCGAGGGTGGTCATGATGATCGGCCGGAACCGCGTGATACAGGCTTCATAGATGGCTTCTTGCGGTGTCAAGCCACGGTTGCGCTGGGCATCGAGGGCAAAATCAATCATCAGGATACCGTTTTTCTTCACGATGCCGATCAGCAGTACCAGGCCAATCAGCGCCATGATCGAAAAGTCCTGCCCGCAGATCCACAGCATGATGACGGCCCCGAGCCCCGCCGATGGCAGCGTCGAGATAATGGTCAGCGGGTGGACAAAGCTCTCGTAGAGCACGCCGAGGATGATGTACACGGCCACCAGCGCCGCCAGGATCAGCCACGGCTGGCTGGCCAGCGAACTCTGGAAGGCCTGGGCTGCGCCCTGGAAATTACCGCTCATGGCGGCCGGCATGCCGATCTCGGCCTTGGCCTGGTTGAGCATGATCACTGCATCGCCCAAGGCCACGCCGGGGGCCAGGTTGAATGACAGGTTGGCGGCCGGGAACATGCCATCGTGGGCAATGGACAGCGGGCCCACCGTTGGCGCATCGAATCGGGCGAGGGCCGAAAGGGGCACCATTTCCCCGCTCAACGGCGAGCGCAGATAGAAATAGTTGAGGCTTTCTGCTTTGCCGCGTTGCCGGGTGTCCAGCTCCAGAATGACGTTGTACTGGTTGATCTGGGTCTGAAATTCGTTGATCTGGCGCTGGCCGAAGGCGTCGTACAGCGCTTCGTCGACATCGCTTGCGGTCAGGCCGAAACGCGCGGCGGCGCTGCGGTCGATGCTGATATGGGTGATGCTGCCGCCCAGTTGCAGGTCGTTGGAAATGTCGCGGAACGCCGGGTTGCTGCGCAGCTTGTCGGTCAGGCGCTGGGTCCAGGTGCTGAGCGTCGCGCCGTCGTTGCTCTTGAGCACGTATTGATACTGCGCGCGGCTCGGGCCGGAGCTCAGGTTGATGTCCTGGCCGGCACGCAGGTACAGCACGATGCCGGGGACCTTCATCAACTGCGGACGAATCCGGTCGATGAACTCGCTGGCCGAGACATCACGGTCGCCGCGTTTTTTCAGGGATATCCAGAATCGGCCGTTGGCGATGGTCTGGTTGCTGCCCGACACGCCGACCGAATGGGAGAACGCCTGCACGGCCGGGTCGGCGGCGACTATCTCGGCCATGGCCAGGTGTTTTTTCACCATGTCACCGTAGGAAATATCCGCGGCGGCTTCGGTCGTGCCCAGGACGAACCCGGTGTCCTGCACCGGAAAGAACCCCTTGGGAATGAATATGTAGCCGGCAATGGCCAGGCCCAATGAAACGCCGAACACCCCGATCATCAGCTTCTGGTGCGCCAGTGCACGGCGCAGGCCTTTTTCGTACCATCCCAGCAGGCGCTCGCCGAACCCCGGCTTGCGGTTGGCGTGATGCACCGGCGCGCGCATGAACAGCGCGGCCAGGGTCGGCGCGAGGGTCAGCGACACCACGACCGAAATCATGATAGTCGCGGTGGCCGTCAGGGCGAACTCCTTGAACAGCCGCCCGACCACGCCGCCCATGAACAGCAACGGAATGAACGCCGCCACCAGCGAGAAGCTGATCGAGACCACGGTGAAACCGATCTCGCCCGCACCCTTGATCGCCGCCTCGCGCATGCCATCGCCGGCCTCCAGGTGACGGTGGATGTTCTCCACCACCACAATCGCATCGTCGACCACAAACCCCACGGCCACCACGATGGCAACCAGGGTCAGGTTATTCAGGCTGAAGCCCATGATGTACATCAGGGCGAAAGTGGCGACCAGCGAAACCCCCAGTACCGCCGAGACGATCAACGTTGCGGAGAGCTGGCGCAGGAACAGCGCCATGACCGCGACGACCAGGGCGATCGCGATAAGCAGGGTAATTTCCACCTCGTGCAGCGACGCACGGATGGTCTGCGTGCGGTCGATCAGCACCTTGACCTGGACCGAGGCCGGCAACATGGCCTCCAGGCCGGGCAACGCGGCCTGGATGCGGTCGACTGTTTCGACAATGTTGGCCCCCGGCTGGCGCGAGATCACCAGGTTCACCCCGGGTTGATCACCGGCCCAGGCCTGCACGTAGGCATCTTCCGAACCGTTGACGACCTTGGCCACGTCCTTGAGATGAACCGGGGCACCGTCCTTGTAGGAAACAATGAGTTGGCCGTATTCCTCGGGGTGGAACAACTGATCGTTGGTCGACAGGGTCGAGATGCTTGATTCGCCGTACAGCGCACCCTTGGCCAGGTTGAGGCTGGTCTGCTGGATGGTCAGGCGGATGTCGGCCAGGGTCAGGCCGATCGCTGCGAGCTTGTCGGCGGAAGCCTGGACGCGGATGGCTGGACGCTGCTGACCGGTAATGTTGATTTGGCCTACGCCGTCGATCTGACTGATCTGCCGTGCCAGCAGGGTTTCCACCAGGTCACTGAGTTCCGGGCCGGGCAGCAGGGTCGAATTGATGCTGAGGATCAGCACCGGGCTGTCGGCCGGGTTGACCTTGCGCCAGGTCGGCAGGTTAGGCATGTCCTTGGGCAGTTTGCCTGAGGCCGTGTTGATCGCCGCCTGAACTTCCTGGGCGGCGGTGTCGATGCTTTTGTCGAGGGTGAACTGCAGGGTCAGGTTGGTCGAGCCCAGGGCGCTGCTCGAAGTCATCTGGGTCACGCCGGGGATGGCGCTGAATTGCACTTCAAGTGGCGTGGCCACCGATGAAGCCATGGTCTCCGGGCTGGCCCCGGGCAATTGCGCGGCCACCTGGATAGTGGGAAATTCGGCTTCCGGCAGGGGCGCGATCGGCAATTTCGGGAACGCGATCACCCCGAGCAGCACCAGGGCGAACGTCAGCAGGATCGTCGCGACCGGATGATCGATGCACCAGGCGGAAACCGAATCGCGGCCTTTCATGACTTGGGCCCCGACTGCACGACCTGCGGCGGCTCGGTCAGCACCTGTACCGTGGAGCCGGGCTTGAGCCGGGACTGGCCATCACTGACCAGCACATCGCCGGGCTTCACGCCCTTGATAATGTCCTGCCCGCTGCCTTGATACACCATCTGCACGGGGACGATCTCGACCTTGTCACCCTTGACCCTGTACACGAAATGTTGATCAAGCCCGCGTTGTACGACCGTGGGTGGAACTACCAGCGCAGCCTTGTCCAGGGCTGTCTGGATTTTTACCGTCACCAGCAGGCCGGGCCAGAGTTTTTGTCCGGGATTGTTGAATTCGGCCTTGGCGCGGATGGTACCGGTGTTCGCGTTGATCTGATTGTCGATCAGGGTCAGATGCCCCTCGCCCAGCAGGTTGCCGGTCTCGCCGTCGGTGTCGGCACCGATGTAGGCTGATACCTGTGCATGCTCGGGGTCGTTGATCAGGCCTTGCAGGGTCGGCAGCATTTGCTGGGGCAGGGAGAATTCCACCGCAATCGGGTCGATCTGGGTCACCGTGAACAGCCCCTGCGTATCGGTCATGCGCAGCACATTGCCTTCGTCTACCGTGCGAATACCCACTCGCCCGGTGACCGGGGAGCGAATCTGCGTGTAGGAAAGTTGTACTTGCGCTGCATCGATCGAGGCCTGATTACCTTGGGCCGTGGCCTTGAGCTGGTTGACCAGCGCCTGCTGCTGATCATAGGTCTGCTTCGACACGCCATCATCGACGCTGAGCAATTTGTAGCGCTTGAGGTTGACCAGTGCCACCTGCAACTGCGCCTGGCTTTCACCCAATTGCGCGCGGGCCTGATCAAGGCTGGCGCGAATCGTGCGGTCATCGATGGTGGCGAGCAGGTCGCCTGCTTTCACCAATTGTCCTTCCTTGACCAGCAACTTGGTGAGCACACCATCGATCTGCGGACGCACCACCACACTGTGCAGGGACAGCACCGAACCAATGCCGCTGACAAAGCGCGGAACATCTTTTTCAGCGACGTTCACTACGCGAACGGGAATGGCGGTCGGCGTGGCCAGTTTCGCCGTGGCTGGCTTGCTCAGGTACCAGATGCCCAGCGCCATCAGCGCGATCAGAAGGGTGGCGAGCAGGGCGGTCTTTTTCTGGATTCGCATGCGAGTGGGCGCCGGGCAGAAGATCGAAAGGGGAGGGAGATTTATACCTCCCTTATAGCCCTGTTACACCGTCAGCAAAGTGACTGCCAACTGACAGCGCTGTCAGTTTGGCCGCCAAGCCGGTAATAGGCACCGTCACCTACCCGTAGGCAGCGGTTGTCAGCAGACGTTGAAAATTCTTGCAGCGCCGACCGAAGGTGTGCGTGGGTCGGCCGGGCAGGTATACTGCCGCCTTTCGCGGCTCGCTGACCGGGCCCGACTCTTTTGCATCACCCGGAGCTTTCATGACTTCCCCGACACAACCGCCGGTTGCCGACGCTTCGAGCGACGCCCCGGCAGACCTGCCAGACAGCGTCGACTCCAACGCAGACAGCGAAACCAAAACTGCAATCCCGGCCTTCAAGTTCCCGTTCAAGCCAGGCGAGCTGTCTGCGGCAAAAAACGCCAGCCAGCCCTGGTACAAGAATGGCGCGAAGAATGGCCATACCAAGACCCCAGGCGCTGCGCCCCCGGGTACCCGTCGTTCGATGGGTAAGCGCTAGGCTTCAGGCTAATTGCTGATGCGTGCACCGCCATCGCGAGCAGGCTCGTTCCCACAGGGGCGGGCTTGGCCGCGACAGGTTTTCAGATCAGGCCGCCCGCAACGAAATAAACGCATAGTTCTGCGCTGTCTCGCTGGTCACCTCGGCACCGGCGGCTTGCACCTGGCCGGCGATGTCGTCGCCTGACACATGGAACAGCCACTCGCTGGCCCATTCCGGCAGCGTCTGGCCGGCCAGTTCATCGAAGATCGTGGCAAATTCGGCCATGTCCGGCAGGTACGCAGTGAACCCGTCGCCCTTCAACGCCGTGGTGCGAATGCCCAATAGCGCGCACATCGCATCCTTGACCAGCACGTCGTCGCGGTCCGCCTGGCGGGAGCGCTGGATCAGCTCGGCCAGTGGCTGATCGACCAGGGTGCCGCCGACGATCAGGTCCGGGCCGCTTTCCCACGATTGTGGCGGGCACTCCTTCACCGCGATGTCGAGCGGGATGTGCGGATTGATCTCCATGGGGTAGATGCGGCAGACCAACGGGCGGCGGTCATAGATGCGACACAGGTTGTCTTCGTCAAGATTCCGGCAGCGACCCTGGTTGTAGGCGGCAAAGGTAATGGCCACGAACGCCTCGGTTTCGCCGCTGCTGACCTGTACCGAGCGACGCTCGGCATGTTCGCGTTGCTGCACGGGCAGGCCCAGGCCATTACCGAGAAAACCCTCGACCAGCACGATCACCTGACCGCCGTCAGCGGCCCACATGCGGGCTTCATCCAGGGTCAGGGGGACATGGTGATCGGTGCAGCATTTGCCACAACCTACGCAGGAAAACGTCGTATTCATTGAGCAGTCAGTCGCATCCGAAGGCAGTCAAGCGGTGACGGAAAATCACCGCGCAGGCCTGCCTGGAAGCAAGTTATGCGCCATTCACCGGTTTTTGGCCGGCGGGCGGATGGAATCCCACTCGGTGACATAGGCTGTTTTGCTTTTCTTGTTGTAGAGGCACAGCTCGGTGCCTTGCTGGCCTTTCATGTGTTTTTGCGGGTACTGGCCTTGCAGCAGCAGTGCGGTGTACTCGACCCGGTCATCGAATTGAGCGGCGTTACCGACCGGTTTGGCGTTCTTCAGGCCGCTGGCCTTGGTGCAACTGGTGAGCACGGCCTTGTCGAAGGCGGCCCAGGCGTCTGAGCTGGAAGCCTGGGCCTGGGTGGCGAGGGCGCCGAGACAGATGAAGGTCAGGGTGATCGCTTTCATGGGTTTCGGGATCCTGGGGCATGGGTTGTCCGAGGTTGGAGTATGCCTCGACAGGATAAGTTTGCCCGACCGCCTAAAGATCGCAGCCTTCGGCAGCTCCTACAGGGTGGGCTGCGTTCGTCGGCAGGAGCTGCCGAAGGCTGCGATCCTGGCGATATCAGGCAGGCACCGGTTCGCGCCTGACCACATACATCCCGACACGCTCATACAACCGCAGCGCCCTCAGGTTGTCTTCCCGCACCTTCAAATCAACAAATCCTTCGCGCCTTTGCTGGAATATGTTGAAGGCATGGAGCAGCAGTGCCCGGCCTACACCTCGGCCCTGGGCCCGCGGATGCACCACCAGGTTTTTGATGTAGGCACTCGTCCAGCACTGGCAGACACCCACAATCCCTTCATCGTCCAGCGCGATGAAGCACAGGGACGGGTCGTACTCGGGATCGGTTTCAAAACGCCGTTGCCAGGTATCCAGTACCGGCACGCGACCGCCACCGTGCAGATAACCCTGTTCCATCAAGCGATGAACGGCTTCAGCCCGGTCCGGGCGGTACTGGCTGAGGACAATACCCGGCGGCCAAGTGATCGCGGGCACCGCTGTAGCGAGGTTGCGCCGCATCAGAAAACAGAAATCCTCGCTCACACCTTAATGACCCTGTTCTGCAACGGTCTTGGCGGCTTCGATCAGGCACTTGGTCAGTTCCGGCGAGGAGAACTTGGTCAATACGGCGTTTGCGCCGGCAAGACGCGCCTTTTCGCTGTTCATCGCACTGTCCAGAGACGTGTGGAGCAACACATAGAGGTGGGAGAAATCCGGGGTTTCACGCAAGGTCCGGGTAAAAGCATAGCCGTCCATCTCCGACATTTCGATGTCTGAAACGATCAGGTTGATCTGCTGTTCGGTGCCTTGCAAGTCCAGCAGGCAATCGATGGCCTCCTTGGCGCTGCGGGCGGTGTGGCATTGCAGGCCGAGGTTGCGCAGGGTGTGCACCGATTGCTGCAATGCGGTCTGGCTGTCATCGACCACCAGGATCCGCGCGTTGCCGAGTATGTCGGCGTCTTCCATGCTGAGTTCGGTCGGTGCCGATTCGATCTGGGCCGGGGCAATGCCGTGGATGACCTTTTCGATATCCAGCACCTGCACCAGCGTGCCATCGACCGAGGTGACCCCGGTAATGTACGAGCGCGAGCCGCCAGAGCCGTAGGGCGGTGGGCGGATATCGGTGGTCAGGCAGTGGACGATCTTGCTCACTGCCTGCACGTGCAGACCCTGTTTGGAGCGGCTGACATCGGTGACGATCAGGCAACCACCGTTGGGGTCTTCCAGCGGTCGTTCGCCAATGGCTCGGCTGAGGTCGATCACCGACAACGACATTCCGCGCAGGCTGGCGATGCCTTTGACGTGTGGGTGTGACTCCGGCATTTTGGTCAGCGGCGGGCAGGGGATGATTTCACTGACTTTCAGCAGGTTAATCGCCATCAACTTGCCGCTGCGCAAGGTAAATAGCAGAAGCGAGAGTGAGTCTGCGCGGGCTTTGGTGGAGGACATAAAAACCTTCTGTGGAGAAAGGTGATGGGCGGGCCGGGGACCGCCAACAACTATCGATGCCGGGTTATCGACTTGTCGGGGGCAGGCTTTAGCATTCAATCGATGTTCGATTGATCAAAAGATCGAACGATCCTTGGTTACTTCATGCCGAGGCGCTTGGCCATGCGTCCAAGATTCGCCCGGTCCAGGCCCAGCTCCCGCGCCGCGCTGGCCCAATTGTCGTGGTGGCGTTCCAGGCAAGCGCTGATCAGTTGTCGCTGATAATTTTCGGTTGCTTCACGCAGGTCGCCTGACACCGTTGCCACCGCTGCACCGGCGGGTTGCTCTGGCACTGCTTGGACGTTGCCATTGGGCAGGTCCAGATCCGCCGCGCTCAAGGTGAGAATCTTCGGCCGCTCCTTGCAGTGTCCCAGCGCCTTCAGGGCGCTGCGGCCAATCAGGTGCTCCAGCTCCCGCACGTTGCCCGGCCAGTTGTAGGCCAGCAACGCGGCTTGGGCATCGCTGCTCAGGCGCAGGCTGTTGAGGCCCATGCGTGAGCGGTTCTGCTCAAGGAAGTATCCGCTGAGCAACAGTACATCGCGCCCGCGGTCGCGCAGCGCCGGCACCAGCAGGGGGTAGACGCTCAGCCGGTGATAAAAATCGGCACGATAGCGACCACTGCGCACTTCCTCGGCCAGGTCGCGGTTGGTCGCGGCAATCAAGCGCACGTTCACCTGGTGTTCCTTGTCCGACCCCAACCGTTGCAGCTGGCCGCTTTGCAGCACGCGCAGCAGTTTGGCCTGCACAGTCAGCGACAGCTCGCCCACTTCGTCGAGAAACAGCGTGCCGCCATTGGCCAGTTCGAATTTTCCGCGCCGGTCATTGGTGGCGCCGGTGAAGGCGCCGCGCACGTGGCCGAACAGCTCGCTTTCCACCAGGGTGTCGGGCAGGGCGGCGCAGTTGAGGCTGATGATCGGTTTGTCGGCGCGGGCGGACGCGGCGTGGATGGCCTGGGCCACCAGTTCCTTGCCGACCCCGGTTTCGCCAGTGATCAGTACGGTAAGGTCGCTGCTGCCCACCAGGTCGATTTCTTCAACCAGGCGTTTGAGCGCCTTGCTCTGGCCGATCATCTCGCGGTTCTGCTGGCCGCTCGCCTGGCGATAAACCTCGGCGCGCTGATGCTCGTCTTCGGCCCTGTTGGCCAGGCGCTCGATCCGTTCGGCTGCATTGACCGTGGCCGCCGCCAGGCTGGCGAACGCTTGCAGTGCATCCAGCTCAATCGGTTCGAAGCGTTGCGGATCGAGGGCATCGAGCGTCAGCAGGCCCCAGGGGCGTTCGTCGATAAACAACGGGCAGCCCATGCAGTCATGGACTTCCAGATGCTCATGCAGGCCATCGACCAGCCCATCGTAGGGGTCTGGCAACTCGCTATCGGCGGCAAACCGGGTGGGGCCCGGACTGCTGAGCAGCGCTTCGAAGCGCGGATGCTCGCTGATTTTAAAGCGCCGCCCCAGGGTATCGGTGCTCAGGCCGTCGACTGCCAGGGGCACCAGCCATTCGCCATCGATGCGCAATAGGGCTGCAGCATCGCACGGCAGCAGGGCGCGCATGGCTTCGAGCAGGCGTCGATAACGCTCGCCCTCCGGGAGCTCGCGGGACAGGTCAGAGACCAGCGGGAGCAGCGTGGTGAGCAAGGATTTTGCAGTCATAGTGACTCCATATAGTCGATATGACTATAAATCACATCAGGTCTAAATGACTATATAGTTGGTAAGTTATTGATTTATATGAAAATTAAATCTGGCATGAAAACTGATACGTAAGGGCAAACGAATAGAAACCCAGGAGTTACTTTATGCTGAGCGCTCAAGATCGTGCAATCGTCAAATCCACCGTGCCGTTGCTGGAAAGCGGTGGCGAAGCATTAATTACCCATTTCTACCGGATGATGCTCTCCGAATACCCTGAAGTGCGCCCTTTGTTCAACCAGGCCCACCAGGCCAGTGGAGACCAGCCGCGTGCCTTGGCCAACGGTGTGCTGATGTATGCCCGTCACATCGATCAACTCGACCAGTTGGGCGATCTGGTGGCCAAGATCATCAACAAGCACGTGGCCTTGCAAATCCTGCCGGAGCATTACCCGATCGTTGGCAGCTGTTTGCTGCGTGCCATTTGCGAAGTGTTGGGTGACGAGATCGCCACGCCTGAAGTGATGGCCGCCTGGGGCGCAGCCTACGGTCAACTGGCCGATATCCTGATCGGCGCGGAAAAAAGCATCTACGACCAGAAGGAACAGGCGCCTGGCGGCTGGCGTGGCGCGCGGGAGTTCATCGTGGCGGCCAAGGTCGAGGAGAGTGCGGAGATCATTTCGTTCTACTTCGAGCCTGCCGATAAGGGCCCGATCCTGGCAGCGGAGCCTGGCCAGTACATCGGCATGAAACTGGTACTCGATGGTGAAGAAATTCGCCGTAACTATTCACTGTCGGCATTGACCAAGGGCCAATACCGCATCAGCGTCAAGCGTGAGCACGGCGGTCGCGCCTCCAACCACCTGCACGATCAACTGCACGTCGGTGCGTCCATCCAGCTGTTTCCGCCATCGGGTGAATTCACCCTCAGTGCCAGTGACAAACCCCTGGTGCTGATCAGTGGCGGCGTTGGGATTACCCCGACCCTGGCGATGCTGGAGGCGGCGCTGGCAACTGAGCGTCCGGTGCACTTCATCCACTGCGCGCGCAATGGCAGCGTCCATGCGTTTCGTGACTGGATCGACGGGCTTGCCGAACGTCATCCGCAGCTCAAGCGGTTTTACTGCTATGCCGAAGATGACGGCGTGAGCCCGGCGGCGCATAAGGTGGGGTTGTTGAGCCAGGAACAGTTAGGCGAGTGGTTGCCGCAGGAGCGCGATCTGGATGCCTATTTCCTTGGGCCCAAGGGTTTCATGGCGGCGGTCAAGCGCCATCTCAAGGCGCTGGGTGTGCCGGAGAAGCAAAGCCGCTACGAGTTCTTCGGGCCGGCATCCGCGCTGGAATAACCACCGCACCTTTTGCACGGGCGGATTGCAAAGGTGTAGCTGATTGCCCGCGATGAGGCCTGTACAGTCACCCTTGCAAGCCGGCCCCGGGAGAGTCAGCTCAGCCCTTCAGTTCCTTCAAATGTTTGTAAACCGTCGCCCGTCCCATGTTCAGGACATTGGCCACATAGTTGGAGGCGCTTTTGCCTTTGAAGGCGCCTTCGGCGTGCAGGGCCAGGACCAGTTCGCGTTTGTGGTCGCGGGTCAGCATGCTCAGGCTCAGCTGTCGCTCGCGCAGCCAGGCATGGAGGAAGGTGTTGATCCGCTCCTGCCAGTCATCACGGAACAGTGAGTCCGGTTGCGGTATCAGCTTGCTCGGCGACAGGAACAGATCCAGCGCCGCCTTGGCGTTTTCGAACAACGAAATATTCAGATTGATGCACAGCACCGCCAAAGGATGACCAGCGCTGTCACGCAACACGCTGCTCAGGCTGCGAATTTTCTGACCATCCCAATTGAGCTTTTCATACGGCCCGATGTTTCGTTCGCTGACCTCATCACTGAGTATGTCTTCCAGCGAGGAATCGTCGCCGATTTCGCGTTTCGACAGGTTGTTGGCGATGTAGTCGACTTTCTGCGTGCGCAGATCGTGCAGCACCACTTCGGCATGGGGAAAGAACAGCGTCGCAATCGCGTCACTGATGGCTCGGTAGTTATCCAGGGCCGGATCTTTCTCGGGGGCGTTCATTCAGTGGTGCTCCGCGCGACGTCAGCGCCCATAAGGCAGGGCGCTGGAAGTTTGCAGCAAACGGGAGTGGACGTCACCTGACTACCCCTGTTGGTTCAGGCGGGCGGGGGCGAGCATGGCGGCATTCAGGCCGAATTTCGACAGGGCTTCCGGCAGGGCCTCGCCGCGCACCAGTGCAGCGCTGGCCTGGCCCATCGCCGGAGAGGTCTGAATCCCGTAACCGCCTTGAGCCGCCACCCAGAACAGTCCAGGTACTTGCGGATCGAAGCCGGACAGCAAATCGCCGTCGCTGACAAAACTGCGCAAGCCCGCCCAGGTGCGGGTCGGGCGGCGGATGGTCAGGGTGGTGGCCTCCTCGATCTGGTAGATGCCCATGGCAATGTCCAGCTCTTCGGGTTGCACATCATGGGGTTCGACCGGGTCGGCATTGGCTGGCGAGCCGAGAAGCATCCCGGCGTCGGGCTTCATGTAGAAGGATTCATCCAGGCTGACCAGCATCGGCCAGTGGTGGATGTCCACGCCTTCGGGCCCGGCAAAGATGAACGCCGCGCGGCGCTTGGGTTGCAGGCCCAATGGCTGCGCGCCAGCGAGGGCGCCGATTTTGTCCGCCCAGGCGCCTGCCGCATTGATGATGACCGGGGCGCTAAAGGTTTGGCCGTCGGTTTGCACCTGCCAGATGCCCTCGGCATCCCGGCTCAGGCTCACCACCTGAGTATCGGTCAGGACCTGGCCCTGGTTGCGGCGGATTCCGCGCAGGTAGCCCTGATGCAGCGCATCGGTATCAATGTCGCTGGCGGTCGGGTCATAGATGGCGCCATGAACTTTTTCCCGGCGCAAGATCGGCAGGCGCACGCACGCTTCCTCGGCGCTAAGCAGCTGCATCTGCGGCACTGTGACCTTGGCGCTCAGGTACTGGTTCTGCAGTTCGGCAGGGTCGCCGCTGAAGTCCACCGTCATCTCGCCGCGCGGGGTCAGCAGTGGATGTTCGCAGAAGCCTGGCGGTGGTGCGTCGAAGAAATCCCGGCTGGCCTGGGTCAATGCCCGAACCTGTGGTGTGCCGTAAGCGGCGGTGTACAACGCCGCGGAACGGCCGGTGGAGTGGTAGCCCGGATGGGATTCGCGTTCGAGCACAATCACCCGCGCGTGCTGCGACAGCCAGAAACCGGTGGAAGCGCCGGCAATGCCGCCGCCGATGATGATGAAGTCTGCCTGGCTCATGCTTGTCTCCTGATGGGCGCAAATGCCAATGTTATTGATACCCCCCTGTGTAGGAGCTGCCGCAGGCTGCGATCTTTTGATCTTGCTTTTACCAGGTCAAGATCAAAAGATCGCAGCCTTCGGCAGCTCCTACAGGGGTTGGTGGTGTTAGTGCTGTAGGCGGTAGATGGCATTGGCCAGCGCGATGTCTTCCAGGCCCAGACCGATCGAGCGGAAGAACACGTGGCGATCGTAGGCCGGACGTTGCACTTTTTCGCTCATCAGCTCGGACAGGTCGCCGACGATACTGTCCTTGTCCCAGCCATGCTGTTCGCCGGCAATCAGCATCTCGCCGGCCGAACCGGGCGTGGTCACGCGATAGTCGCAGAACACCTGCATGGCGTTGAGGCTGTGCGGCGGCACTTCGTGAGCCCGTGGCGCATTGGTGCTGATGGAGGTGATCAGGGCCGGTTTGCTCAAGGTGGACGGGTCGATGACCGGGCCAGCGGAGGAGGTGCACAGCATGATCACGTCAGCGTCCAGGACGGCCGCTTCGCGACTGGAAACCAGCGTCAGGCGCGGATCAAGCCCTGTGAGCCGTGCCTTCGCTTCAGCGTCAAGACCGTCCAGGCTCGGGGAATACAGGTTGATGCTCTGCCAGTCACGCAGGCCCTTCACGTAATGCAGGTGCGCCTGGGCCACCTTGCCGCTGCCGATAATTGCCAGGCGCTGTGCTTTTGGCGGCGCCAGGGCATCGACCGCCACGGCGGTGGTCGCCGCCGTACGTGCCGTGGTCAGTTCACCGGCATCACAGAGCAACAGCGGTTGACCAGTCTGCATCGACATCAGCAGCGTCCACGCCGTCACCAGCGGGCCTTGCTCGCGCACGATGTAAGGCGAAGTCTTGACCCCATAAACGCCATCTTCGGCCAGCACACCCAAGTAGTTGATGAAGTCGCCAGCGCCTTGGGGAAATTCAACCAGTTGCTGCGCCGGTTGCACCGCGTACCCTGCGGCCAGGTCACGGAACAGTTTGCGCAGGATCTGCGGCACGTCGATTTGATCGAGCAACTCGCGTGCTTGAGGTTGGGTGACCACGTAAGGCGTGCTGGACATGAACGGCTCCGGAGACTGCATATGAACTATTTTGTCTATTATGGACTTTTAGTTTATTCCGACAAGCTCCGTTCGAGAAAAAACCAGGCAAAAAAAAGCGCAGTCCGTTGCCGGCTGCGCCTCTTCTACTGCGGCCCGTATTTACGGGCGCTTACGCTCAACCGCCCGCAACAAATGGGTCGGCGGCGTCTCGCAGCTGATCTTGCGACCCAGCAGCGCCTCGATGGACGGCAACTGGTAAGAGTCGTCTTCACCGGCGAAGCTGATGGACACGCCATCGGCGCCCGCACGTCCGGTGCGGCCGATACGATGCACGTAGTCGTCCGGCATTTCCGGCAGGGTGAAGTTGATCACGTGGCTGATACCGTCAATATGAATGCCGCGACCGGCAACATCGGTGGCGACCAGCACGCGGATCTTGCCTTCGCGGAAGCCTTCCAGCGTCTTGATGCGCTTGTGCTGCGGTACGTCACCGGACAACTGCGCGGCGTTGACGCCATCACGCACCAGCCGTTCTTCGATGCGACGCACTTCGTCCTTGCGGTTGGCGAACACCATCACCCGCTCCCAGCCGTTGTCGTTGACCAGGTTGTAGAGCAGTTTGTATTTGTCAGCACCGGCAACGGCGTAGATGTGCTGCTCGACGTTTTCGCTGGCGACGTTCTGCGACTCGATCTCGACGATCGACGGCTCGGTGGTCCATTGCTTGGCCAGGTTCATCACGTCTTCGGTGAAGGTCGCGGAGAACAGCAGCGTCTGACGCTCGTTCTTCGGCGGGGTCTGGCGAATGATCTGCCGCACCTGCGGGATGAAGCCCATGTCGAGCATGCGGTCGGCTTCGTCCAGGACCATGACTTCGACCATGTCCAGGTGCACGTCGCCGCGCTGGTTGAAGTCCAGCAGACGGCCGGGCGTGGCCACGAGGATGTCGCAGTGACGGGCTTCGAGATGCTTGAGCTGCTTGTCGAAGTCCATGCCGCCGACGAACGTCATGACATTGAGGCCGGTGTACTTGGTCAGGTCAGCGGCGTCCTTGGCAATCTGCACCACCAGTTCCCGGGTTGGCGCGATGATCAACGCCCGTGGCTCGCCCATGTAGCGCTCTTTGGGCGGCGGGGTTTGCAGCAACTGGGTGATGATCGAGATCAGGAACGCAGCGGTCTTGCCGGTGCCGGTCTGGGCGCGGCCGATGGCATCCTTGCCAGCGAGGGTAAAGCCCAGCACCTGCGCCTGGATCGGCGTGCAATACGGGAAGCCCAGGTCCTGGATGGCGTGCATCAGTTCAGGGGCGAGTTTGAAATCGTGGAAACGGGTTTTGCCTTCCTGGGGTTCGACGACGAAGTCTTCGAGTTTCCAGGGAATAACCGGTGCCTTGGGCTTGGGTTCGCGACGCGGCCTGGCAGGCTTGGGGGTTTCGCTGCGCGGCGGCTCGTCGGCTGTTACCTCGACAGTAGGGGCAGCCTGCGGGGTCATCGGCTCGTGCTTGGGTACCGCTGCGGTGGCGGTCCGGCCAGACTGATTACCGTCGGCGCGGTGGCTGGGTGAGTGAGACGGAGCGCTGGAGGCTGGCGCGAGCTGCTCAGTCTCGCTTTTACCGAACATTTTCTTGAGTGCTTTGAGCACGGTCATCTCATCAATTGATTAAGGAATGTACGCCGGCCAGTGTAATGCAAGAATCGGGCGCGGCGTAGTGTGATGATCAAAGGCAGCTTTTACACAGTCTGTTTAGCGTAGGCGCTCGGTCAGCCAGGCGCCGATATCGCTGATCTCTTCGGGTAACACTTCGTGGCCCATTGGGTATTCCTGCCATGTCACGGTGACACCATGGGCCTTCAAGTGCTCGTAGGCACTGCGCCCCATCGAATTTTGCACCACGTCATCGTACTGGCCGTGCAGGCACAGCACGGGAATACGCTGCTGGCTGGCGGAAATGTCCAGCGCGTCGCTGAACGTCGGAGCGTAGGTGGAGAGGGCAAGTACGCCACCCAGCGGGCCTTGCCATTTCAGGAAGGCCGCGTGCAACACCACGGCACCGCCCTGGGAAAAACCGGCGAGAAAAATTCGCGAGGCGTCTATTCCGCTGGCGCGCTCAGTTTCGATCAAGTCCAGAACCCGTTTTGCTGACTCATCCAGCTGCTCGCGGCTGATTGCCCGGGCCGGGCTCATGGCCAATATGTCGTACCAGCTTGGCATCTCGTAGCCACCATTAATGGTGACCGCGCGCGTGGGTGCCTGGGGTAAAACAAAGCGGGTGCTCAACAGGGTTTCCTGCAGCGCTTCGGCCACTGGCAGGAAGTCATAACGGTCGGCGCCCAGGCCGTGCAGCCAGATAACGCAGGCGTCTGCTGGCTTGACGGGTTGAAGAATCAGGGGCTCGGTCATGTTCGCTCCATTTTTGTGCGTGCGCTCTCATTGAGTGCGAGATCTGAGTGCGCGTCTGGTTGATCAGTTAAGAAGATGTCGCAAGGTTACAAGTTTTGCTATTGACCTGTCTTTGAATCGCTTTGGCGGGCGGTCTGGTACGGGCTTTGCTATGGGAAAACCCGAGCAATCAATCCAGCGACTGGCGGTAACACTATCAGTGTACTGCCGGTGGCGGGATAGCAACAAAAATCCGGTGATGGATGTTCGCCAGTGGCCGCTACGGGCTTCGCGAACGTGAAGGGCTACAGCCCGTTCGGCCGACTGGTGAGAGTGAGCGATCCATGATGTGGATTTTCTCCTACTAGACTCATAGCTAAGGTCCTACGTCGCTTGACCCTAAAAAAAGCCAACACGGGTCAACAACGCCTCATAAGGGTGCGACTGGACTCACGCTCCGACACAACAAGAGCAAAACTGGAGGTTTGAATGAAGATGTTGAAATCCACCCTGGCCGTCGTGACTGCAGCCGCAGTACTTGGCGTCAGCGGGTTCGCTCAGGCGGGTGCAACCCTGGATGCAGTGCAGAAGAAAGGTTTTGTACAGTGCGGTGTAAGTGACGGCCTGCCGGGTTTCTCGGTTCCGGACGCCACTGGCAAGATCCTCGGCATCGATGCTGACTTCTGCCGCGCTGTAGCCGCTGCCGTATTCGGCGACGCGACCAAGGTTAAATTCAGTCAGTTGAACGCCAAGGAGCGCTTCACTGCGCTGCAGTCCGGCGAAATCGACATCCTGTCGCGCAACACCACCATGACCAGCTCCCGTGACGCGGGCATGGGCCTGAAGTTTCCAGGCTTCATCACCTACTACGACGGCATCGGCTTCCTGGTAAACAACAAGCTGGGCGTCAAGAGCGCCAAGGAACTGGACGGTGCAACCATCTGCATCCAGGCCGGTACCACCACTGAGCTGAACGTTTCCGACTACTTCCGTGGCAATGGTCTGAAATACACCCCGATCACCTTCGACACCTCCGATGAAAGCGCCAAGTCGCTGGAGTCCGGTCGTTGCGACGTGCTGACCTCCGACAAGTCCCAACTGTTCGCCCAGCGCAGCAAGCTGGCCGCGCCGAAGGACTACGTGGTTCTGCCGGAAACCATCTCCAAGGAGCCCCTGGGCCCTGTCGTGCGTAACGGCGATGACGAGTGGCTGGCAGTGGTCCGCTGGACTGGCTACGCCATGCTCAACGCTGAAGAAGCCGGCATCACTTCGAAAAACGTCGAAGCTGAAGCCAAGGCCACCAAGAACCCGGACGTCGCTCGTATGCTCGGGGCTGACGGTGAATACGGCAAGGATCTGAAACTACCGAAAGACTGGGTCGTACAGATCATCAAGCAAGTAGGTAACTACGGCGAAGTGTTCGAGAAAAACCTCGGCAAGAGCACCCCGCTGGAAATCGACCGTGGCCTGAACGCGCTGTGGAACAACGGCGGCATTCAATACGCACCACCAGTGCGCTGATGGTTCTATCACCCGGTGGGCCAACCGCCGGGTGATGTTCTGTTCCATTCTTTGCGGGGCACTTCATGCAAAATTCAATCGGCGCACCAAAGCAGAGGCTCAGCCTCAGCGATCCCAAAGTGCGTGCGTGGCTATTCCAGATCATCACCATTGTGGCGGTGGTCTCGCTGGGCTGGTTTCTGTTCGACAACACCCAGACCAACCTGCAACACCGGGGCATCACTTCCGGCTTCGACTTCCTGGAGCGCAGTGCCGGTTTCGGCATCGCTCAACACCTGATCGACTACACCGAATCGGACAGCTATGCCCGGGTGTTTGTCATCGGCCTGCTCAATACGCTGCTGGTGACGTTCATTGGCGTGATCCTGGCGACGATCCTCGGGTTCATCGTCGGCGTGTCACGGCTGTCAAAAAACTGGATTATTGCCAAGCTGGCGACGGTGTATGTAGAGGTTTTCCGCAACATTCCGCCGCTGCTGCAGATCCTTTTCTGGTACTTCGCGGTATTCCTGACCATGCCAGGACCGCGTGCCAGTCATAACTTCGGCGATACCTTCTTTGTCAGCAGCCGTGGCCTGAACATGCCAGCGGCGTTGGCGTCGGATGGTTTCTGGCCATTCGTGGCCGGCGTGGGCGTGGCCATTGTCGCTATCGTGCTGATGTGCCGCTGGGCCAACAAACGTTTCGAAGAAACCGGCGTGCCATTCCACAAATTCTGGGTCGGCCTGGCACTGTTCCTGGTGATCCCGGCACTGTGCGCGTTGATCTTTGGCGCTCCGGTGCATTGGGAGATGCCCAAGCTGCAAGGCTTCAACTTCGTCGGTGGCTGGGTATTGATCCCCGAACTGCTGGCGTTGACCCTGGCGCTCACCGTGTACACCGCGGCATTCATTGCCGAGATCGTGCGCTCGGGCATCAAGTCGGTCAGCCATGGCCAGACCGAGGCGGCGCACTCCCTGGGGCTGCGCAACGGTCCGACCCTGCGCAAGGTGATCATCCCGCAAGCCCTGCGCGTGATCATTCCACCGCTGACCAGCCAATACCTGAACCTGGCCAAAAACTCCTCGCTGGCTGCCGGTATCGGTTACCCGGAAATGGTTTCGTTGTTTGCCGGCACGGTGCTGAACCAGACCGGACAGGCGATCGAGGTGATTGCCATCACCATGAGCGTGTACCTGGCGATCAGTATCAGCATTTCCCTGCTGATGAACTGGTACAACAAGCGCATTGCGCTGATCGAGCGGTAAGGAATAGCGCATGAGTACTCATATCTTCAAACCTGACATGCCGCCACCGGACCGCAGTATCGGTGTGGTGGCGTGGATGCGCGCCAACATGTTCTCCAGCTGGCTCAACACCCTGCTGACCCTGTTTGCGTTCTACCTGATCTACCTCGTGGTGCCGCCGATCCTCAGCTGGGCGATCATCAATGCCAACTGGGTCGGGACCAGCCAGGCCGACTGCACGAAGGAGGGCGCCTGCTGGGTGTTCATTCAGCAGCGCTTCGGCCAGTTCATGTACGGCTACTACCCGGTGGACATGCGCTGGCGCGTGGACCTGACCGTATGGCTGGCGGTTATCGGCGTAGCCCCGTTGTTCATCTCGCGCTTCCCGCGTAAAGCGGTGTACGGGCTGAGCTTCCTGGTGCTGTATCCGATCATTGCCTGGTGCCTGTTGCACGGTGGTGTGTTTGGCCTGACCCAGGTGGCGACCAGCCAATGGGGCGGCCTGATGCTGACCCTGGTGATCGCCACCGTCGGGATTGCCGGCGCCTTGCCGCTGGGTATTGTCCTGGCACTGGGGCGGCGCTCGAACATGCCGGCGATTCGCGTGGTCTGTGTGACCTTCATCGAATTCTGGCGCGGCGTGCCGTTGATCACGGTGTTGTTCATGTCCTCGGTAATGCTGCCGTTGTTCCTGCCCGAAGGCATGAACTTCGACAAGCTGCTGCGGGCCCTGATCGGCGTGATCCTGTTCCAGTCGGCCTATGTGGCCGAGGTGGTGCGCGGTGGCCTGCAGGCGATTCCCAAAGGTCAGTACGAAGCAGCCGCCGCAATGGGCCTTGGCTACTGGCGTTCGATGGGCCTGGTGATCCTGCCGCAAGCCCTGAAGCTGGTGATCCCTGGCATCGTCAACACCTTCATTGCGCTGTTCAAGGACACCAGCCTGGTGATCATCATCGGCCTGTTCGACCTGCTCAACAGCGTCAAGCAAGCGGCCGCCGACCCGAAATGGTTGGGCATGGCCACTGAAGGCTACGTGTTCGCCGCCCTGGTGTTCTGGATTTTCTGTTTTGGTATGTCGCGCTATTCCATGCATCTGGAACGCAAGCTCGACACTGGCCACAAGCGTTAGGAGTTCTTTTTATGAGCGAAGCAATCAAACAGCCTGTGAGCCCTGAAGGCATTATCCAGATGCAGGGCGTGAACAAGTGGTACGGGCAGTTTCACGTACTCAAGGACATCAACCTGAACGTCAGGCAGGGCGAGCGAATCGTCCTGTGCGGCCCGTCGGGTTCCGGCAAATCCACCACCATTCGCTGCCTCAATCGCCTTGAAGAACACCAGCAAGGGCGCATCGTGGTCGATGGCGTGGAGCTGACCAACGACCTCAAGCAGATCGAGTCGGTGCGTCGCGAAGTCGGCATGGTGTTCCAGCACTTCAACCTGTTCCCGCACCTGACCATCCTGCAGAACTGCACCCTGGCGCCGATGTGGGTACGCAAGATGCCCAAGCGCAAGGCCGAGGAAATCGCCATGCACTACCTGGAACGCGTACGCATTCCGGAGCAGGCGCATAAATTCCCGGGGCAACTGTCCGGCGGTCAACAGCAGCGCGTGGCGATTGCCCGTGCCCTGTGCATGAAGCCGAAAATCATGTTGTTCGACGAACCGACTTCGGCACTCGACCCCGAGATGGTGAAAGAGGTGCTGGACACCATGATCGGCCTGGCCGAAGACGGCATGACCATGCTTTGCGTGACCCACGAAATGGGCTTCGCCCGTACCGTGGCCAACCGCGTGATCTTCATGGACAAAGGCGAGATCGTTGAACAGGCGGCGCCGAATGACTTCTTCGATAACCCGCAGAATGAGCGCACCAAGCTGTTCCTGAGCCAGATCCTGCATTGATCGTTTTCAGGCGCTGAAGTAAACCCGGACCTTGTTCCGGGTTTTTTTTTCCTGCCATTTAGCGCCGTGACGCGATCCTGTAGGAGCTGCCGCAGGCTGCGATCCTTTGATCCTGGCGTCGTTAAATTCATCCAGATCTGTCAAAAACAAAATCAAAAGATCGCAGCCTGCGGCAGCTCCTACGGTGGGTGTTGTGTTGATCTTTATCAGATAGCTGACTAAGATGTCAGGTAATTCATCCTATGATTGGATGACAGGGTGAATCCCATGTCTGAAATTTCTCCGTTAGTTAAACGATCCCTGGTCGATCAGGCCCTGGAGCAATTGCGCCTACGTATCACCGAAGGCGTCTGGACCGTGGGCCAGCGTCTGCCGACTGAGCCGGAGTTGTGCGCAGAGTTGGGCATCAGCCGCAACACCGTGCGCGAAGCCATGCGCGTGTTGGCTTTTTCCGGGTTGATTGAGATCCGCCAGGGTGACGGCAGTTACCTGCGCGCGGTGATCGATCCACTCGACACCCTCAAAGCGCTGTCCCGCTGCTCTCATGAACAGGCCCGCGAGACCCGGCACATTCTTGAAGTCGAGGCCATTGGCCTGGCCGCCTTGCGCCGCACCGATGAAGACCTGGTGGCCTTGCGTGAAGCATTGGGCGTCAGCGGAAGCCACTACCATGGCGATCTCGACAGCTACATCGCCTGCGACCTGGTGTTTCATCGGCGCCTGGTCGATGCCGCACACAACCCCACGCTCAGTGAGCTGTATCGCTACTTCTCCAGCATCGTCGGTGCGCAACTGCGCCAGACCCTGAACATCACCCCACGGCGCCAGGAAGTGTTCGACCTGCATATCGAACTGCTGGACGCCGTCGAGCAACGTGACCCGGAACGGGCCAAAGCCCTGTCCAGGCAGTTGATCAACGAACCTTGAACACGAGAAAACCATGTCCAGCCGTAACAGCAACATCCCTGAAGCCAAACGTACGGCAGAGCTCGAAGAGCTGCTGATCGACGCCGAGGCCGATGACGACGAGGTGCAGAACAGCCATCCGATCCTGCGCCGGCCCTGGCTGCTGTTGCTGGGCCTGATCCTGGTGGCATTGAACTTGCGCCCGGCGCTATCGAGCATGGCGCCGATGCTCAGTGACGTGTCGAAAAGCCTCGGATTATCGGCGGCCCAGGCCGGTCTGCTGACCACCTTGCCGGTGCTGTGCCTCGGCCTGTTCGCACCGCTGGCACCGATCCTGGCGCGCCGTTTCGGCGCCGAACGGGTGGTGCTGGGCATTCTGCTGACGCTGGCCGGAGGAATCATCCTGCGCAGTTCGTTTGGCGAAATCGGCCTGTTTGCCGGCAGCGTGCTGGCGGGTGCCAGCATTGGTGTGATCGGCGTATTGCTGCCGGGTATCGTCAAGCGCGACTTTGCCAAACACGCGGGTACCATGACCGGGGTCTACACCATGGCCCTGTGCCTGGGGGCGGCGATGGCCGCAGGCGCCACCGTGCCGCTGAGCGAACATTTCGACCAGAGCTGGGCCACGGGCCTGGGCTTCTGGGTTATTCCGGCGTTGGTCGCGGCGCTGTTCTGGCTGCCGCAAGTCGGGCAGAAACACGGTGCGCACAATGTCGCCTACCGGGTTCGCGGTTTGCTGCGCGACCCGCTGGCCTGGCAAGTGACCTTGTACATGGGCCTGCAATCGTCCCTGGCGTACATCGTGTTCGGCTGGTTGCCTTCGATCCTGATCGGTCGCGGCCTGACGCCGACCCAGGCGGGGCTGGTGCTGTCCGGCTCGGTGATCGTGCAGTTGGCCAGTTCTTTGGCGGCTCCCTGGCTGGCGACTCGCGGCAAGGACCAGCGCCTGGCGATCGTGGTCGTCATGGCCTTGACCCTCAGCGGCCTGTTCGGGTGCCTGTATGCGCCGATCGATGGCTTGTGGGGCTGGGCGATTCTGCTCGGGCTGGGGCAGGGCGGGGCGTTCAGCCTGGCGCTGACCCTGATCGTGCTGCGCTCGCGAGATGCCCACGTGGCGGCGAACCTGTCGAGCATGGCTCAAGGCTTCGGCTACACCCTGGCATCCATGGGGCCATTGGCGGTCGGCATCGTGCATGACTGGACCGGCGGCTGGGCAGCGGTCGGCTGGATTTTCGGGGTCATCGGCCTGGGCGCGATCCTTGCCGGCCTGGGAGCCGGGCGATCGTTGTACGTTCAAGTAGTCAGCGAAAAACTCTGACTCATCGGACACTATCGGTATTCGGCCCACGAATGCCGATAGTGTTCCGCGAATTGACAGGCTATCGTGCGGGCAGTCTTCAAAACTGTTCTGCAACCCAGGGAGCCTGCACATGAGTGATGCCCACCAAGCATTGATTACCCGGTTTTACCAGGCTTTCCAGCGGCTGGATGCCGAGGCCATGAGCGCCTGCTACACCGATGACGTGGTGTTCAGTGACCCGGCCTTCGGTGAACTGCAGGGGCGTGATGCGGGTGATATGTGGCGCATGCTCACCACTCGTGCCAGGGACTTTTCCCTGACGTTCGACGATGTCCGTGCCGACGAGCGTACCGGGAGTGCACATTGGGTGGCGACTTACCTGTTCAGTCAGACCGGCAATACCGTGGTCAACGACATCCAGGCACGGTTCGTGTTTCGCGACGGAAAAATCTGCGAGCACCACGACCGTTTTGACTTGTGGTCCTGGTCACGCCAGGCGCTCGGTTTCAAAGGTCTGCTGTTGGGCTGGTCGCCCTTGGTAAAAAACGCCGTTCGGGCCCAGGCCTTGAAGGGGTTGAAGGCATTCCAGGCCGGGCGCTGATAAGATCGCCACTTGTTTCTTTTCCAATCCAGATCGTCAATTGAACAGTCTCAGCCAAACGTCTGTCAGCGCCGTCGAAACGCCGCTGGTCAGCAAGCCCTGGTTTGTCTACCTCGTACGTGCCGCCAATGGTTCGCTGTACTGCGGGATCAGCGACGACCCCGTGCGCCGCTTCGCCACTCATCAGCGGGGTAAAGGCGCGCGCTTCTTCCTCTCAAGCCCGGCCGTGGCCCTGGTGTACACCGAGGCCTGTCGCGACAGGAGTGAAGCGCTACGTCAGGAGCGGCTGATAAAGAAACTCAGGAAAAGCGCCAAGGAATGCCTGGTCGCGAACTATCAATCTGACTGATCAGTTCCCATCAGGCAGACCCGTAGGCCGCCTGCGGATTGCGCGCTAAGCTGCTGACTCCTAATTCGCGCGGCGGAGCCGAGCATGTCCGAGTTGATCCTGCATCATTACCCGACGTCCCCTTTCGCCGAAAAGGCCCGCCTGTTGTTGGGTTTCAAGGGGCTGTCCTGGCGTTCGGTGAAGATTTCACCGGTAATGCCCAAGCCTGACCTCACCGCCTTGACGGGTGGCTATCGCAAGACGCCGGTGTTGCAGGTCGGTGCAGACATCTACTGCGACACTGCGTTGATTGCCCGGCGCCTGGAGCAGGAAAAAGCCTTGCCGGCACTCTTCCCGGAAGGTCAGGAGATGATCGCTGCGTCGTTCGCCGCCTGGGCGGACTCAGTGGTGTTCCAGCATGCCGTTAGCCTGGTGTTTCAGCCGGAATCTGTCGCCGTGCGTTTTGCCAGCCTGCCGCCGGAAGCCATCAAGGCCTTCCTGGCGGATCGCGCCGGGCTGTTCAGTGGCGGCAGCGCCACCCGCTTGTCTGCCGAGCAAGCCAGGCACCAGTGGCCGACGATCATGGCGCGACTCGAACAGCAACTGCAGCGCGAGCAGGGTGATTTCCTCTTCGGCGAGCCGTCGATTGCCGATTTCGCCCTGGCGCACCCACTGTGGTTCCTCAAGGCGACGCCGGTCACTTCGCCGCTGGTCGATGGGTATCCGGCAGTGTCCGCCTGGTTGGGCCGCGTCTTGGGCTTTGGTCATGGGGCCCCGAGCGAGATGAGTTCAGAGCAAGCGCTGGAGGTGGCACGCAGCGCTACACCGGCGCAGTTGCCGCAGGAACGCTTTGCAGAACCTAACGGTTTCGAGGCGGGTCAGCGGGTAGTGATTGCGGCCACGGATTACGGGGTTGATCCGGTGGCGGGTGAGTTGTTGTTTGCCGGAAGTGAAGAGCTGATTCTGCGTCGCGAGGATGAGCGGTGCGGGGTGGTGCATGTGCATTTCCCGCGATTCGGGTTTCGTCTCGAAAAACAGCGGTAAATCAAAAGATCGCAGCCTCCGGCAGCTCCTGCATCAGAGCAGAGTGGTGTTCATCTGCAGGCGCTGCCGAAGGCTGCGATCTTGTTTATTTCAAGGCTGCGAGTATGGCTTGCGGGTCATACGCGCGAATCAACGTCCCGTTTACATCGATGATCGGAATGCCGCCGCCACCCAGCGCCTCGTAAGCCTTGCGCGCCTGGGCATCCTTCTCGATATCGAACTCCTTGTACGGAATGCCTTTCTGGTCGAGAAACCGTCGGGTCAACTTGCAGTAACCACACCATTCAGTGGCGTAGAGCACCACATTGGCCTTGGCCTGGGTCTGCTCCGATACCACTTGGGACGGATTGAACACCCGCTCTATCTTGCCCCAGTTCTGATAGACCACGATCACCAGCAGGATCAGCAGGAATTTTTTCAGCACGCCCCGCAGCATCAGTTGCGACGCTTGAGCTGATCGGTGAGCTGGGTTGGCAGGCCCTTGATGATCAGGGTGCCGGCTTCTTCGTCGTATTCGATCTTCGAGCCCAGCAGGTGCGCCTCAAAGCTGATGGAGAGGCCCTCGGCACGTCCCGTGAAACGACGGAATTGATTCAGGGTACGTTTGTCCGCAGGGATCTCCGGAGACAGGCCGTAGTCCTTGTTGCGGATGTGATCGTAGAACGCCTTAGGACGTTCTTCATCAATCAACCCGGACAGTTCCTCCAGGCCCATGGGCTCACCCATCTTGGCCTGGCTGCTGGCGTAGTCCACCAGCGTCTTGGTTTTCTCCCGGGCGGACTCTTCCGGCAGGTCTTCGCTTTCAACGAAATCACTGAAGGCCTTGAGCAGCGTGCGCGTTTCACCGGGGCCGTCGACGCCTTCCTGGCAGCCGATGAAGTCGCGGAAATACTCCGAGACCTTTTTCCCGTTCTTGCCTTTGATGAACGAAATGTACTGCTTGGACTGCTTGTTGTTCTGCCACTCCGACACGTTGATCCGCGCCGCGAGGTGCAGCTGACCCAGGTCCAGGTGGCGGGACGGGGTCACATCGAGCTGCTCGGTCACGGCGACGCCTTCGCTGTGATGCAGCAGGGCGATGGCCAGGTAGTCAGTCATGCCTTGCTGATAGTGTGCAAACAGCACGTGCCCACCGACCGAGAGGTTGGATTCCTCCATCAGCTTCTGCAGATGCTCCACCGCTACCCGGCTGAATGCCGTGAAGTCCTTGCCGCCTTCGAGATACTCCTTCAGCCAGCCGCTGAACGGGTGCGCCCCGGACTCGGCATGGAACAAACCCCAGGCCTTGCCTTGTTTGGCGTTGTAGCTCTCGTTGAGGTCGGCAAGCATGTTCTCGATGGCGCTCGACTCAGGCAACTCTTCGTCGCGGGCATGCAGAACTGCAGGCGTGCCGTCGGGTTTTTTGTCGATCAGGTGGACGATGCAATGGCGGATCGGCATGGGCTTCTCGGCTGATTGTAGAGAGGAGGGCGCGCTCCCCGAAAAAGCGCCCAGTGTACCGCAACTAGGTATGCATGCCCTTCGTAGGAGCTGCCGAAGGCTGCGATCTTTTGACTTTGCTTTTTAAACAAAAAAGATCAAAAGATCGCAGCCTTCGGCAGCTCCTACGGGGGGCGCGAGGGCATTTCAGGGCAACGAGATAGTCCTTATGCTGTTTTTTAACGTTTTAGACCAATAAAGCTGACCAAATGGGTAGCTAGAGGCGGATATTTCCCCGTCTCTGTGCTAGTTTTGCCCGGTCTTGCGCGAAGTCACTGCGTTAAGCGTGCATTCAGCATTTGTCAGGTCGAACCAAACCCTGATTTCGGTATCTATAACCCCGATCCCGTGGTTATTGGCCGAGGGTGCCAGATCCAGAAGATCGGGCTCGATGGCTGACACTGCACTCTGCAATCCATATGAATTTGATAGGGAAGGAACACTACATGGCTCTTACTAAAGACCAACTGATCGCCGACATCGCTGAAGCTATCGACGCGCCAAAAACCACCGCGCGTAATGCTCTGGACCAACTGGGCCAAATCGTTGCCGATCAGCTGGAAAATGGCGGCGAAATCACTCTGCCAGGTATCGGCAAATTGAAAGTGACCGAACGTCCTGCCCGTACTGGCCGCAACCCTTCGACTGGCGCTGCCATCGAAATCGCTGCCAAGAAAGTTATCAAGCTGGTTGTGGCCAAAGGCCTGACCGACGCTGTTAACAAGTAAGACGTGTAAAAAACCGTGCTCCGGAGCGATCCGGGCACGGTTTTTTTGTGCCTGTGATTTGCCGGAGGGCTCGAACGATCGCGGGAGTATCACCGCCGTAGGAGCTGTCGAGTGAAACGAGGCTGCGATCTCTTGATCTTTCACAACAGCATCAAAAGATCGCAGCGTGCCGCAGCGCCTACGGTCTCAGCGAGCCCAGCGCTGACGCCAGATTTGCTGTTCGCTCTTGGTCTGGAACGTCCAGGCGACGAAGCGGCTTTTCTTCTGCCCCTGGGACATTTCCACGACCTGGCTTTCCAGCACGCCGGCCTTTTTCAGGGCGATCTCGATCGCGGGCAGGTTCGACGCCTTGGACACCAGGGTGCTGAACCACAGCACCTTGTGCTGGAAGTGCGCGCTCTCGGCGATCAATTGAGTCACGAAGCGGGCCTCGCCGCCCTCGCACCACAGTTCAGCCGACTGGCCACCAAAGTTCAGCACCGGCAGCTTGCGTTTCGGGTCGGCGCGACCCAGTGCGCGCCATTTGCGCTCGCTGCCCTTGGTGGCTTCGTCCATCGAGGCGTGGAACGGCGGGTTGCACATGGTCAGGTCGAAGCGTTCGCCGGGTTCCAGCAACCCCAGCAGAATGTGCTTGGGGTTGGTTTGCTGGCGCAACTGAATGGCCTTGTTCAGCCCGTTGGACTGGACGATGGCCTTGGCAGCGGCCACGGCGGTCGGGTCGATTTCCGAGCCGAGGAAGTGCCAGCGGTAGTCGCTGTAGCCAATCAGCGGATAGACGCAGTTGGCGCCCATGCCGATGTCGAGCACCTTGACGGGCGCGCCACGGGGGATTTCGCCGTCATTGACGCTGGCCAACAGGTCGGCCAGGAAGTGCACATAGTCGGCACGCCCCGGAACCGGCGGGCACAGGTAATCCGCCGGGATGTCCCAGTGGGCCACGCCGTAGAACGACTTGAGCAGCGCGCGGTTGAACACCCGCACCGCGTCCGGGCTGGCGAAGTCGATGCTTTCCTTGCCGTACGGGTTGGTGATCACGAACTTCGCCAGTTCGGGCGTGGTCTTGATCAGCGCCGGGAAGTCATAACGACCCTGGTGGCGGTTGCGCGGGTGCAGGCTGGCCTTTTCGCGGGGCTCGACGGCTTTGGCCGGGGTCGCGGATTCGGGCTTCTTGCGCGCAGGTCTTGGTGTGCGGGGGGCGTTCATGGGTGTGATCGATTCGGGTATGGCTGAAAGTGACGGGCATTGTCCCACATTAGCTACCCGATGACGCATATCCAGGGGGTTTGGTGTTTGTGGGAATGGGCAGGCACAAAAAAGGGAGGCCATTTCGGGCCTCCCTTTTCATTGCGATTTGCCGTTACAAGCTGGCAATCCGCGCATGCTGCTCGGCCAGTTTGCCCAAAGCCTGTTGCGCTTCGGCCAGTTTGGCGCGTTCCTTCTCGATGACTTCGGCCGGCGCCTTGTCGACGAAACCGGCGTTCGACAGCTTGCCGCCCACGCGCTGGACTTCACCCTGCAAGCGCAGGATTTCCTTGTCCAGGCGTGCCAGCTCGGCGTCCTTGTCGATCAGGCCGGCCATTGGCACAAGCACTTCCATCTCGCCGACCAGGGCGGTCGCGGACAGTGGTGCTTCTTCGCCTGCCGCCAGCACAGTGATCGACTCGAGGCGCGCGAGCTTCTTCAGCAGGGCTTCGTTTTCGGTGAGACGACGCTGGTCTTCGGTGCTGACGTTTTTCAGGAACAGGTTAAGCGGCTTGCCTGGACCAATGTTCATTTCGGCGCGAATGTTACGCGTGCCGAGCATCAGCGTTTTCAGCCATTCGATGTCATCTTCGGCGGCTGCGTCAATGCGCTCTTCATTGGCCACTGGCCAAGGCTGCAGCATGATCGTCTTGCCTTCGATGCCGGCCAGCGGCGCGATGCGCTGCCAGATTTCTTCGGTGATGAACGGCATGAACGGGTGCGCCAGGCGCAGGGCAACTTCCAGTACGCGAACCAGGGTTCGACGGGTGCCGCGCTGGCGTTCGACCGGCGCGTTTTCGTCCCACAGCACCGGCTTGGACAGCTCCAGGTACCAGTCGCAATACTGGTTCCAGATGAACTCGTACAAGGCTTGTGCGGCCAGGTCGAAGCGGAACTGATCGAGCTGACGGGTCACTTCGGCTTCGGTGCGTTGCAGCTGCGAGATGATCCAGCGATCCGCCAGGGACAGTTCGTAGGCTTCGCCGTTCTGGCCGCAGTCTTCGCCTTTGTCCAGCACGTAGCGCGCCGCGTTCCAGATCTTGTTGCAGAAGTTGCGATAGCCTTCGACGCGGCCCATGTCGAACTTGATGTCGCGACCGGTGGAGGCCAGCGAGCAGAAAGTGAAGCGCAGGGCGTCGGTGCCGTAGCTGGCGATGCCATCGGCGAATTCGTCGCGGGTCTGCTTCTCGATCTTCTTCGCCAGTTTCGGCTGCATCATGCCGGAAGTGCGTTTCTGCACCAGGTCTTCCAGCTCGATGCCGTCGATGATGTCCAGCGGGTCAAGGACGTTGCCCTTGGACTTGGACATCTTCTGGCCTTGGCCATCTCGCACCAGACCGTGCACATACACGGTCTTGAACGGAACCTGCGGCGTGCCGTCTTCGTTTTTCACCAAATGCATGGTGAGCATGATCATCCGGGCAACCCAGAAGAAAATGATGTCGAAACCGGTCACCAACACATCGGTGGAGTGGAATTTTTTCAGGAATTCGGTCTGCTCAGGCCAGCCGAGGGTCGAGAAGGTCCACAGGCCCGAACTGAACCAGGTGTCGAGTACGTCGTTGTCCTGTTGCAGTGCCACGTCTGGGCCGAGGTTGTGCTTGGTGCGCACTTCGGCTTCGTCGCGACCGACGTAGACTTTGCCCGACTCGTCGTACCAGGCCGGGATCCGGTGACCCCACCACAGTTGACGGCTGATGCACCAGTCCTGGATGTCACGCATCCAGGAGAAGTACATGTTTTCGTATTGTTTCGGCACGAACTGGATGCGGCCGTCTTCAACGGCAGCAATTGCAGGCTCGGCCAAAGGCTTGGTCGACACGTACCACTGGTCGGTCAGCCACGGCTCGATGATGGTGCCCGAGCGATCGCCTTTCGGCACTTTCAGGGCGTGATCGTCGACGCTGACCAGCAGGCCGGCGGCGTCGAAGGCGGCAACGATTTGCTTGCGCGCCTCGAAGCGGTCCAGGCCTGCGTATTCAGCCGGGATCTTGCCGTCAATGCTTTCGTTCAGTGTGCCGTCGAGGTTGAACACCTGGCAGGCCGGCAAGACGGCGGCGTTCTTGTCGAAGATGTTCAGCAGCGGCAGATTGTGGCGCTTGCCGACTTCGTAGTCGTTGAAATCGTGTGCCGGGGTGATTTTCACGCAACCGGTGCCGAACTCAGGATCGCAGTAATCGTCGGCGATGATCGGAATGCGGCGGCCGACCAGCGGCAGCTCGACAAATTTGCCGATCAGGGCTTTGTAGCGTTCATCGTTCGGGTTAACGGCCACGGCGGCGTCGCCGAGCATGGTTTCCGGGCGAGTGGTCGCGACGATCAGGAAGTCGTTGCCTTCAGCCGTTTTCGCGCCGTCGGCCAACGGGTACTTGAGGTTCCACAGGAAACCTTTCTCGTCGTGGTTTTCCACTTCGAGGTCGGAAATCGCCGTGTGCAGCTTGGTGTCCCAGTTGACCAGGCGCTTGCCGCGGTAGATCAGGCCGTCTTCGTGCAGGCGCACGAATGCTTCCTTGACCGCTTCAGACAGGCCGTCGTCCATGGTGAAGCGCTCGCGGCTCCAGTCTACGGACGAGCCGAGGCGGCGGATCTGGCGGCTGATGTTGCCACCGGACTGATCCTTCCATTCCCAGATTTTCTCGAGGAATTTCTCGCGACCAAGATCGTGGCGACTCTGACCCTGGGCTTCGAGTTGACGCTCCACCAGCATCTGCGTAGCGATACCGGCGTGGTCGGTACCCGGCTGCCACAGAGTGTTGCGACCCTGCATGCGGCGGAAACGGATCAGGGCGTCCATGATCGCGTTGTTGAAGCCGTGCCCCATGTGCAGGCTGCCCGTCACATTCGGCGGCGGGATCATGATGGTGTAGGACTCGCCCGCGCCTTGCGGGGCGAAGTAATTCTCTGACTCCCAGGTGTTGTACCAGGAAGTTTCAATGGCGTGCGGCTGGTAGGTCTTATCCATGCGCGGCGGGACCCTATTGGCATTAATTCAGGAAAAGCCGACGAGTATAGCGGGGCATGGGGCGAAGGGCGAGCAGGGGCGGACAGGGCGTGTATTCAGGAGCGGTGCGAACACGGTAGGAGCTGCCGCAGGCTGCGATCTTTTGATCTTGATCTTTTCCGGAATCGTTGAAGATCAAGTCAAAAGATCGCAGCCTGCGGCAGCTCCTACATTGGAATGGCGTGGGCTACTCGTACTGGCTGAGCAACCGCTCCATCCGCGCCGCCAGTCGGCGTTTGATTTCGGTTTCGATGTGCGGCGCAAAGTCGTCGATCACGTCTTGCATGATCAGCATCGCAGCGGCGCGCAGTTCGCCGTCCAGATGCAGCAAGGCGTCCGGGCCTTTATCTTCGGCGACTGGGGCAGGGGGCGGTTCGCTGGCGGCTGGCGGGTTACCGGCAGCCTCGAACAGCATGGGGATCTGTTCCTGATCATCGTCCTCGACCGTGTCGGTCAGCAACGGTGGTTGCAGGTTGTCATCGCCGAGCAGTTGGCGGATCGACTCGAGGTCGTCCAGCAGATGCGCGGACTGTTGCTGTTTTGGCGTGTCCATCGGAATACTCAGAGTCGCTGTAAACGGTGGTCTTGCAAAGGATAGCCCTGTTCGCGATAGAAACGGAAACTCTCCCGCGCGGCCTGGCGAATCACCGGGTCTTCCACCACCACTTCCGCCACGCGGGCGAACTTGTTGGCAAAGGTCGGCACTTTCAGGTCGAGATTGACCAGCAGGTCCTGATGTTGACCGCAGTCCTCTCCCAGGCCCAGCACAATCAAACCCTGCGGCTCGTTCTCGGCGGGGCCATGGGGTACGAAACTTTCGCCCTTGAACGCCCAGAGGCGTGCATCGAGATCGTCACGCTGGCTCGCATCGCTGCAATGCAGGTAGATGCGATGGCCCATGCGCCAGGCTTTTTCGGTGAGCTTGCAGGCAAAATCCAGCCGCGCCGACGGATCGGCGCTGGGCAGGATATAGAAGTCGACTTTGGTCATTGCGGTTCCTGGAATCAACTTCCGCGGAATCTGTAGGAGCGAGCTTGCTCGCGAAGGTCGTCAACGATTACGCGGAAAACCAGGTTAATCGCGGTGATCTTGAGTTTTTCGCGAGCAAGCTCGCTCCTACAGTCGTCAGTGAGCGATATTTAGGCCTTGGCGCGGTCCAGCAGGTACTGGGTCAGCAGGGGCACCGGACGGCCAGTGGCGCCCTTGTCCTTGCCGCCGCTGGTCCAGGCGGTGCCGGCGATGTCCAGGTGCGCCCAGTTGAGGTTCTTGGTAAAGCGCGACAGGAAGCAGGCGGCGGTGATGGTGCCGGCTTTCGGCCCGCCAATGTTGGCGATGTCGGCAAACGGGCTGTCGAGCTGTTCCTGGTACTCATCGAACAGTGGCAGCTGCCAGGCACGGTCGTCTGCGGACTGACCGGCGCTGAGCAGCTGGCCGATCAGTTCGTCGTTGTTGCCCAGCAGGCCGGAGGTGTGCGCGCCCAGGGCGACGACACAGGCACCGGTCAGGGTCGCGATGTCGATCACGGCCTGGGGCTTGAAACGTTCAGAGTAGGTCAGGGCGTCGCACAGCACCAGGCGGCCTTCGGCGTCGGTGTTGAGGATTTCCACGGTCTGGCCGCTCATGGTGGTGACGATGTCGCCTGGGCGCGCAGCGTTGCCGCTTGGCATGTTCTCGGCGCAGGCCAGGATGCACACCAGGTTGATCGGCAGTTTCAGTTCGAGCACGGCGCGCAGGGTACCGAAGACGCTGGCGGCGCCGCCCATGTCGTACTTCATTTCGTCCATGCCGGCGCCCGGCTTGAGGCTGATGCCGCCGGTATCGAAAGTGATGCCTTTGCCGACCAGGGCGAACGGCTTCTCGGATTTCTTGCCGCCGTTGTATTGCATGACGATCAGGCGCGGAGGCTGGGCGCTGCCCTGGCCCACGGCGTAGAACGAGCCCATGCCCAGGTCCTTGATCTTCTTCTCGTCAAGGACTTCGACTTTCAGGCTCTTGAATTCCTTGCCCAGGCTCTTGGCCTGCTCGCCCAGGAAAGTCGGGTGGCAGATGTTCGGCGGCAGGTTGCCCAGGTTGCGGGTAAACGCCATGCCGTTGGCGATCGCGGTAGCGTGGGCCACGGCACGCTCGACTTCAGCCTGGGCGGCCTTGATGGTCACCAGGGTGATTTTCTTCAGGGCGCGCGGCTCGGCTTTCTGGCTCTTGAACTGGTCGAACTTGTATTGGCCGTCCACCAGGGTTTCAGCCAGCAGGCGGGTCTTGCCGTAGCTGTCACGGCCCTTGACCACGACTTCGTCGAGTGCCAGTACCGCATCGCTGCCGTTCAGGCCCTTGAGGGTGTTGAGAATGCCGGCAATGATTTTACGGAATGGGCGATCACCCAGTTCTTCGTCCTTGCCGACGCCGACCAGCAATACGCGCTCGGCCTTGAGGTTGGGCAGGCTGTGCAACAGCAGGCTCTGGCCAACTTTGCCGGCGAGGTCGCCACGCTTGAGCACGGCGCTGATCGCGCCGCCGCTCAGTGCGTCAATTTGGCTGGCCACGGCGCCGAGCTTGCGGCCTTCGCTGACGGCAACCACCAGCGTGGCGGTTTTCAACGTTTCCGGATTAACGCTTTTTACAACCAGTTCCATGTCGGGGCCCCTGTATCAATGATCAACACGCAAGTGTCTGAACTTGCCTATAAATAGAGTACGCAAGGCAGGCTTGCGGCAAAGGCCGCAGTTTGAACCTCGTCGGCGGCGCCTGACAACCCTGGGTCGCAGGTTCGTCACGGTTCCGGCCGCGCTTGCAGGAGCGAATTGGATCCGGGCGGCGTTGCGCTGATGAACCTGAGAGCACCGTTGAGTGTCAGACGTCCCGCGTAATCGTTGACGAGCATCGCGAGTGAGCCCCCGCATGGCGAACGCGCGCAGTGACAGGCGCATGCAATCACAGGATAATGCGCCATCTTTTTCGGCGGCCCTGCTTTGCGGTCCGCCTGCGACGTTTGCTTGTTTGGCCGCCTTCGCCTGACAACCCTGGAGTGTCTGGTTTGATTGTCTTTCGTTACCTATCCCGCGAAGTCCTGTTGACCTTGAGCGCCGTCAGCGCCGTGCTGCTGGTCATCATCATGAGCGGACGCTTCATCAAATACCTCGCCCAGGCCGCTGCGGGCCTGCTGGATCCAGGCTCCCTGTTCCTGATCATGGGGTTTCGTCTGCCGGGCTTTCTGCAACTGATCCTGCCGCTGGGCCTGTTTCTGGGCATTCTGCTGGCTTACGGTCGCCTGTACCTCGAAAGCGAAATGACCGTGTTGTCGGCCACCGGCATGAGTCAGCAACGCCTGTTCGCCATGACCCTGTTCCCGGCCACCCTGGTGGCATTGGTGGTGGCATGGCTGAGCCTGAGCCTTGCGCCACAAGGGGCCAACCAGTTCCAGTTGCTGCTGAACAAGCAAGACGCCCTGACTGAATTCGACACCCTGGAACCGGGCCGCTTCCAGGCCCTGCGTGACGGAACGCGGGTGACCTATACCGAGACCCTGACGGACGATCGCATCAACCTCGGTGGCGTGTTCATTTCCCAGAAGAACACCAGCACCGACCAGAAGGATCGCGGGATTTCCGTGCTGGTGGCCGAGAAGGGTCGCCAGGAAATCCGCCCTGACGGCAACCGCTACCTGATTCTCGACAATGGCTATCGCTACGACGGCAAGCCGGGCCAGGCCGACTATCGCGCCATCAAGTACGACGAGTACGGCGTGCTGCTGCCCAAGCCGGATGTCAGCGACGAAGTCACCGACCGCGATGCCATGCCCACCAGTAGCCTGATAGGCAGCGACGACGTTCGCTCGCGCACCGAATTGCAATGGCGCATGTCCCTGCCGTTGCTGGTCTTCATTGTCACCCTGATGGCGGTACCGCTGTCGCGAGTGAATCCGCGCCAGGGGCGGTTCCTCAAGCTGCTGCCAGCGATTCTTCTTTATATGGCCTACCTGACCATCCTGATTGCCGCTCGCGGCGCGCTCGAAAAAGGCAAGATCCCGATGGCCCTCGGCTTGTGGTGGGTGCACGGTATCTTCCTGGCAATTGGGTTGGGCTTGCTCTATTGGGAGCCCCTGCGCCTGAAGATGGCGAGTCGCCGCAGCGCGCTGGAGGTGGCCCGTGGTTAAGCTGGATCGCTACATTGGTAGCAGTGTTTTCGTGGCCATTCTGGCCGTATTGGGCATCATTCTCGGTCTGGCGACGCTGTTCGCCTTCATCGACGAGATGGGCGATGCCAGCGATACCTACACCTTGCTGGACGTGTTGAGCTACGTCCTGCTGACGGCCCCCCGACGTTTGTACGACATGTTGCCGATGGCGGCATTGATCGGCTGTCTGATCGGCCTGGGCAGCCTGGCCAGCAACAGCGAACTGACCATCATGCGCGCCGCTGGCGTGTCCATTGGCCGGATCGTCTGGGCAGTCATGAAGCCGATGCTGGTGCTGATGGTTGTCGGAGTCCTGATCGGCGAATACGTTGCGCCGGCCACCGAAAGCGCTGCCCAGGCCAATCGTTCGCTGGCCCAGGGCAGCGGTGACGCGCAAAGTGCCCGCCACGGCCTGTGGCATCGCCAGGGTGACGAGTTCATTCACGTCAACTCGGTGCAACCCAACGGTGTGCTGTACGGCGTCACCCGCTATCGCTTCGACAAAGAGCGTCACATGCTGTCGGCCAGCTTCGCCAAGCGCGCGGAGTTCGACAAGGACCACTGGCAGCTGAGCGATGTCACCACCACGGTATTCCATGAAAAGAACACTGAAGTGGTCGCGGCCCCGGTCGAGCGCTGGGAAGTTGCCCTCAGTCCGCAACTCCTGAGCACGGTGGTCATGGCGCCAGAGTCTCTGTCGATCTCCGGTTTGTGGGGGTATATCCATTACCTGGCCGACCAGGGGCTGAATAACGGCCGTTACTGGTTGGCATTTTGGGTCAAGGTGTTGCAGCCGCTGGTCACTGCGGCACTGGTGCTGATGGCGATCTCCTTCATCTTTGGTCCGCTGCGCTCGGTGACCCTCGGTCAGCGGGTGTTCACCGGTGTACTGGTGGGGTTCACCTTCCGAATCGTCCAGGATCTGCTGGGGCCATCGAGCCTGGTGTTCGGTTTCTCGCCGCTGTTTGCGGTGCTGGTGCCTGCCAGCGTGTGCGCCCTGGCTGGGGTCTGGTTGTTGCGCCGGGCCGGTTGATTCCGGGTATTTCCCGAGCAACGAGCCAATAAAAAACGCCCTTGTCGTGAGACCGGGGCGTTTTTGTCAGTGCCGTCCGACCTGCGCAGGTGACGCTTGCGCCGTGGATCAGGTACAATTCCCGGCTATTTTTCGGCGGGCTATGCCTGCAGCCTTTTTGAGTGTTGATCCGTGAGTGATTTGAGTCATATCCGCAATTTCTCCATCATCGCCCACATTGACCATGGCAAGTCGACGCTGGCCGATCGATTCATCCAGATGTGCGGCGGCCTTGCCGAGCGCGAAATGGAAGCCCAGGTACTGGACTCCATGGACCTGGAGCGTGAACGCGGGATCACCATCAAGGCCCACAGCGTCACCCTTTATTACACCGCTCGCGATGGCATCAAGTACCAGCTGAACTTCATCGACACCCCGGGCCACGTTGACTTCACCTATGAAGTCAGCCGCTCGCTGGCGGCCTGTGAAGGTGCTTTGCTGGTGGTCGACGCTGGCCAGGGCGTGGAAGCGCAGTCGGTTGCCAACTGCTACACGGCGATCGAGCAGGGCCTGGAAGTCATGCCCGTGCTGAACAAGATCGACCTGCCGCAGGCCGATCCGGACCGCGTGAAGGAAGAAATCGAGAAGATCATCGGCATCGATGCCACTGATGCCGTCGAGTGCAGCGCCAAGACCGGCCTGGGCGTCGATGAAGTCCTCGAGCGTCTGGTGCGCACCATTCCTGCGCCGACCGGCAACTACGAAGATCCGCTGCAAGCGTTGATCATCGACTCCTGGTTCGACAACTACCTGGGCGTTGTTTCCCTGGTACGCGTGCGCCATGGCCGCGTGAAGAAGGGCGACAAGATCCTCGTCAAGTCCACCGGCAAGATCCACCTGGTGGACAGCGTCGGTGTATTCAACCCTAAACATACCGCTACCACTGACCTGAAGGCCGGTGAAGTAGGCTTCATCATCGCTGGCATCAAGGACATTCACGGTGCGCCGGTGGGTGACACCCTGACCTTGAGCTCGACCCCGGACGTCGACGTTCTGCCGGGTTTCAAGCGCATTCAGCCGCAGGTTTACGCCGGCCTGTTTCCGGTCAGCTCCGACGACTTCGAAGATTTCCGTGAGGCCCTGCAAAAGCTCACCCTCAACGACTCGTCGCTGCAGTACACCCCCGAGAGCTCCGACGCCCTGGGCTTCGGCTTCCGTTGCGGGTTCCTCGGCATGCTGCACATGGAGATCATCCAGGAGCGCCTGGAGCGCGAGTATGACCTGGACCTGATCACCACGGCGCCGACGGTAATTTTCGAGCTGTTGCTGAAAACCGGTGAAACGATTTACGTCGACAACCCGTCGAAGCTTCCAGACCTGTCTTCCATCGAAGACATGCGCGAGCCGATCGTGCGGGCCAACATTCTTGTGCCGCAAGAGCACCTGGGCAACGTCATTACCCTGTGCATCGAGAAGCGTGGCGTGCAGCACGACATGCTGTTCCTCGGTACCCAGGTCCAGGTGACCTACGATCTGCCGATGAACGAAGTGGTCCTGGACTTCTTCGATCGCCTGAAGTCCACCAGCCGCGGCTATGCTTCGCTGGACTACCATTTCGATCGTTATCAGTCGGCTAACCTGGTGAAACTGGATGTGCTGATCAACGGTGACAAGGTCGACGCCCTGGCGCTGATCGTGCACAAGGATAACGCGCACTACAAAGGTCGCCAGTTGACCGAGAAGATGAAAGAACTGATCCCGCGCCAGATGTTCGACGTCGCGATCCAGGCCGCCATTGGCGGGCAGATCATTGCGCGAACCTCCGTCAAGGCACTCAGAAAGAACGTATTGGCCAAATGCTACGGCGGCGACGTCAGCCGTAAGAAGAAACTGCTTGAAAAGCAAAAGGCCGGTAAGAAACGCATGAAGCAAGTCGGCAACGTGGAAATTCCACAAGAAGCCTTCCTTGCAGTGCTCAGGTTGGATAGTTAGGTCCTATGTCACTAAATTTCCCGCTGTTGCTGGTCATCGCCGTGTTCGTCTGCGGCCTGTTGGCGTTGCTCGATCTGGTTTTTCTCGCGCCGCGTCGGCGTGCAGCCATTGCATCCTATCAGGGCAGCGTCAGCCAGCCTGACGGGATGGTGGTCGAAAAACTGAACAAGGAACCGCTGCTGGTCGAATACGGCAAGTCGTTCTTCCCGGTGTTGTTCATCGTGCTGGTGCTGCGTTCGTTCCTGGTGGAACCGTTCCAGATTCCATCCGGCTCGATGAAACCGACCCTGGACGTTGGCGATTTCATTCTGGTGAGCAAGTTCTCCTACGGGATCCGCTTGCCGGTGATCGACAAGAAAGTCATCGAAATCGGTGACCCGCAGCGCGGCGATGTGATGGTTTTCCGCTATCCGAGCGATCCGAACGTCAACTACATCAAGCGTGTAGTGGGCCTGCCGGGCGACCAGATTCGCTACACCGCCGACAAGCGCCTGTTCGTCAACGGCGAGTCCGTTGCCGAGCAGTTGGTCGGCTCCGAGCCGGGCACCCTGGGCAGTGCCGAGCTCTACAAGGAAAAACTCGGTGTCGCCGAGCACCTGATCCGCAAGGAAATGAGCCGCTATCGCGCAACGCCGGACCGTTCGTGGACCGTGCCCGCCGGGCACTACTTCATGATGGGCGACAACCGCGACAACTCCAACGACAGTCGCTATTGGGATGATCCAAGCATTCCCAAGGACCTGCTGGGCATGGTCCCCGACAAGAATATCGTCGGCAAGGCCTTCGCGGTCTGGATGAGCTGGCCTGAACCCAAACTCAGTCACCTGCCGAACTTCTCGCGGGTTGGCCTGATCAAGTAATCACACACGGCGCTGTTGAACACAGCGCCGAATGCATTTCTGGAGCCGCTACAATCGGCGCCCGAGGCATGAAAACAATGATATTCAGGACGTAATTTTTGAACACAGCGTTAATTGTCCCAAGCCTGCGCCGCACCCCGGCGATGGCGGTGGAATCCAGCCACGAACTCAGCGTGGGTACACCGTGAGCGTTTCCTTAAGCCGTCTAGAGCGTCAGCTCGGCTACACCTTCAAGGACCAGGAACTGATGGTCCTGGCCCTGACTCACCGCAGCTTTGCCGGGCGCAACAACGAACGCCTGGAATTCCTCGGTGATGCCATCCTCAATTTCGTCGCTGGCGAGGCGCTGTTCGATCGCTTCCCGCTGGCTCGCGAAGGTCAGTTGTCGCGTTTGCGCGCACGCCTGGTGAAAGGTGAGACCTTGGCGGTACTGGCCCGCGGTTTCGATCTGGGCGAGTACCTGCGCCTGGGCTCTGGCGAGTTGAAGAGCGGCGGTTTTCGTCGCGAGTCGATTCTGGCCGATGCCCTGGAAGCGCTGATTGGTGCAATCTACCTGGACGCGGGCATGGACATGGCGCGCGAGCGCGTGCTGGCCTGGCTGGCCGGTGAGTTCGAAGGCCTGACGCTGGTCGACACCAACAAAGATCCAAAGACCCGCCTGCAGGAATTCCTGCAATCGCGTGGGTGTGAGCTGCCGCGTTACGAAGTGGTGGATATCCAGGGTGAGCCGCATTGCCGGACGTTCTTCGTCGAATGTGAAATCACCTTATTGAATGAAAAAAGCCGAGGTCAGGGTGTGAGTCGTCGTATTGCCGAACAGGTAGCGGCCGCCGCAGCACTGATTGCCCTGGGTGTGGAGAATGGCAATGACTGATTCAACCGCAACACGCTGTGGCTATGTTGCCATCGTCGGCCGTCCCAACGTGGGCAAGTCCACGTTGCTGAACCACATCCTCGGCCAGAAGCTCGCGATCACTTCGCGCAAGCCGCAAACCACCCGCCACAACATGCTGGGCATCAAGACCGAAGGCGCCGTGCAGGCGATCTACGTCGACACTCCGGGCATGCACAAAGGTGGCGAAAAAGCCCTCAACCGCTACATGAACAAGACGGCCTCTGCAGCCTTGAAAGACGTGGACGTGGTGATCTTCGTAGTCGACCGCACCAAGTGGACCGACGAGGACCAGATGGTCCTGGAGCGCGTCCAGTACGTGACCGGCCCGCTGATCGTGGCGTTGAACAAGACGGATCGCATCGAAGACAAAGCCGAGCTGATGCCGCACCTGAGCTGGTTGCAGGAGCAGCTGCCGAACGCGCAGATCATGCCGATCTCGGCCCAGCACGGGCACAACCTCGAAGCGCTGGAGCGGGTGATTGCCGGCTACCTTCCGGAAAACGATCACTTCTTCCCCGAAGACCAGATCACCGACCGCAGCAGCCGCTTCCTCGCCGCCGAACTGGTGCGCGAAAAGATCATGCGCCAGATGGGTGCAGAGCTGCCGTACCAGATCACCGTCGAAATCGAAGAGTTCAAGCAGCAGGGTAAGACCCTGCATATTCATGCCTTGATCCTCGTCGAGCGCGACGGCCAGAAGAAGATCATCATTGGCGACAAGGGCGAGCGCATCAAGCGCATCGGCACCGAGGCGCGCAAGGACATGGAGCTGCTGTTCGACTCCAAGATCATGCTCAACCTCTGGGTGAAAGTGAAAGGCGGCTGGTCCGATGACGAGCGCGCGCTGCGTTCGCTGGGTTACGGCGACCTGTAAACCCGATCGACGCTGCACCGCAGAACCTGTGGGAGCGGGCTTGCCCGCGATGAGGATGTAACATTCAATATATGTGTTGGATGTAAGTCCGCCATCGCGGGCAAGCCCGCTCCCACATTGGTTTTTGTTGTTTGTAGAGCTGCGCACTTTCTTCGAGAACCCTGACTTCCATGTCGCAAACCCCACCCATCCCCCAGCCCGCCTTCGTACTTCACTCCCGCGCCTACCGCGAGAGCAGCGCGTTGGTCGACTTCCTTACGCCGCAGGGTCGGCTGCGGGCGGTGTTGCGCAGTGCGCGGGGCAAGGCCGGGACGTTGGCCAGGCCCTTCGTGCCCCTGGAAGTCGAATTTCGCGGGCGAGGGGAGCTGAAGAACGTAGGGCGGATGGAAGCCTCGGGGGTTTCCACCTGGCTCAACGGCGAAGCGCTGTTCAGTGGCCTGTACCTCAATGAGCTGCTGATTCGCCTGCTACCCGCCGAAGACCCGCTGCCGGGTGTGTTCGACCACTACGCCGCGACGTTGCTGGCGCTGGCCGAAGGTCGTCCGCTGGAGCCGTTGCTGCGCTCCTTTGAATGGCGGTTGCTCGATGATCTGGGCTACGGCTTCGCGCTCGGCACGGATATCCACGGTGAGCCTGTAGCGCCGGACGGTCTGTATCGCCTGCAGGTGGACGCGGGGCTGGAGCGGGTGTACCTGTTGCAGCCCGGGCTGTTCAACGGCACCGAATTGCTGGCCATGGCCGAAGCGGACTGGTCGGCACCGGGTGCTTTATCGGCCGCAAAACGGTTGATGCGCCAGGCACTTGCCGTGCATCTGGGCGGTCGTCCCCTGGTTTCCCGAGAGTTGTTTCGAAAGCCGTAAAATCCCCGTGTATGCTGTGCACCGAACTTTCCCCTCTTCAGGAGCGCTTCCGTGACCACCAGCAATCGCATTCTTCTTGGCGTGAACATCGACCACGTTGCCACCCTGCGTCAGGCCCGGGGCACTCGTTACCCGGATCCGGTCAAGGCCGCGCTGGACGCGGAAGAGGCGGGCGCTGACGGCATCACCGTGCACCTGCGCGAAGACCGTCGCCATATCCAGGAACGCGACGTGCTGCTGCTCAAGGATGTGCTGCAGACCCGCATGAACTTCGAGATGGGCGTCACTGAAGAGATGATGGTGTTCGCCGAGCGCATCCGCCCTGCGCACATTTGCCTGGTCCCGGAAACTCGCCAGGAGCTGACCACTGAAGGCGGGCTGGATGTAGCGGGGCAGGAGGCCCGGATCAAGGCGGCGGTGGACCGCCTGGCGAAAATTGGCTGCGAGGTGTCGTTGTTCATCGACGCGGACGAGCGCCAGATCGAAGCGTCCCGCCGAGTGGGTGCGCCGGCCATCGAACTGCACACGGGGCGTTACGCGGACGCCGAGACGCCGACGCAAGTGGCTGAAGAGCTCAAGCGTGTAGCGGATGGCGTGGCTTTTGGTCTGGCCCAGGGTTTGATCGTCAACGCCGGCCACGGTCTGCACTACCACAACGTTGAAGCGGTGGCTGCGATCAAGGGCATCAACGAACTCAATATCGGCCACGCGCTGGTGGCGCATGCTTTGTTTGTGGGGTTCAAGTCGGCTGTTTCCGAGATGAAGGCGCTGATTCTGGCTGCTGCGTTGAAGGGTTAAGATCAAAAGATCGCAGCCTTCGGCAGCTCCTACGGGTGTACGCATAACCCTGTAGGAGCTGCGCAAGGCTCGAGCCGTGTTCGGACGATCTTTTTGCCTTAAAGCTGCGGCGATTCCTGGTTCGGCTTGGACTTGTCGATCCCCGGCACATGCAAATTGCCTTCAGCCACCTGATCACCCTCAAGCTGTGGCTGTGTCACCCAGGTCAGGATGTCGTAATACCGGCGGATGTTCGCCACAAAATGCACCGGCTCACCGCCCCGGGCATAACCATAGCGGGTCTTGCTGTACCACTGCTTCTGCGACAGGCGCGGCAGGATTTTCTTCACGTCCAGCCACTTGTTCGGATTCAGCCCTTCCTTCGCGGTCAGCTTGCGCGCGTCATCAAGGTGGCCGCTGCCGACGTTGTAGGCCGCCAGGGCAAACCAGGTGCGGTCTGGCTCCTTGATGGAGTCGTCCAGCTGTTCCTTCATGTAAGCCAGGTACTTGGCGCCGCCCATGATGCTCTGCTTGGGGTCCAGGCGATTGGATACGCCCATGGCCTGCGCAGTATTCTGGGTCAGCATCATCAGGCCACGCACGCCGGTCTTGGATGTCACGGCCGCTTGCCACAGGGATTCCTGATAACCCACCGCCGCCAGCAGGCGCCAGTCGACCTTTTCTTTCTTGGCGTAGGCCTTGAAGTGCTGTTCGTACTTGGGCAGCCGTTGCTGCAAATGCTGGGCGAAGGTCGTGGCGCCCATGTAGCCGAGCACGTCGACGTGACCGTAGTAGCGGTCCTTCAGGCGTTGCAGGGTGCCGTTCTTCTTGACCTTGTCGAGGTAGTCGTTGATCTCGTTGAGCAGGCTGTTGTCTTCGCCTGCTGCCACGGCCCAGCTCTGGTTGCTGGCGTCACCCAGGTCAAAGGCGACCCGCACGTTGGGGAAGTAGACCTGGTTCATCGCCACTTCGTTGGAGTCGACCAGGGTCAGGTCGATCTGGCCTTCGTCGACCATGCGCAACAGGTCCACGACTTCAACGGCGTCGGACTCTTCGTATTCAATGCGCGGAAACTTCCGTTTCAGCTCCGCCAGTTGCTCGGCGTGGGTACTGCCCTTGAGCACCATGATCTTCTTGCCCACCAGATCCCCCGCATCGGTAGGCCGTGACTGGCCGTTGCGATAGATGATCTGCGGGGTGACTTCCAGGTAGGAGTGGGAGAACCGCACCTGCTTTTTGCGTTGCTCGCTGCTGACCAGTCCGGCAGCAGCCAGCACAGGGCCGTTGGGCTTGCCCACCTGATTGAACAGGTCGTCCAGATTGTCGGCGGTCTCGATTTTCAGCTCGACCCCCAGATCGTCGGCGAAACGTTTCACCAGCTCGTATTCAAAGCCGGTTTCACCGCTGCGATCCTGGAAGTAGGTGGCGGGGCTGTTTCGGGTAACCACCCGCAGCACGCCATCCTCCTTTACACGCTCGAGTGTGTTGGGTTTATCAACACAGCCACCAAGCATCAGGAAGAGTCCGGTTGCGATCAGCCATTTGGCGTACCGCGGACGCAAAGCCGTTGGGGAAAACATCTGCGCAGTATACGCAAAGGACCACGAGCGCCATATCTCGACAGCACCGGGCCAGTCTGCTAGAGCCGCAAAAAACGGCGCACAGCCCGCAGGAATGGGCTTTTACGGCGCATCTTGATGGAAAAAATAAGCGCTGAGCCCCTCCTGTTTCTGCCCTGGAACCCCGGCCCGACGTTCGGGTACGGCCGTGCGTACCGTTTCGGGTGATGTCGCGGGCGGTTTAGGCTAGAATGCACGGCCTCAAAGCACACCCCTTCCCGAGGCTGTCCCGAAGATGTTGATCCTGCGCGGCGCTCCTGCCCTTTCTGCCTTTCGCCACAGCAAACTCCTTGAGCAACTTTGCCGATGCGTTCCGGCTGTCAGCGGCTTGTATGCTGAATTCGCTCACTTCGCCGAAGTTACCGGCGTCCTGACCGGCGACGAACAGCAGGTGCTCGCGCGCCTTCTGAAGTACGGCCCAACTGTCCCAGTACAGGAGCCGACCGGTCGTCTGTTCCTGGTGTTGCCACGTTTCGGCACCATCTCGCCCTGGTCCAGCAAAGCCAGCGACATCGCTCGCAACTGCGGCCTGGGCAAGATCCAGCGCCTTGAGCGCGGCATCGCCTTCTATGTCGCCGGCCAGTTCAGCGAAACTGAAGCGCAGCTTATCTCGGACGCCTTGCACGACCGTATGACCCAGATCGTCCTGGCCAACCTGGAGCAGGCCGCAGGTCTGTTCAGCCACGCCGAGCCCAAGCCCCTGACCGCGATCGACGTGTTGGGCGGCGGCCGCGCCGCGCTGGAAAAAGCCAACACCGAGCTGGGCCTGGCCCTGGCCGAAGACGAGATCGACTACCTGGTCAACGCTTTCGTCGGCTTGAAGCGCAACCCACACGACATCGAACTGATGATGTTCGCCCAGGCCAACTCCGAGCACTGCCGTCACAAGATCTTCAACGCCAGTTGGGACATCGACGGTCAGAGCCAGGAAAAAAGCCTGTTCGGCATGATCAAGAACACCTACCAGATGCACAGCGAAGGCGTCCTCTCTGCATACAAGGACAACGCCTCGGTGATCGTCGGTAACGTCGCCGGTCGTTTCTTCCCGGACCCTGAAACCCGCCAGTACGGCGCGGTGCAGGAGCCGGTGCACATCCTGATGAAGGTGGAAACCCACAACCATCCGACCGCGATCGCCCCGTTCCCGGGCGCATCCACCGGTTCCGGTGGCGAGATCCGCGACGAAGGCGCTACCGGTCGCGGCGCCAAGCCAAAGGCTGGCCTCACTGGTTTCACCGTGTCGAACCTGCAGATCCCGGGCTTCGAACAGCCTTGGGAAGTGCCGTACGGCAAGCCTGAGCGCATCGTTACCGCACTGGACATCATGATCGAAGGCCCACTGGGTGGCGCCGCGTTCAACAACGAATTCGGCCGTCCCGCCCTGACCGGCTACTTCCGTACCTTCGAACAGTCGATCACCACTCCCCGTGGCGACGAGGTTCGCGGTTACCACAAGCCGATCATGCTGGCCGGCGGCATGGGTAACATCCGTGCCGAACACGTACAGAAAGGCGAGATCATTGTCGGCTCCAAGCTGATCGTCCTCGGTGGCCCGGCCATGTTGATCGGCCTGGGCGGCGGGGCGGCTTCGTCCATGGCCACCGGCACCAGCTCGGCTGACCTGGACTTTGCATCCGTACAGCGCGAAAACCCGGAAATGGAACGTCGCTGCCAGGAAGTCATCGACCGTTGCTGGCAGTTGGGTGACAAGAACCCGATCAGCTTCATCCATGACGTCGGCGCCGGCGGCCTGTCCAACGCTTTCCCGGAACTGGTCAACGACGGCAACCGTGGCGGTCGCTTCGAACTGCGCAACATTCCAAACGACGAGCCGGGCATGGCCCCGCACGAAATCTGGAGTAACGAATCCCAGGAACGTTACGTCCTGGCGGTTGGCCCTGCGGACTTCGAACGCTTCCAGGCGATCTGCGAACGCGAGCGTTGCCCGTTTGCCGTCGTCGGCGAAGCCACTGCCGAGCCGCAACTGACCGTCACCGACAGTCACTTCGGCAACAACCCGGTGGACATGCCACTCGAAGTGCTGCTGGGCAAGGCTCCGCGCATGCACCGCTCGGCTGTTCGTGAAAGCGAACTGGGCGATGACTTCGATCCGTCGACGCTCGAGATTGCCGACTGCGTTGAACGCGTCCTGCATCACCCGGCCGTCGCCAGCAAAAGCTTCCTGATCACCATCGGCGACCGCACCATTACCGGCCTCGTGGCCCGTGACCAGATGGTCGGCCCGTGGCAGGTTCCAGTGGCCGACGTTGCCGTCACCGCCACCAGCTTCGACGTCTACACCGGTGAAGCCATGGCCATGGGCGAGCGTACTCCGCTGGCTCTGCTGGACGCTCCGGCGTCGGGCCGCATGGCCATTGGTGAGACCCTGACCAACATCGCCGCTTCGCGCATCAACAAGATCTCCGACATCAAGCTGTCGGCGAACTGGATGTCCGCGGCCGGTCACCCGGGTGAAGACGCACGTCTGTACGACACGGTGAAAGCGGTTGGCATGGAGCTGTGCCCGGACCTGGGTATCACCATCCCGGTGGGCAAGGACTCCATGTCCATGGCCACCCGCTGGAACGATAACGGCGAAGACAAGACCGTCACCTCGCCGATGTCCCTGATCGTGACCGGTTTCGCGCCAGTGGCTGACATCCGTCAGACCCTGACTCCGGAACTGCGCATGGACAAGGGCACCACCGACCTGATCCTGATCGACCTGGGCCGTGGCCAGAACCGCATGGGCGCCTCGATCCTGGCCCAGGTTCACGGCAAGCTCGGTAAACAAGCGCCGGACGTCGACGATGCCGAAGACCTGAAAGCCTTCTTCGCAGTGATCCAGGGCCTCAACGCCGATGGTCACCTGCTGGCTTACCACGACCGTTCCGACGGTGGCCTGCTGACCAGCGTGGTGGAAATGGCGTTTGCCGGTCACTGCGGCCTGAGCCTGAACCTCGACGGCCTGGCAGAGACTTCCGCCGACATCGCCGCGATCCTGTTCAACGAAGAACTGGGCGCCGTGATCCAGGTGCGCCAGGACGCCACCCCGGATATCCTCGCGCAGTTCAGTGCCGCAGGCCTGGGTGAGTGCGTCTCGGTGGTTGGTCAGCCAATGAACAATGGCCAGATCAACATCACCTTCAACGGCGAAACCGTATTCGAAGGTCAGCGTCGTCTGCTGCAACGTCAGTGGGCCGAGACCAGCTACCAGATCCAGCGCCTGCGCGACAACGCCGACTGCGCCGAGCAAGAGTTCGACGTGCTGCTGGAAGAAGACAATCCGGGCCTGAGCGTCAAGCTGAGCTTCGACATCAACCAGGACGTCGCTGCGCCTTACATCAAGAAAGGCATTCGCCCACAGGTTGCCGTATTGCGCGAGCAGGGCGTCAACGGTCAGGTGGAAATGGCGGCGGCATTTGATCGCGCCGGCTTTAACGCGATCGACGTGCACATGAGTGACATCCTGGCCGGCCGTGTCGACCTGAACGAGTTCAAGGGCCTGGTAGCCTGCGGCGGTTTCTCCTACGGCGATGTACTGGGTGCCGGCGAAGGCTGGGCCAAGTCCGCGCTGTTCAACAGCCGTGCTCGCGATGCGTTCCAGGGCTTCTTCGAACGCAACGACAGCTTCACCCTCGGTGTGTGCAACGGTTGCCAGATGATGTCCAACCTGCACGAGCTGATCCCGGGCAGCGAGTTCTGGCCGCACTTCGTGCGCAACCGTTCCGAGCAGTTCGAAGCACGCGTGGCGATGGTTCAGGTCCAGGAATCGAACTCGATCTTCCTTCAGGGCATGGCCGGTTCGCGCATGCCGATCGCCATCGCCCACGGTGAAGGCCATGCCGAGTTCGCCAGCGAAGAGGCGTTGCTGGAAGCCGATCTGTCGGGTTGCGTGGCGATGCGTTTCGTCGACAACCACGGCAAGGTCACCGAGAAGTATCCGGCCAACCCGAACGGCTCGCCGCGCGGCATCACCGGGCTGACCAGCCGTGACGGTCGCGTGACCATCATGATGCCGCACCCTGAGCGTGTATTCCGCGCTGTGCAGAACTCGTGGCGCTCGGAAGACTGGAACGAAGACGCGCCGTGGATGCGCATGTTCCGCAACGCTCGTGTGTGGGTGAACTAAGCCTCATGTTCAAGCTCGCCTTTTTCGTTCCGGCCAGCCACGTCGATGGGGTCAAGAGTGCTGTGTTCGCTGCCGGTGGCGGTCGAATCGGTGCCTATGACCACTGTTCGTGGCAGGTCCTGGGCCAGGGCCAGTTCCGCCCGCTGGACGGCAGTCAGCCGTTCATTGGCGAGGCTGGCGAGGTCGAGCAGGTCGAGGAATGGAAAGTCGAGCTGGTCGTGGCGGATGAGCTGATCGTGGCCGTGGTGGCCGCGTTGAAGCTCAGTCACCCGTATGAGACACCGGCTTACGAGGTGTGGCGGCTGGAGGATTATTAATCTCTGGCTGCTGAGACAGGAAACCCGCTGGGCCAGTTTGGTCGGCGGGTTTTTTGTTGCCGGTAAGCTCGCGTCTGACGTGTGCCTCGCAGGGTTCCTACAAGTTTTCAAGGTTGTCGCTTGGAACCCTTCAGTTCGCTAACTTCATTTTTGGCCGGTGCCGTGTCTGGCCATATTAATTCACCCTACTTTCTCATGGCTGAAACGCCCCAATGAAAATCGCCGGATCCACCCGCGCATCATTCAGGCTTACATTCCAGTGCATGTGCGGGCCGGTGGCGCGGCCGGTGGCGCCGACTTTGCCGACTACGCCGCCGCGAGGCATTTGCTGGCCGACTTTCACGTCGATTTTCGACATGTGGCAGAACATGCTGATAAAGCCCTGGCCGTGGTCGACGAACACCGTGTTGCCGTTGAAGAAGTAGTTGCCGATCAGGATCACCTTGCCGGCGGCGGGGGTCTTGATCGGGGTGCCGGCGGGTACGGCGAAGTCCAGGCCGGAGTGGGCGTTGCGTTCCTCGCCGTTGAAGAAGCGGCGCACGCCGAACTTGCTGGAAAGGGGGCCGTTGACCGGTTTGTCCAGCAGCAGGTTGCTCGGGGTGTTCGGGCTGAAGGTGCGGTAGGCCTTGATCTGCTCGGCCAGCTCACCCTCAATGCGCTTGAGGTTGGCCGGGTTCGGGTTGACCTGCTGGGTGTTTTTCAGGGTGATGTGCTGTTCCGGGTACTTCTTGTTGCCAACGGTGAACGCCAGGTTGCGCCCGCCGCTGCTGACTTGCTGGGGGCCAGGCTTGACCGTCAGCGGCACGCCGACAATGGCCAGCCAGTTGTTCTGTTCCTTTACCACCAGCACCGGCTTGCCTTGATAGCTGGCCTTGGGTGGTTGCGCAGAGGTGCCCAGGTCCACCACCGCCACGCCGCCCGGCACCGGTTTGTTGAGCAAGCGAGTGATGTAGCTGTCGGCGTGGGCGTTGAAGGTCAGGCACAACAAAAACAGCGAGGCGAGAATGCGCGGCATGGATCAATCCAGTAAAGAAAGGGTGACGGGCGTCAGGTGATTGTCTTCGACCCTGACTTGCAGCTCGCCTTCGCCCAGCCTGGCTTTGAGACGCTGGCCGGTGTGGGTCTGGGCGGCATTACGAATCGCATGGCCGCGCTCATCCAGCAGAATGCTGTAGCCGCGACCCAAGGTTGCCAGGGGGCTGACCACGTGCAGCGTTTGCATCTGGTTTTGCAGCTGCATGCGCCGGTCCTTGAGTCCTTCGCGCATGGCCCTGGGCAGGCGCTCCGCGAGACTGTCGAGGCGCTGGCGCAGCATCGCCAATTGGCGCCCGGGATGCTGGCCGGCGAGGCGGGTTTCCAGGCGGATCAAACGTTCGCGCCGGGTGTTGAGACTGCGCTCGAAGGCCCGGCGCATGCGCATGTCCAGGTCGTCAAGGCGTTGCGCTTGCTGACGCAGGCGCTCACCGGGATGACGCAGGCGCCGGGACAAGCCCTCCAGGCGCAGACGATCGCGCATCAGGCGATCGCGAATGCGCATTACCAGGCGCCGATGCAGGCTTTCGACACGGCGCACCAGGTCGCTGGAGTCCGGCGCCAGTAACTCCGCAGCCGCCGAAGGGGTAGGGGCGCGTACGTCGGCGACGAAGTCACTGATCGACACATCGGTCTCGTGACCGACCGCGCTGACAATCGGCGTCACGCAGGCGTCCACCGCGCGGGCCACGGCTTCTTCGTTGAAACACCAGAGGTCTTCCAGCGAGCCGCCGCCACGGGCCAGGATCAACGCGTCAAAGCCTCGGGCATCCGCCAGCTTCAGTGCCCTGACAATCTGGGCCGTGGCTTCGCGACCTTGCACGGCCGTGGGGATCAACGTCAGTTGAACCTGCGGAGCACGGCGGCGGAACACGCTGATGATGTCGCGAATCACCGCCCCCGTCGGCGAACTGATGATGCCGATGCGTTGCGGATGCGCCGGCAGCGCCACTTTGCGTTCGGCACTGAACAGGCCTTCAGCGCTGAGTTTTTCCTTCAGCGCATCGAACGCCAACCGCAGCGCTCCGTCACCGGCCGGCTCCACGGTGTCGAGGATCAGTTGGTAATCACCACGGCCCTCGAAAAGCGAAACCTTGCCGCGCACCTTCACCGCCAGGCCATCCTTCAGCGCCTGGCGGACCCGGGCGGCGTTTTGCCGAAACAGTGCACAACGCACCTGGGCGCCGCTGTCCTTGAGGGTGAAATACACATGGCCGGACGCCGGGCGGGCGAGGTTGGAAATTTCGCCTTCGACCCAGATGTTGCTGAACACGTCTTCCAGCAACACCCGCGCGCGGCCGTTGAGCTGGCTGACAGTCAGGACTTCACGGTCCAGGCCGAGTCTTGCAAAGGGATCTTTAATCATGGGGCGCATGATAAAGGCAATCTCCTGCGCAATGCACGATCCCCGTAGGAGCTGCCGCAGGCTGCGATCTCTTGATTTTGAAAAATCCCAGTCTCGCCGAAAATCCAGATCAAAAGATCGCAGCCTGCGGCAGCTCCTGCAGGGTGTCGTTGAAATGCTGGAGGAAGCGTTGAACCAGCGGAGCAGGCTTCTGCCGGCACGCGAGTGCGACGGTGCTCTGGCAATCCGGATCCGCCAGCTGCAGGAAGTGGATGTCCGGCGGTGCAATGTCTTGCATTGATTCGGGCAGCAGCGCGATGCCAAAACCGGCCTGGATAAGCTGCAGTTGCGTGGTTTTGCGCGACACCACCCGCGCGGCCTTGGGAAAGAACCCCTGGCGCATGCACAACTCGGCTGACAGGTAACTCAGCCCGCCACGTTGAGGATGAGGAATGGAAATGAAGGCTTCATCTTTCAGCCGCGCCAGGTCGACACCGCGGACAAAGTTATCCACAGCCAGAGGATGATTCGGTGGAACCGCCAGCAGCAACCGCTCGCTGTACAAAGGGATCACCTGCACCCCGTCGCGCTGACGCAACACCGGCAGGCGCAACAGGCCGACGTCCAGTTGCCCCTCGGCCAGGGCTTCCAGTTGTTCCTCGGACGATAACTTGACGATGTCCATCGAAACCCCGGCGTGGCTGTCCAGGTAGTCACCTAGGCCACGCAACAGGCGTCCACTCATGGGCACGGTGCTGGAGTGACTCAGGCGCAAGGTCCCGAGATGGCCGTTTCCAACCTGGGTCGCCATTTCACTGGCCTTGGACAGTTCGTTCAGCAGGCTACGGGCGCGGGGCAGGAACGCATGCCCGGCGGCAGTCAGGCGTGGCTGGCGCGCCGTGCGTTCGAACAACGGGGTTTGCAGGCGGGTTTCCATCGCCTTCATCTGCCTGCTCAGGGCTGACTGCGCGATAAACAGGCGCTCGGCGGCGGCACTGAAGCTGCCGCACTCGGCGATTTCCACGAAGTAACGCAGTTGGCGAGTCGAAAGCACCAGGTATGCCTTTTTCAGATGGGTGATTGGCTTTGAAGATATTAGTCGCAAGGCTGCACGCTGGCTAAAGTCTGCACAGGTATTTGATGAAGACGTGCAGATGAACGTGCTGGAGTTGTTACATCAATGGCCATTCGGTGCGATGGATTGGCTGGTCATTGGCCTTGGCATCGCCCTGGCGTACATCGTGTTCGGCATCGCGGGGTTCGGGACAGCGTTGGTGGCGGGGCCTGTATTGATTCTGTTCATGCCGCTGTCCAAGATCGTGCCGTTGCTGGTGTTGCTGGATTTCGTGGCCGCGTTCGGCAACCTGCTGCCGTCGCGCCGGGATGTGGCCCAACCGGAGTTGCTGCGGCTGCTGCCCTGCATGGCGGTCGGTTGCACCCTTGGGGTCGTCTTTCTGCTGAACCTCAAATCCGACTTGCTGTTGCTATTAATGGGGCTGTTTATAAGCGCCTACGGGATTTACAGCCTGTGGGTCAAAACCCGTCCAACCCGGTTGTCTGCCGCCTGGGCGGTGCCGGTAGGTACGATCGGCGGGCTGTTCGGGGCGTTATTTGGCAGCGGCGGTTTTTTATATGCGATCTATCTCAACAGTCGTCTGCCCAAAGACGCGGCGCGCGCGACCCAGAGCGCGCTGATCAGTTGCAGCACGGTAGTGCGCCTGAGCCTGTTCACTGTCGCAGGGGTGTACGCCGAGCTACCCTTGTTGTTACTGGCGCTGTGTTTGTTGCCGGCCATGGCGGTGGGTTTGTGGATTGGCCGGCGTTTGACCCTGAGGTTGTCCCGCGAGGCGTTCGTGCGGCTGGTGACCTGGCTGGTGCTGGCCAGCGGGATCGCGTTGATCGGGCGGTATTTGAGTACTTGACCTGAGTGCGTCAGGGATTAAGCTGCCGGCCGCAAATCCATGTGGGAGCGAGCCTGCTCGCGATGGCGGTGGGTCAGGCAACTTCAAAGTGGCTGCAACGACCGAATCGCCAGCAGGCTCACTCCCACAAGGGTGATCATTCAGAACATGCAGGCTTGTGCCATGAATTCTCAAAGCATCATCGTCCCGAAAATCTCCACCCTGCCGGTGCACGAACCCCGAGCAAGGGCGGTCGTGCGGTGGCTGGTGCGCAAGAACATCATCAAGGAAGAACTCACCACCTGCGGCCGCACCGGCAGCCGCATGGGCCACGCGATCGCCGACGGTGCCCGTGCCGTGGTGCTGCACCCGCAAGCGCTGCCGTTCGGTGAGCCGATCAATGGCCTGGAGATCATTACCAAGCGCTGCATCTACACGCCGGCCAAGGGCTTTCTGGAAGAAGCGGGCTGCGCCGAGTGCCGCAAGGAAGTCGGCGAGGCGCTGTTCGAAAGCCTGGAAGACTGGATGCCGGGGCGTACCGATAACTTCACCTGCCCCGAATGCGGGCATGAAGATGACATCAACGGATTTCTGTTCCTGCAGGAGTGCGGGTTTTCCAACCTCGGGTTTATCTTTAACAATTGGGCCGAGGCAGGGTTCAAGCAGAGCTTCATTGATGAGTTTGCCGATTGGCTGGATCAGCCGGTCAGTTGGGTAAAAGTCGAACTCTGATCCCTGCACACCCCTGTAGGAGCTGCCGCAGGCTGCGATCTTTTGATTTTGATCTTCACAAAGCAAGATCAAAAGATCGCAGCCTGCGGCAGCGCCTACAGGGGGCGATATGTTCCGTATATCTATAAGGTCGATAATAGGCAGAGTTTTACATTGAACCCGAGGGGGTGTCTGACTATAATGGCGCGCTTCCATTTTCCCGCTCGGGAGCCCCCGCGATGCTGCGTATCAGCCAAGAAGCTCTGACATTCGACGACATTCTCCTAGTGCCCGGTTATTCCGAGGTGCTTCCTAACGAAGTCAGTCTCAAGACCCGCCTAACCCGTGGCATCGAGCTGAATATTCCTCTGGTTTCTGCCGCCATGGACACCGTCACTGAAGCCCGACTGGCAATTGCCATGGCTCAGGAAGGTGGCATCGGTATTATCCACAAGAACATGACCATCGAGCAGCAAGCTGCCGAAGTGCGCAAGGTCAAGCGTTACGAAGCCGGCGTGGTCAAGGATCCGATCACCATCGAGGCTGACGCCACGGTGCGTGAACTGTTCGAACTGACCCGCCTGCACAACATCTCCGGCGTTCCGGTACTGCACGATGGCGACCTGGTCGGCATCGTCACTTCCCGTGACGTGCGTTTTGAAAATCGTATGGAAGCCACTGTCCGTGAAGTGATGACGCCTAAAGAGCGCCTGGTCACGGTCAAGGAAGGCGCCGACAAGAACGACGTTCGCGAGCTGTTGCACAAACACCGCATCGAACGCGTCCTGATCGTCGACGGCAAGTTTGCCCTCAAGGGCATGATGACCGTCAACGACATCGAAAAAGCCAAGGCTTACCCGCTGGCCAGCAAGGACGATCAAGGTCGTCTGCGCGTAGGCGCGGCAGTCGGTACCGGTAAAGACACGGGCGATCGCGTTGCGGCGCTGGTCAATGCCGGTGTTGACGTGGTGGTGGTCGACACCGCCCACGGTCACTCCAAGGGTGTGATCGACCGCGTTCGCTGGGTCAAGCAGAACTTTCCTGACGTGCAGGTCATCGGCGGCAACATCGCCACCGGCGCTGCCGCCAAGGCGCTGGCCGAAGCAGGCGCCGACGCAGTCAAGGTCGGTATCGGCCCTGGCTCGATCTGCACCACCCGTATCGTCGCTGGTGTCGGCGTGCCGCAAATCAGTGCCATCGCCAACGTCGCCGCAGCCCTTGAAGGCACCGGCGTTCCGTTGATCGCCGATGGCGGCATCCGTTTCTCCGGTGACCTGTCCAAGGCCATCGTAGCCGGTGCTTCCTGCGTGATGATGGGCTCGATGTTCGCCGGTACTGAAGAAGCGCCGGGCGAAATCGAACTGTTCCAGGGCCGTTCGTACAAGGCTTACCGTGGCATGGGTTCGCTGGGCGCCATGTCCCAGGCCCAGGGCTCTTCCGACCGCTACTTCCAGGATTCCTCGGCAGGCGCCGAGAAGCTTGTACCTGAAGGCATCGAAGGGCGTGTTCCGTACAAGGGCACCCTGAGCGCCATCATTCACCAGCTGATGGGCGGCTTGCGTTCCTCGATGGGTTACACCGGCAGTGCCGACATCGAAGAAATGCGCACCAAGCCCGAGTTCGTGCGGATCACCGGCGCCGGCATGGCCGAGTCCCACGTGCATGACGTGCAGATCACCAAGGAAGCGCCAAACTACCGCGTAGGTTGAGGCTTCAAGCACAAAGTTAAGTAACCGGGGCTGTTTTCTTCAGCCCCGAGTTGTTTCTGAATCACGACTGTTTCTGAATTACTTAGACGAGACTGAATCATGTCCCTCGACATTCACGCTCACCGCATCCTGATCCTCGACTTCGGTTCCCAGTACACCCAGCTGATTGCCCGCCGCGTGCGTGAAATCGGCGTGTACTGCGAACTGCATCCGTTCGACATGGATGAAGACGCGATTCGCGAATTCGCTCCGAAAGGCGTCATTCTCGCTGGCGGCCCCGAGTCCGTGCACGAAGCCAACAGCCCGCGCTGCCCGCAGGCGGTGTTTGACCTCGGCGTGCCGGTCTTCGGTATCTGCTACGGCATGCAGACCATGGCTGAACAGCTGGGTGGCAAGGTCGAAGGGTCCGAGCTGCGTGAGTTCGGTTACGCCCGTGTCGACGTGGTCGGCAAGAGCCGCCTGCTCGACGGCATCGAAGACCACATCGACGCCGACGGCCTGTTCGGCCTCGACGTGTGGATGAGCCATGGTGACAAGGTCACCCGGATGCCGCAGGAATTCCACATCCTGGCCAGCACGCCAAGCTGCCCGATCGCCGGCATGTTCGACGACGCTCGTGGCTACTACGGCGTGCAGTTCCACCCGGAAGTGACCCACACCAAGCAGGGCGGTCGCATCCTGTCGCGCTTCATCCTCGACATCTGCGGCTGTGAAGCCCTGTGGACTCCGTCGAAGATTGCCGAAGACGCCATTGCCAACATCCGCGCTCAGGTGGGTACCGACAACGTACTGCTGGGCCTGTCCGGCGGCGTCGACTCCTCGGTGGTTGCGGCCCTGCTGCACAAGGCCATCGGCGACCAGCTGACCTGCGTCTTTGTCGACAACGGCCTGCTGCGCCTGCACGAAGGTGAGCAAGTGATGGCCATGTTCGCCGAGAACATGGGCGTCAAGGTGATCCGCGCCAACGCTGAGGACCAGTTCCTCAACAACCTGGCTGGCGAAAGCGACCCGGAGAAAAAGCGCAAGATCATCGGTCGCACCTTCATCGACGTGTTTGATGCCCAGTCCAACAAACTGGACAACATCAAGTACCTCGCCCAGGGCACCATCTACCCGGACGTGATCGAGTCGGCTGGCGCGAAAAGCGGCAAGGCCCACGTGATCAAGTCGCACCACAACGTGGGCGGCCTGCCGGAAGAAATGAACCTCAAGCTGGTTGAACCCCTGCGCGAACTGTTCAAGGACGAAGTCCGTCGCCTGGGCCTGGAACTCGGCCTGCCCTACGACATGGTCTACCGTCACCCGTTCCCGGGCCCGGGCCTGGGTGTGCGGATCCTCGGTGAAGTGAAGAAGGAATACGCCGACCTGCTGCGTCGCGCCGATCACATCTTCATCGAAGAACTGCGCAAGGCCGACTGGTACCACAAGGTCAGCCAGGCGTTCGTGGTGTTCCAGCCGGTGAAATCGGTTGGCGTGGTTGGCGATGGCCGTCGTTATGCCTGGGTCGTGGCCCTGCGTGCCGTAGAAACCATCGACTTCATGACCGCGCGTTGGGCACACCTGCCCTACGAACTGCTGGAAACCGTCAGCGGCCGGATCATCAATGAAATCGAAGGCATCTCCCGCGTGACCTACGACGTGTCGAGCAAGCCGCCAGCGACCATTGAGTGGGAATGATTGGACGTCCGGCATTGTCCGGCACCAACTAGCAAGAAATGCCCTGAAGCCCGCGTAATTGCGGGCTTTTGGCTTTTTGGGTCTGGCAAATTCTGGCAGCTTTGTGCATCAGCCTGAAACAACAAAACCCGCATTGGCGGGCTTTGTTGTTTCAGGCGAAGACGTTGATCAGAAGTCGTAACGCACGTTCGCAGTGAAGGTGTCGGCGTCGAAACCACTGCTGGTCAGGTAGTTGTACGTTCCTCCCACACTCCACGCACCCACGCGGTAGTTCGCGCCCACTCCCAGCTCATAGCTGTCGCGCGCCGGTGTCGCGCCTGTGGTGGTGAACGGGGTACCGCCGAGCACGAAAGTGGAGGTGGTGGCGGCCTTGTCGCCGATGAAATCGTGCCAGGCCATCAGCTTGGCTTGCGGTTCCAGGCTGCCCACACCTACGTCAAAAGCAGCTGCCAGACGGGCACCCAGGCCCATTTCGCCGATTTCATAGCGCTGGCTGCCGACGTCGAGGGCGGCTGAGCTACCTTTTTCACGGTACGAATCCATCGATACGTTGGCATAGCGCGCACCGATCTGTGGTTCCAGCAGCCACTGCTTGTCGAGCTGGAAAGTATAGCCAGCCAGTGCGTTGACGCCGAAGATCTCACTGTCGTAGTCGGCTTTGGCGCGGGTACCGGCGATGTAGCGTTTGGACTCGTTGTCGTTCCAGCCATACATCAGCGAGGTGTCGACAAAGAAGTTGTCACGAGCCCAGTTGCCGTACAGCGTCAGTGCATGGCCGCTGACGTCGGTTTTTTTGCCCAGATCGGATTTGACGTCGCTGGTCAGGTAGCTGTAAGCCAGGCCCACCGTGGTATCGGCGTTGAGCTTGCCGTCGGCACCCACGGCGATGCCGTTGGTATTTGCGTCGTAGCCGTCGACACCATGGCGGGTGTCCTGGTTGGCATCGCTGGACAGTGCTTGCATCCATACGCCTTGTTCTGCCAAGACGTCACCGGAGGACAGACCGCTACGCGCTTTGCTGGCGCGGCGGTTGATGGCACTTGCGACCAGGTTCTGGCTGTTGGTGGCGGCGTTGATGACTCCACGGCTGACGTCCGGGGTCAGAGTTTCGGCAAGTTTGGCCAGGTCTTCACTGGTGGCTGCGTTGGCGAAACTCTGGAATACCGGGTCGCTTTCGTCCATCTGGCCCATGACCGTGTTCTTGACCGGCTTGATGGCGTTTACCGCGTTGCCCGAACCACTGGCACCCTGCAGGTCTTCCGTGATCACCTCATCACTGCGGGTGGCAACCAGTGCTTTCACGTCCTGGCCTTCAATGCCGAAGTTCCTCACCTCAAGCAGCGCCGATGAGGAAACCACGGACAGATTCTGCGGGTCTTCCCAAGTGCCAGAGTTGATGAGGGTGTAGCGCGTGCCCTGGGCTGACGTGCGGAAGTCGTCGGTTCGAGCCTGCAGTTCGATCTGGCTACCTGGAGAGAAGAAAGTATTACCGGTGACTTTCAGGATCGGCGTATTGGGCAGTGTGTTGTTATCCAGCAGCAGGCGCAGGCGCGCTGTTTCGCTGTCCATGTCGAGGTCGCCCACGATCGTAGTCTGCGGGCGAAGCAGCGTCAGGCGGCCACCGTCGATATCGACGAAACCGGCGCGGATGGTCGAGCCATCGAACATCGCGTCCCCTTGTACCAGTACACCACTCAGGCCCAGCAGGTCACCCTTGACCTGGCCACCTTGCCAGTAGAAATACGAAGGGGAGGCATTGTCGTCCGCCAGAATTGCTGCAGTGCCGCCTTCGATCAGGCCGCCTGTCTGCCTGATGGATAGGGTGTCGAAACCGCCGGAGGTGTCAAGACTGCGAAAGCGGATACCGACCCCGTCAGCGGAGATAGTCCCGCTGTTGTTGATATCGCTCTGGAAGGGAGCGCCTGTCATCTGACCGGTAAAGCGTGCCTCTTCGATGTCGATACCCACAGAGTCGATGCCGCGCGCGGTGATAGTGCCCGAGTTATTGATGCGCGCCTGGGTCGAGGTTATCAGCATGCCTTCGGCTTGTTCGCCAGCCACAGTGATGTTGCCGTTGTTGTTCACTTCACCTGCGATCTTCGCCAGATACAGGTCCAGGCCGACGACGGCGTTGCCGCTCACCGTAATGTCGCCATTGTTTATCAGGTCGCCACCGACGTTGGAATTGAGGGTCATGGCGATACCGGACGGGAAGTCGGTGGGGTTCGCAGCCGTCAGGTTAATTTTGCCCTGGTTGACCAGGTTACCCGCCAGGGTCACGTTGATCAGCTCTACACCTGCGTTTTGCGACGTCCCGGTGAAGGTGGCGTTATTGAAAACATCACCGGAGCTGCTGTATGCCCCTGTGCTCAGGTCGTGGTTGAAGTCGGGTGCGGGTGCGGCATGGACCGTGGCAGTAGTAGTCGCGACGGACAGCGCCAACAACGAGCGGCGCAGGTGGGAAATGTTCAAGGCAGTATCCTTACAGGGCAGAAACCGGCAGGGAACAACCCACGCGTCAGCGTCTGTTTTAGGCATCCCTGCCAGCTTGTCAGTGAAGTGCTGATTCAAGCGCGCTCAAATTTACACGATGCTTGTAGGATAATTCATCAAAAAAAGAACAAATGACGAGAAAATAGCTAAAAAATGTGACGCTACAGTTGTTTGTTTAGGCTTTTCGGGGTTATTCAGCAATAAATGGAACTTTAGGGTCGCAGTTGCGGTCGCGCCCGGGTCAGGCCCCAGGGGGATAGGATTCGGATGTTTTAAACGAACCTGCCCACCCTGAGTTTCATGATTTTAATGTGCCAACGGAGTGTTAGCCCATCGGCTCCATGTCGCTTCCCACCCCTTATCATGGCTTACTCTTAGTACATGGACGCACTGGGAGAGCGGCGAGCCAAGCGCCTGTTGGTACCTGTCAGCTAAACTACCTGGAATAATCAGGTCTGCTTCTGCGATGAGATGACGCTGGGGTAATAGGGCGAGTCGATTACGATAGTCCAGCGGATCCAGTGAACCGTTGAGTGGCGACAGTCCTTTCATCTTCGCCCACAGACGTGGACTGAGATTGCCAGCAAGGGTTTGCACCTGGGTAACATCATTGCGCTGCGCCGCTAACAATAATGCGAGAGCGGCGCCACCTGAATACCCCACTAGTTCGAACTCCCTATTGCCATATCGCTGTTTTAATTGATCCAGCGCCTGGCTGAGGCGGGTGACCACTTCCTGAGAAAATCGTCGATTGGTCCAGAGTGCTGATTGACAGGCTGCGGCCATGACGAACTGGCAGGGGCGTGCCAGGTACGTATTCGGTGTCGGATCATCGACCGCCAACCGTGGCACTAACAGATTGTGTGGGCTCGGATCCAGGCTGGGTTGAGTGGCCGTCGCCCAGGAATGGCCATCGCCTTCCAGGTAGACACGCAGGCGAGTCATCTTTTCTGCAGTTTGCGGCGCAAGTAACAAGAGGGGGAAGGCGTGTCCCGGCAGGACCTCCAATTGTCGGCCGTGCTCATCAGCCAGTTGTTGCAGTGCCTCGCGCGGCGATTGGCAGGCGATGAGAAGCGCGCTGATCGTCACCATCCAGGCTTTAGAGAGGCCGGTGCGACAGCAAGGAAAGTATCTACTCATCATATGTCATAGTGCACCATTGCCAATGGAGGCCTCGGCAGGTTACACCAGTGTGGTGCCGTACAGTCCGTTGCGCAGATCGTTCATTACCTGCTTTCTTTTGCTGATGGGTTACCGGCGGCCTTCGCACACCGGTGATTCTCCGATGCGGCCTTCCTTGCACAGGTCAATGTTATCTGTGCGCTTGAAACCGGAGTCTTTCATGCAATAAAACTGCGTGAGTACCTGGTCAATCGGCGTCGTGTCCCCCGTCCCTGTCAGGTTGGTATAGCCGCATGCGGTCATAGCGCTTTTAACACCCTCTTGCGAGACCCCGCTTTTTTTCCAATTGGTAAATTCCGGGGGAGGCGGTTGAAAGCCCCTTCCCGTGCAGCCAACCAGTAACGCAGCGCAAAAACTCAACAGCAGGTTCCTGGTAAACATGGCGTTCTTCCTTATGGTTTGACTCGGGTTAATGTGAGACGCCGTAGGGTGAATCTCTCCAGAAGGGCTTGCAAGCGGTCCTGCCATCGTCATAGCAGCTGTGCGCTGTTTTATCGCCGTCCAGTACTTCGGTCATTGGATCTTGAGTAAATATTATAAGGTCAGTGTGGTATCGACAGAGCGGTCAATTCCACAGCAGCACCGATAGAGTACAAGGAACTTTTACTCTGCAAATGGCTCCATACAGTCCTTCTTTTAGACGGTTCAGGGATTGAATGAAAATTTCTTTGGCGTTTCCGTTAGCAATCACTTTCGCTCTTATCATGACGGGCTGCAGCAGCCGTGAGTCGGGTGACCTTACTTCAGAGCCGGTAGTTCCACTGGCCATGAATGACCATCAAGCAAGCGTGACTTTCCGTACAATAGGCGGCGAGGGTGATCGTCCTGTCAGTTATACCTACGGGTATGCCAATGCTGGATTTGTGAGCGCGGGTGAACGGGTTTATGACTCTGCTTACTTCAAGCGTGTACCGGCTTATCTGAAGAAAATCGCAGGTGGTACTGACAGCATCAGTAAGCTGGTCGAGGCGGACAAAACTATGTACGTGCAAGGGGAGGTCAAGGACAAACCGTTTACCTTTAACGGTATTCCCATGCCTACGCCGTTCGACAAGGAGCAGCCTGTTGCGCAGCAATTCACGCCGCAAGCCAAGAGGAATTATGTGGTTGAAACCGTGATCGCCGACACCTGGGTCATGAACGTGTACGAAGTCTCCGCAACGGGTGAACGCAAAACCATTGGCGTTCCAAAAAGAGATGCCGGCGCAAACTGACCGCGCAGGGATCTTGGAGAGGCAAAGATCTTTTTCGGCTAGGCCCGCCTCCGGCTGCGGCCATCCGCCGCGCCGCCCTTACTGTTTCTCAACTGCAGGTGTATCGTATTCGCCTTTTACCGGCCCCCGGGCCGGTGCAGATAAGTGAGGTAGCTGAGTTCATGTCCTTTACCCGTCGCCAAATTCTCGGTGGCCTGTCCGGTCTTGTTGTCGTTGGTCTCGGAGCGGGTGGCGCCTCGCGGTACTGGCTGGGCAAGATGGCTGACGCCGACGCGGGTCATGACTACGAATTGATTGCGGCGCCACTGGACGTCGAACTGGTCCCTGGGCACACCACCCAAGCCTGGGCGTTCGGCCCTTCGGCGCCGGGCACCGAGTTGCGCGTGCGCCAGGGCGAATGGCTGCGAGTGCGTTTCATCAACCACCTGCCGGTCGCCACGACTATTCACTGGCACGGCATCCGCCTGCCGCTGGAGATGGACGGCGTGCCCTATGTGTCGCAGCTCCCGGTTCTGCCGGGTGAGTATTTCGACTACAAGTTTCGTGTCCCCGATGCCGGCAGCTACTGGTACCACCCCCACGTAAACAGCAGCGAAGAACTTGGCCGTGGCCTGGTCGGCCCGCTGATCGTGGAAGAGCGCGAGCCTACCGGTTTCAAATATGAAAAGACCTTGAGCCTGAAGAGCTGGCACGTCGATGAAGAGGGCGCGTTCGTTGCATTCAGCATCCCTCGCGAAGCGGCCCGGGGCGGGACCGCGGGGCGCCTGTCGACCATCAACGGGGTGTCACAGGCGGTGATCGATTTGCCCGCCGGGCAGATCACCCGAGTGCGCCTGCTGAACCTCGACAACACCCTGACCTATCGACTGAACATTCCCGGCGTTGAAGCGCAGATCTACGCGCTGGATGGTAACCCCATCGAACCGCGCCCGCTGGGCAAGGAATACTGGCTCGGCCCGGGCATGCGCATTTGCCTGGCGATCAAGGCGCCTGCCGCGGGTGAAGAGTTATCCCTGCGCAACGGCCCGGTCCGCCTGGGAACATTGCGCTCGGTGGCCAACGCCGACACGCCGGGCCAATGGCCCCCCGCACTGCCGGCCAACCCGGTGGCCGAGCCGGACCTGGCCAATGCCGAGAAACTCAACTTCAATTTCGAATGGGTGGGCTCGGTGTCGGTGAACGTCGACAACGGCAAGCCGCCGAGCCTTTGGCAGATCAATGGCCAGGCCTGGGACATCACCGATAAAACCTGCGCCGACCGGCCGATTGCCAAGCTCGAAAAGGGCAAGAGCTACATCTTCGAACTGAAAAACATGACCCAGTATCAGCACCCGATCCACTTGCACGGCATGAGCTTCAAAGTGATTGCCTCAAACCGTCACAAGGTCATTCCGTACTTCACGGACACTTACCTGCTGGGCAAGAACGAGCGCGCACAGGTGGCCCTGGTGGCGGATAATCCCGGCGTGTGGATGTTTCATTGTCATGTGATCGACCACATGGAAACCGGCCTGATGGCCGCCATCGAGGTGGCGTGATGCGGCACATTCGTCCTGCTGCAATCATCGATCGCAGCCGTGACCAGGATTTCATGCGCGAGGCGCTGGCCCTCGCGGCCCAGGGCGCGGCATTGGGAGAGGTGCCCGTCGGTGCGGTGCTGGTGCAGGATGGAGAAATCATCGGTCGTGGCTTCAATTGCCCGATCAGCGGCAACGACCCCAGCGCCCATGCCGAGATGGTCGCGATCCGCGCTGCGGCATTGGCCGCCAGCAACTACCGCCTGCCCGGCAGCACGCTCTACGTAACCCTTGAACCCTGCAGCATGTGCGCGGGGTTGATCGTGCATTCGCGGATTGCGCGGGTGGTGTATGGTGCCCTGGAGCCCAAGGCGGGGATTGTGCAGAGCCAGGGGCAGTTCTTTACCCAGGGTTTTTTGAATCACCGGGTGTTGTTTGAAGGCGGGGTTTTGGCGCAGGAGTGTGGCGCAGTGCTGAGCGAGTTCTTCAAGGCGCGCCGGGCCAAACCCTAATCACCAATCCCCTTGTAGGAGCGAGCTTGCTCGCGATGGTCGTCAACGAAAACGCTGGGAGCCTGATTCCCCACGGCGCTCTCGAGTTCATCGCGAGCAAGCTCGCTCCTACAGGGGGAAGTTTATTTGCGGGCTACGATGACGGCACGCATCGGCGCCGGCAGGCCTTCGATCGTCTTGCTGTGATCCTCTGGATCAAGGAAATCGCTCAACGACTGATACTTCATCCACTGCGTCCCGCGCTGTTCCTCGACAGTGGTCACGCTCACATCCACGCACTTCACTTCGGTGAAACCGGCGCGGCGCAACCAGAGCATAAGCGCCGGAACCGACGGCAGGAACCATACATTGCGCATCTGAGCGTAACGGTCTTCGGGTACCAGCACCTGCTGCTGATCGCCTTCGATCACCAGCGTCTCCAGCACCAGTTCGCCACCCTTGACCAGGCAATCCTTCAGCGCCAGCAAATGCTCGATCGGCGAACGGCGGTGGTAGAACACGCCCATCGAAAACACCGTGTCGAAGCCTTCCATGTTCGGCGGCAGGTCTTCGAACGGAAACGGCAGGTGCCAGGCATTCGGTTCGGACAGGTAACGCTGCACGGCCTGGAACTGGCAGAAGAACAGCCAGTTCGGATCAACGCCAATCACACTGTCGGCACCGGCGCCGAGCATGCGCCACATGTAGTAGCCATTGCCGCAGCCGACATCGAGGATGCGTTTGCCCTTCAAATCCAGATGCGGCGCAACCCGCGACCACTTCCAGTCCGAGCGCCACTCGGTGTCCACGTGCACGCCGAACAAATCGAACGGCCCCTTGCGCCACGGTGACAAACCCATCAGCGCCGTGCGCATCTGCGCGCGGGTTTCGTCGTCGCAATCGGTGTCAAGGGTCAGGCCGTTGAGCAAATCGACTTCACTCGGCTGGATCTTCGGCAAGGCGTCCAGCGCGCTTTGCCAACGCTCCAGATCGCCATGGCCTTTTTCCATTTTCTTGTCGAGCTGGGCTTGCAGCGTGTTGGCCCAATCGGCCAGCGGGGTGCCGGCGAGACGGCGGGCGAGGGGAGACAGATCAATCATGGCAAGGCAATCAACGAGGCAAAGTTAAGACACTGGAACCACGGCACGACTTTCGAGAACCCGGCCGCGAGCAGGCGCTCCCGGTGTTCTTCGAGGCTGTCGGGCTTCATGACGTTTTCGATGGCGCTGCGCTTCTGGGCAATCTCCAGCTCGCTGTAGCCGTTGGCGCGCTTGAAGGCGACGTGCAGGTCGGTGAGCAGCGCATGTTCTTCAGGATCGTTGAAGCGCAGTTTTTCCGACAGAATCAGCGCACCTCCCGGAACCAGAGCCTGGCGGATACGCGCGAGCAGCGCGGTGCGCTGCTCCGGGGCGATGAATTGCAGGGTGAAGTTAAGCGCCACCACCGAGGCCGGCTGGAACTCGAGCGCCAGGATGTCGCCTTCGATCACCTCCACCGGCAGCAACTCCTGAAACATCGAGTCCTGGCCGTTGAGGTATTCGCGGCAGCGTTCAACCATGGCCACCGAGTTATCCACAGCGATCACGCGGCAGCCGTCCGTGCGCACGTGCCGGCGCAACGCCTGGGTCACGGCACCGAGGGACGAGCCCAGGTCATAGAGCACGCTGTCGGGCTGGGCAAACTGCGCGGCGAGCACTCCGAGATTCTCGACGATGGTTGGGTAACCCGGCACCGAGCGCTTGATCATGTCCGGGAAAACCCGCACCACATCCTCGTTGAAGGCGAAGTCAGGCACCTGGGCCAACGGCTGGGCGAAAAGACGATCGGGTTCTTTGCTCACGGCGGTTCCAGCGGCATGGGTGGAAAAGGCCGGCATTTTAGCCAACTTGGCGTGGGGATGCGCGGGTTGTCTGATAAACCGTAAATCAAAGATCGTCCGAACGCGGCCCGAGCCTTCGGCCGCTCCTACCCTGGAACGCAACCCCTTTAGGAGCTGCAGGCTGCGATCTTTTTCTCAGGCGCGGCGCGGTTCGGTAGCGAACGCCGAAGCCGCAATCCCCCACTGCCCCAACCAATAGCTCAGGATGATCACATACGGCGCCGCCTCGAACGGCATCACGAAGCGACTGATGCCGATCACGCTATCGGAAAACACGAACGCCACTGCGCCGGCCGCCGCCAGCAGGGCCGAACGTCGCGGCACATCGGTGCCCAGGCGAGCCAATGCGCGCCAGAGCATCGTGCTGATCGCCAGACCGTAGACGATCACCGGGATCAGCAAAGGCCCCAAACCACTGGCAATCAGAATCCCTAACAACAGGGCACCGACAACCAGGGCCAGGATCAGTGGCATCACCGCCCACCGGCGGCAATCACTCAGATACGCCTTCAGGTACGCCAGATGCGCGACCAGAAAGGCCCCGAGACCAAAAACGAACAAATCCATCGGCCATGCCAGCAACACATCGCCCAGCAGGGAGAAAATCAGGCCGAGGCTGATCCAGCGGCGATACTCACTGGGCGGCGCATCATGCAACCAACCCAGCAGGGCCAGTATTGGCATTGGCTTGACCAGCAGACACAGCAGCGTGGCATGCACGCTGAGGCCGTACAGGAACGTCACCGCACCCATCAGCGCCAGAATCAGCCAGCCCACGGTCAGTTCACCGAGATCGCGCAGTCGAAGGTGTCTACCGGCAACACTTCAGGTGCCCAGGGTTGCTGGGAGGTCAGGCGCAGGCGTCCGGTGCCGGTGGCGAAGGCCTGGAAGCGCCAGGTCGAAATCCCGGCGGAGCCTACGATGCCGGCGTCTTCAGGGTTGCTGTACACCTCGGGGCCGAGGGCGTGCAGCACGCCGCCAGCCGAGTCCTGAATCGCCCAGCGGTAGCCCGTGGTCGGGTTGCTGGGCAGCGTCACAATCAGGTTCTGCCCGTTATGCAGCTTGGCCGGGCATTGGCTCTGTTTTTCCACGGTCAGGTTCTGGCCCGGTTGCGAGGAGCAGGCGGCAAGCAGAGCGAGGGTCATGGGAACAAGCAGGCGAATCGGGGACATGGGCTCAGCGGCTCCGGCGGTGACGACGAACGGCGAGCATAACTGAAGATGAGACAAAGTGTGACAGTCGCTCGGAGGCGACCAGGAAGAGGGCGGCGTCGCTGCCGACGCTATCGCAGGCAAGCTCGCTCCCACAGGTTGGTTGCAATCCCTGTGGGAGCGAGCCTGCTCGCGATGACGGTGTTGCAGGCGTTACTGGATGATCAGAACAATATCTTCGCCACATCCGCAAAACGCTTGGCAAAGTGCACGGTGATCCCGTCTTTGAGATAGTCCGGCAACTCTTCAAAACTCCCACGGTTAGGTTCCGGCAAGATCAATTCGAAAATCTTCTGCCGACGCGCCGCAATCACTTTCTCGCGCACCCCGCCAATGGGCAGCACGTGCCCGGTCAAGGTCAGTTCACCGGTCATTGCCACGCCTTTTTTCGGCGGCTGGTTGCGCGCCAGGGACAGCAGGGCGCTGGCCATGGTTACACCCGCGCTCGGGCCGTCCTTGGGCGTGGCGCCCTCTGGAACGTGCAGGTGCACAAAGGCTTCGTCGAAGAACTTCGGATCGCCGCCGAAAGACTTCAGGTTCGAGCTGACGTAGCTGTAGGCAATCTCAGCCGATTCTTTCATCACATCGCCCAGTTGCCCGGTGAGCTTGAAGCCACGGTTGAGCGTATGGATGCGGGTCGCCTCGATCGGCAAGGTCGCACCGCCCATGCTGGTCCAGGCAAGGCCGGTGATGACACCCGTACCGGATAGCACTTGCTCGTTGCGGAACACCGGGTGACCGAGGGAGGCTTCGAGGTCTTTCGGGCCGAGCTTGATCACCGCTTTGGGTTCGTCGATCAGCTTCACCACCGCCTTGCGCACCAGTTTGCCCAGTTGTTTTTCCAACTGGCGCACCCCGGCTTCACGGGCGTAGCCATCAATCAACGCTTTCAGCGCGCTGTCGCTGATGGAAAGGCTGCCCTTGGATACGCCGGCTTTTTCCAGCTGCTTGGGCCACAGGTGACGCTTGGCGATGGCGATCTTTTCTTCGGTGATGTAGCCCGACAGGCGAATCACTTCCATCCGGTCCAGCAGCGGGCCGGGAATTGAATCCAGGGTGTTGGCGGTGCACACGAACAGGACTTTGGACAGGTCCATGCGCAAGTCCAGGTAATGGTCGAGGAATTCGACATTCTGTTCCGGGTCCAGGGTTTCCAGCAGCGCCGAGGCCGGGTCGCCCTGGTAGCTCTGGCCCATCTTGTCGATCTCGTCGAGCATGATCACCGGGTTCATCACTTCGACGTCTTTGAGCGCCTGCACCAGCTTGCCCGGTTGCGCGCCGATGTAGGTGCGCCGATGGCCCTTGATCTCGGCTTCGTCACGCATGCCGCCGAGGCTGAAGCGATAGAACGGACGACCCAGGGACTCGGCGATGGATTTGCCGACACTGGTCTTGCCCACACCGGGCGGGCCGACCAGCAGCACAATGGAGCCACTGATCTCGCCTTTATAGGCACCCACGGCGAGGAATTCGAGGATGCGGTCCTTGATGTCGTCCAGGCCGGCGTGGTGTTTGTCCAGCACCTTGCGGGCGTGCCTGAGGTCCAGTTTGTCCTTGCCGTAGACGCCCCAAGGCACCGAAGTCGCCCAGTCGAGGTAGTTGCGGGTGACCGCATATTCCGGCGAGCCGGTTTCGAGAATCGACAGCTTGTTGATTTCTTCGGCAATGCGCTTCTGCGCTTGAGCCGAGAGCACTTTGCCTTCCAGGCGCTGTTCGAACTGTTCGATGTCGGCGCTACGGTCGTCCTTGGTCAGGCCCAGCTCCTGCTGGATGACCTTCAACTGCTCCTTGAGGAAGAACTCGCGCTGGTGTTCGCCAATCTTGCGGTTCACCTCGGCGGAGATTTCTTTCTGCAGGCGCGCGACTTCGACTTCCTTGCGCAGCATGGGCAGGACTTTTTCCATGCGCTTGAGCATCGGCACACAGTCGAGCACTTCCTGCAGCTCGTTGCCGGTGGCGGAAGTGAGGGCGGCGGCGAAGTCGGTCAGGGGGGATGGATCGTTGGGGCTGAAGCGATTGAGGTAGTTCTTCAGCTCTTCGCTGTACAGCGGGTTGAGCGGCAACAGTTCCTTGATCGCGTTGATCAGCGCCATCCCATAGGCCTTGACCTCGTCGGTCGGCTCGGTGGGCTGGTGCGGGTATTCGACTTCCACCAGATAAGGCGGGCGGTGGTGCTTGAGCCAGGTGCGAATGCGCACGCGGGTCAGGCCCTGGGCGACGAACTGCAGTTTGCCGTTTTCGCGGCTGGCGTGATGCACCTTGACCAGCGTGCCGTAGAGCGGCAGGGCCGAGGTGTCGAAATGGCGCGGGTCTTCCTGGGGCGTGTCCATGTAGAACAGGGCCAGGGAGTGGTGCTCGGATTTGCTGACCAGATCCAGGGTTTCAGCCCAGGGTTCTTCATTGACGATGACCGGGAGTACCTGGGCCGGGAAGAAGGGGCGGTTGTGGATCGGGATGATGTAGACCTTGTCCGGCAGGTTCTGGCCGGGGAGTGCGAGGCCTTTGCCGGTGGAGTGGTGCTCGGCGTTCTCGGGGTCCGCGTACTCGCTCGGGTCTTCAGGGAATTCTTGCTGGTCGCTCATGGGGCACCTGCGCAATGGGATATGGGTCTTAGATGGGGCAGGTAGGGGGTGGTTTCAATGGCGAGGGATATTTCAGGGTATGTGTTCAGTGTTTTGACAGCATGGAATCTTCGAATGCCGGACGAACCCCCCGTAGGAGCTGCCGAAGGCTGCGATCTTTTGATCTTGATTTTTAAAGTCAAAAGATCGCAGCCTTCGGCAGCTCCTACAGTAGAACTTCAGTGGCCTCACATGGCTACCGGGGCACAAAAAAGGCGACCCCCTCACAGGGGTCGCCTTTCGTTTCCCGCCGCTAATACTTACTCGGACAGTTTATAAGCAATGACGTAGTCACCCTGCCTGGTGCCCAGCGAGCCATGACCGCCGGCCATGACCAGCACGTACTGCTTGCCGTCCTTGCCGGTGTAGGTCATCGGCGTGGTTTGCGCGCCGGCAGGCAGGCGGCCTTCCCACAGCTGCTTGCCGTTCTTCACGTCGTAGGCACGCAGGTACTGGTCGAGGGTGCCGCTCAGGAAGCCCACGCCACCGGCGGTGACGAAGGTCCCGCCCAGGCTCGGAACGCCCATGCTCAGCGGGATCGGTACTGGCGAGCTGTCACGCACGGTGCCGTTCTTGTGCTTCCACAGGACTTTCGAGGTGGTCAGGTCGATCGCTGCCACGTAGCCCCAGGCCGGTGCCTGGCACGGCAGGCCCATTGGCGACAGCAGGGCTTCCAGGACGACGCCGTATGGCGCACCTTTGTTTGGCTGCACGCCTTCGGTTTCGCTTTTACGCGGGCCTTGGGCAGCGATTTCGGCGGCCGGGATCATTTTCGATTTGAACGCCATGTAGCTTGGGTTCACGAAGGCGATCTGGCGCACCGGGTCCACCGAGATACCGCCCCAGTCGAACACGCCGAAGTTGCCTGGATAGACGATCGAACCCTGCAGCGATGGCGGCGTGAACGGGCCGTCGTAGCGCATGGATTTGAAGTCGATCCGGCAGATCAGTTGATCGAACGGGGTCACGCCCCACATGTCACGTTCCTGAAGCGGTGGTGGCATGAGGTTCAGGTCGGATTTTGGCTGCGTCGGCGAGGTATGGTCGCCCGCAACAGCGCCTTGCGGTACCGGCACTTCGTTGATCGGCACGATCGGCTTGCCGTTGGTGCGGTCCAGTACGTAGATGCTGCCCTGCTTGGTGGAGGCGAGCACCGCTGGCTTGACGCCGTCAGCGGTTTTCAGGTCCATCAGGGTAGGCTGGCCACCGACGTCCATGTCCCACAGGTCATGGTGGGTGAACTGCATGTGCCAGCGCACCTGGCCAGTGGCGATATCCAGTGCGGTCAGGCCGGCAGCGTGCAGTTCCGACTCAGGAGTACGATCGCCACCGAATTGGTCTGGGGTCTGGTTGCCCATTGGCAGGTAGAGCATGCCGAGTTTTTCGTCGACCGCGAACATCGACCACATGTTTGGCGAGTTACGGGTGTAGACCTGGCCCTCGGCAATCGGTGTGGTGTCGTCCGGTTTGCCGCTGTCCCAGTTCCACACCAGCTTGCCGGTGTGCACGTCGAACGCGCGGATCACGCCGCTTGGCTCGTCGGTGGAAACGTTGTCGGTGACGTGACCACCAATCACCACCAGGTCTTTGGTGACCGCGGGTGGCGAAGTGGAGTAGTAACCGCCGGCATTGAAGCCGCCGATGTTGGCGCTCAGGTCGACCTGGCCACCGTTACCGAAGTCTTCGCACATCTTGCCGGTGTCGGCGTTCAGGGCGATCAGGCGGGTGTCGGCAGTTGGCAGGAAGATGCGACGCGGGCAGGCGTTGCTGGCCGGCGCCGGGCTGGCAGTACCGGTCGGGCTTTGCTCGGACGCGTAGACGGCGTCGTCGTGATACGACACGCCGCGGCAGGTCATGTGCGCCCAACCCTTGAAGTTCGCCGCGTTCTGCGTAGAGAGCTTCGGATCGAAACGCCAGATTTCCTTGCCCGTGTCCGGATCCAGAGCGATCACTTGGCTGTGTGGCGTGCACACATACAGCATGCCGTTGACTTTCAGCGGGGTGTTTTCCGCAGTGGTCTCGCCTGGATCGTTCGGCCCCGGGATGTCACCCGTACGGTATTCCCAGGCCGGAACCAGTTTGTGGGCGTTTTCCGGGGTGATCTGCGCCAGTGGCGAATAACGATCACCGTGGGCGCTACGGCCGTAGGAGTTCCAGTCACCGTCTGGCATGGCCGGGGCGGTGTTGGCCATGCCCGGCACGCTGTCGCGGTCCAGTTGGCCCTTGATTTCACCCGGGTTGGTAAACTGGCTGGCCAGTGCGGTTGCACCGGCGATCACCACGGCCACGGCCAGAACGCCGGTGGTCATGGGGCCCGTGCCCTCGCGCAACATCGGACGGCGGAACCACGGCAGCAACATCACGATGCCCAGGGCAAACAGCAGCGCCAGGCGTGGCACCAGTTGCCACCAGTCCAGGCCCACTTCCCACAGCGACCAGACGGTGCTGGCGAACAGCACCAGTGCGTACAGGCTCAGCGCAGCACGTCGTGCAGCGATCAGCAGCGCGCCGGTCAGCGTCATGCCGATACCGGCCAGCAGGTAGTAAAGCGAGCCGCCCAGCATGCTCAGCTTGATTCCCCCGGCCAGCATGGCCAGGCCCATTAGCAAAAGCAGAATGCCGAGCAGAGTCGGCAATAGACGGCTTCGACTCAAAGCACCATCAGTGCTCATAGTGTGGTTCTCCGTGACGTTTTAAGTAGTCCCGCGCAAGTTCACTGTAGATGACGATCTGGCGTGGGCATGGTTCAGATAAAAAACGGCCCTCTGCAGGAGCGAGCTCGCTCGCGATGGTCGTTAACGATGACGCTGGGTGCCTGGTGCCCTGCGGTGTTCTCGGGTCCATCGCGAGCAAGTTCGCTCCTGCAGTGGGGTTAGGGTGTTGTTTAGAACGAAGACTGGATCTTGATCCCGCCAATCAGCGCGTCATCGACCTTGTCCACCCCACCCGGGTGGCGGATGTACTGCAGGTTCGGGCGCACGGTCAGCCAGTCGGTAACGTGCACGCCGTAATAGAGTTCGGCGCTGTATTCGGTGTCCTGCGGCGGCAGGTAGGACGGATCGTCGAAGTCGGACACGGCGCGGGCCTGGTTGGTCGCCTCGGCGTTCTTGCGATAAGCCGGGTTGACGTGCACTCGCGCCATGGCGAAACCGATATCGTCCTTGGCCCGTGCATCGAACAGGCCCTTGTAGACGACCCCGGCCTGGACGTAGTTGTCGATGGCGTTGGTCTTCTTGTCGTGCATCGTGCCGTTGGCGAACACGCTCAGCCCCCGGGAGTTGTCACTGGCACGGCTGGTCAGTTGCTGCTGCACGCCAAGCCACAGGCCATGTTTACTCGAAGCGCTGCGGTAGGCTTCACCACTCAGGGCTGCCGGCTGGCCATTGCGGTCCTTGTAGGCATCGGTGGCCTTGGCATTGCTGTAGTAATAGCCGACGCGGTACTCGCCTGGCAGGCCGTTGACCTTGGGTGACCACACCAGCTCCACCGGCAGGATCGCACCCTGGGTGCCGCTGCCACTGAGCTTGAAGCCATTGTTGCGGTCCAGGTTGGACGGGTTCTGCTCGTACGCCCCGACCTGCGCGTACAACTCTGGCGTCAGGTGATATTTGACGCGCAGGGCCCACTGGCTGACCGGCCAGTTGTACCAGATACCACCGACCCAGTTGCCGACCTGGGAGCCGCAGAACGCCAGGTTCTGGAAGTCGCACGGGAAGCTGTTGAAGTCTTCGCCTTCGCCGAAGCGGCCGGCCTTGATGTCGAGCTTCTGGTCGAAGAATTTCTGCTGGTACCACATTTGCGTCAGACGCCAGGTCTGCCCGCGTCCCCAGACTTCCTGGGCTGAAGTGAAACCACCGACGCGCGGGTCATTGATGCGGTCGTTGCTGATGTTGTTGCCACTGCGTTCGGTAATAGTCAGTTGGAACTCGGCGTCGTTCCAACCCAGAATTTTTTGCAAATCCAGGTGCGTGCCGAGCCCGAACTGGTCGCTGTAGCGCGCGGTGCGATCGTGGTCGTAGCCGCCGTGCAGGTTGCTGCCCATTTCACCGGTGTAATCGACTTTGAAGTCGTAGCCTTTTTCCGCAAGCTCGGTGCGGCTGCCGTTCCAGTCCCCCAGCATCCAGGGCGATTCGCTGTCGAAGGCGGGCGCGGCCTGGGCACAGGTCGCCAGGCTCATCGCAGTGAAGCCGCCGATCAGGTGGAGCATTTTCAGGCGCGCAACAGGCGTGCAGACAGCGCTGTCTTGCGAAACGTGCAAATCGGGCATGGGAAAAATTCTTTGATCTTTTTCTGGGGATGAACTGAAAAGCGCAAGGGTTGAGCAGGCAGCGGAAGCGTTTCAGCCGGGACTGGCATAAGGATAATGTTCTGTTACAAATAGAGAAAGCGCTTTTGCTGAGATGCAGCCTTTCGGATTTGGTAACAGTCGTGTGCGACCCCTCGTCGCAGGAATTAAACAGGCACAAAACATACCCTGTGGTAGCGCTGCTCAGATATATCCAGGCCCTGGTATCCGCACCGGATGCGGTCACCCGGCGCATCGCGAGTCAGGCGCGTACGCAAAACCGTAGGAGCTGCCGAAGGCTGCGATCTTTTCTGGCTGGCCTACAGTTAACTGAGTGCTTTCACCAATCGAAGCCCTCGGCTAAGGTGCGCGGCTTCTTTATTCTTTCTTCGCGCAAAGGCCCGGCATGACCGAACAGAACAACAATCCGCTGCACGGCGTGACCCTGGAACAGATCCTCAATGCACTGGTCGAGCACTACGAGTGGTCGGGGCTGGCCGAGCGTATCGATATTCGCTGCTTCAAAAGCGACCCGAGCATAAAATCCAGCCTGACTTTCCTGCGCAAAACCCCATGGGCCCGGGAGAAGGTGGAAGGTCTGTACGTGAAATTGATGCGCACCAAGCGTCCACTCTGAACATGCCAGGCCGATCGACGCCGGGATCTGCCGCGAGGCGCCGTTGTGTGGCCGTGGCGGCGGTGCTGGGCTGGGTCGGTTTGAGCGTTCAGCTGTACCTGATTCTCGGCTCACGCTGGAGCCTCGGTGCCAGCCTGGTGGGCGGGCTGATCAGTTTTTTCAGTTATTTTACGGTGCTGAGCAATACCTTGGTGGCTGTGGTGCTGACCTGTGAACTGACGTCTCGCGAGTCGGCGGCCCGCCGCTGGTTTTTGCAGCCGTGGGTCAGCAGCGGGGTGGCGGTGAGCATCGCCGTGGTCGGTATCGCCTACAGCCTTTTGTTGCGCCATCTCTGGCATCCCGAAGGCTGGCAGTTGCTCGCCGACGAGTTGCTGCACGACATCATGCCGCTGCTGTTTCTGACCTATTGGTGGTTCTGCGTGCCCAAAGGCAAGTTGCGCCTGCGGCACATTGGCCTGTGGGTGATTTACCCGATGATTTACTTCGCGTATGTGCTGTTTCGCGGACATGCGTTGGCGGTGTATCCCTATCCGTTCATCAATGTGGACGCGTTGGGTTATCCACAAGTGTTGATCAACGCCTGTGGAGTATTAGCCGGGTTCGTGGGGGGCGCTTTGATCGTTTTGTGGTTGGATCGGCGTCGCTAGCGGCCAACGTTGATATTGATTTTGAGTTTGTGCCAGACACGAGCACTCCCAGCGATAAAAATTTAACTAACAGTTCGTCCATCACTCGGATCTGTGGGAAACACTCTGTCATTGTATGTGCTCCATCTTGAATTCCTTCAGCGCCCGGATCAACGCGTCCAAACTGTCGTAACGCTGTCCGTTCGCCGAATTCCAGGTCGCACGACTCACATAATACCTGCCTTGAGCATCGAGCATTACCGGCGTGCGGTAAATCTGTTGGTCCCTGGAGCGATGTACGATCACCTGTTTTCCATCCTGCCCTTGCTCGATCAGGAATTGGCCGGCATATGCAAGTTTCTGTTCAATAGACTGCGCCGATTGCGCCTGCCTCAACGCATTGCTTGGAGCAGTTGCCAACTGCAAGAGATAGTCGCCCTTGAGGAGAATCTCCTTCCTACTGCCCCCCGTTGCTACACTCAGGAGCTCACCCGTGTCATACGCGGGTGAGCTCTCCATTCCCGACTGCACGTCTGTCACACGCACGCCAATGCCCCCGTTCAACTCGGCTACGCCGGGCACGTTTTGGTAAGTATTGGAGTGACTATTGCCCACCAGCGCAATCCACCTGTGGTGGCCCGCGACTGCCTGATGTTTTTGGATAATTCGGGAAGCGACGTAATTCATCATTCGCTGGCGACTTGTGGGTTTCTGGCCTGGAAAGCCTTCGAGTCTATAACTCGCGGCGCAATCGATGGCGCGCACTTCAATGCCGTTTTTCTGCGCCTCGAACACTAGTTTTTCAAAGGTATAGATCCCGGCAGGATCGGTTCTGTGCCCCTTGTCCTGCATCTTTAAGTAACCACGCAAGGAGTCGCTCATGCGCCCGTTCTTGAAGAAACCTTCCAGATCCACTGGGTGCATATCGCTTAGTAAGTGCTCCATGTATAGGGTCTTCACATCATGTTGACCAAGCCAGGACATGTTATCGATAATGAATTTCTTGCTGGCAACCGAATGATGCGTTTCGCCAATAACCACACCATTTGTGTGGTCATACAGTTTTTGCAGAAAGTCGGCGAGGCTGGTTTGTGATGGTATGGCAGGTAGCGTCGGGCGTGGGGGAAGCTCAATGGACATTATCGCCTCGGCGTCCTGTTGCACCTGGCGTCGAAGTTTGAAGAACTGAGTGCGCACGGCTTCCTCCTTCACCTTCTCGGTTCCATAGTCTTCATGCAGGCCGTGTTTGTCGACCAACAACGCATGTAAGGTACTTATGGACTCGGCCGGCATTTCGTAGTTTTCAACGGTCAGTGATTGAGGGGGGGCATCAGGCGCAGTGTCAGCGACCTTGACCTTGCTTTGCTTCTTGCCGCCGCCCAGCAAGCCCCCCTCATCGGCCCGCCAGTGCCCGTCGTGGTAGCGCACCGGTGCGCCCTGCCCCTGAGGCCGTTGCGGATCACGCACGCGCACCGTCGCCCAGGCATTGTCCGAATACACCTCGTATACCTGGACCTGGTCCTGGTAGCGATCCTGGATATAGTGCTCGCCGTCATGGCTGTAGAAGGTGCCGGCCGGGGCCTTGCCCGGGCGCTGGGGCAGCATTGACAGGTGCGACGCCGTCAGGTCTTTGCGCGCCAGGATCTCGTTGAGCCGCCCACCGGTGGTAAAGGCCGTGTTGTGTTGCTGGGCCATGGCCCGCGCAGTTTCATGCACCTCGGTGGCACTGCTGAAGTGCGACTTGCCGGCCCAATTCAACAGCCGGGTAAGCCTGGACGCGGCCAGGCCCCCGCCGACATCCAGTGCATCCAGACCCAGGAACGCCACGTCCATCAAAGCGTCGTCGAGCCTTCCACGCTCGAGGTGGTGCAGCGCACTGCCAACGTCATGCCCCATCAGGCCCAGGGTGAGCGCGGCGCAGGGCACCGCCGCGGTTCCCATGCTGCTCGCGATGCAGATCCCGCCGGCCGCGCCCCGCAAGCCCTTGAACGCTTGCTCGGTTATCATCTCTTTGCGGCTGGTGGTGGCCTCGCGAACATTGTCGATGCCGTCTTGTAACCACTGAGTGCCGACGTGCCAGCTAAAATCGTCGATGGGTACGCTGGGCTCCCCGGTGTCGCGCTGGCCGCGCTGAAACGCCTCGACGATCTGCTTGTCCCTAATCAGGGCGCGTGCCTGCAAATCGTCGTAGTACAGGCCGGGGGTTCTTATCAGTTGCAGGTAGTCCGAGAGCTTGTGCAGTTCGAGGCCGTAAGGCCCCAGCAAGCACACGTAATCGCTGCGCAGTGCTGCAGAGAATCGCTGCGCCGTGGCGCGCTGGCGCAGCGACAATACCAGTACCTCAGGAATCCGCCGTCCGTTGACCTGGAAGGCCTGCAGGATGGCCTGAGCCGTGACCGTGCTCGTGAGCACACCGTCCACCAAGGCCTTGAACGCCTGGGCGGTGTACGGGTCGAGTAAGTCGTCGAGTCGCGCCTGGGCCACTGCCACCTGAATTTGCTGCTGGTACAGTTGGACGTTCAGCTCGCGCAATCGCTGCCCGATCGTATTGTCGGGCCCAAGCCATTGCTCCAGGCCCTTGAGGTACTGATCGCCGGTGTAGGTGCCGCGAAAACGCTGCTGGACGTCTTGATTGAGGCCCGGGGTGCCCAGTGCCCGGACCACGGCTGGATCGTCATGCTCGAAGCGGGCATCGGCAAGGAAGTTGTTGCTGGCGCCGAACACATTGTCGCCGTGTTTGCGGTAGCCTTCCAGAACCCAGTCTGTCCAGCTCAGGGTCTGGCCATTGAAGGTGATCAGGACCGCGTCGGCATCGACGGTGACATTGGTCGCCAGCCCGCCCTTATCCTGCAGGAGCTCGGTCACTGCCTTGCTTTCGGTGCGCCGGGTGAAGGTGCGCAGCGGCGGTACGAACTCGTCGACGAAGGCGGTTACCTGCTGTTGGGTGAGCGCAAGCGCGGCCGTTTGCGCGGCGAGGTCCGGGTTTGCGGCCAGCCTTTGCAGCCGTGCCTGCTCGCTGACCAGCCGCGCCCCGGCCCACCCTCGAAGCTTGTCTTGCAGGCTGGCGCCGGGGTAGGTGTGGACCTGCAAGTGTTCAGGTGTCCACTGATCCGGTCGCTGCCCCAATGTAGCGAAGGATCGCTGTAAAGCGCGCCGCTGTGCGGGCGGAGCGGCCTTGAGGGCCAGCTCCGGCAGTTGCCTTTGCGTGGGAAGGCCCATGGGAGAGGCGGAGCGTACAGGGCCTGGCGTTGCCGGTGGCCGGACCTCGGCGTACAGGGACTGGCGCATACGCTTGAGATCCAGGTACTGGAACATTTCCTGCTGTGAGCTGAACGCCTGCACCCGATGCTCGGCTGGACGGTACAGCACCACTCCGTCCTCCTCGCCCCTGGCATCACGTCGGACAAATAACTGCCATTGCGCCAATGGCACCGAGACGGCATCCCCCCCCTCGCCGATGGACAGTTGCAGGCTGCCGACAACCACCTGCGGTTCGTTGTTGAGGGCCGCCATCATCACGGCCAGTCCGCCCATGTACGAGCTGCCAGGGCTCAAATCACCCTTGAGCCGGCTTTTCAGCACGGCCAGTTGCAGCTCGCTTTGATTGATCTCGGCCATGGCTTGCTGCAGCGCGGGCCGTTGCGCTTCGAACTGCGCCAGCGAGTCATACTTCAGGTCAGCCAGGCGCTGGTAATACCCCGTCAGGGTCTGCGCGGTTGTCATCCACAGCGCCTGTTCGCCGGCACTTGCGTTGTGCAGCCAGTGCCCGGCCGGCAGTCTGCTCAACAGATCACCCAAGACCGCTTGCTGCAACCACTGATCCTGCTGTTGCGCACCCGCCGATGCCTGATCGAGCAACGCGATGACGTCCTCGGCCAGGACCCTCTCTGCTGTCTGCGGGCCCGTCCCGGCGGCGCGCCGTTGACGCACAGGCGCGTGTTTTTCAAGGGCATCGAATTCGTCGAAGTCAGCGTCGACCGTGGGCGTAGCAAGTTCCACCAGCCGCGCCAGCGACTCGCCAAAATCCTGGTGCAGCAGGGCGCTGACGCGAGCTTGTCGCGCATGGGCATCGGGGGCGGCACGCATTGCCATGAGCGCGTCCCAGGTGGACATCAGCTCACCCTCGGGTGTGAGGTGCCAATGGTTTTTCAGCTCATCCAGCAAGGTTTGTACAGGGGGTGGACGCGGTGCGAAGCCCGGCTCGCTGGCGGGCGAAATCAGATCGGGACCACCGGTCATGGACTGGAAGAGGGCGTTGGCGCCCGTGACCAGGGCGACGCTGGCGGCGCCAATGCCCAGGCCGGTCCCCACTGCTGGCCAGTGCCGGCCTTCTGCCGCTACTGGCGCGGTGGTCGGTTGGTACACCGCGCTGGGGTCTGGATAAAGCGGCGTCTCGACATCTGTCTTCTCGTGCACGTCGGGCGAGCTGGTTTTGCAGAGCAAGCTGACGGTAGCGCTGACGACATGGCGAGCAGCGTATTGTACGGCCTGCAGGATGCCCGTCGGCCGCGTCACGGCCGAGGTGGCTGGCGGCTCGGTAACGCCAGGCGTCAAGTCGTGCCCCCTGCGCCGTATGCCGCCTTGTTCGAGCCAGTGCTTGTCGGTATTGCTCCGCGCTCGTGCACCAGGGTTATCAACCGCATGCGTTATCTCGGGCGGCACGGACGCATGGTGTAACCAATCATCCAGCGAACCTAGCGCCGGTTGCGTGTACTGCTTGAGGCTTGCGCAGTTGCTCGCCAGACGACTCAGCTCCTGCAGGGTGCGCGTGGCCTCAGATGAGGGGCTGCCGACATAATCGCGTAGCCAGCCGGCGAACTTTTCCTGACCCCAGTCGAGCGCCGCCGCAGCCATGAGGCTCACTGGAATCAACGGCGTCGCCATGCCGCAGAGGTTGCTCAAGCCGTAAAACACCGCGACCGGGGTCTGCACCCCCTGTTCCAGCGCTTGATTGACGCCCTCGAGAAACTCGCTGACCGTGGAGGCTTGTTGCAGTTGGGACCAAATCGACGGCCAGTGTTCACCGAGGGCCTGCGCACTGATCGGTCCCTGGCAATAATTGCGCAGTTGCCTGGCCACCGCCGTGGACGGCAGGCTGCAGTGCAACAACCAATGGCCGATGTGCTGCGCCATACCGACAGGCAGCTGCACCAACCACTCCTGGAGACACAGCCGCTGATTGAGCTGGTGATACGGAATCAATTTTCCACTGGCCGACGCCGACGTTTCGACTTGTCGCAACCAGTCTTCCAGGCTCGCCTGTTTCGGGTCGAACAGCGCGGGTAATTGCCGGTGATCGGTACAGCCATACTGGCGACTGTTCACCTCCATTTCGATCACCTTGCCCTGGATCAATGCCAGGTAATTGAGCAACAGGTCGCTGGCCGGATCGCCGTCGCGGTAAGGTCCGGCCTGCCACACCGCATCGCGCTGGGCTGGCGTCAGCGAGCCGTAAGCCTCTTCCATGGGCCGCCCGCTGTGCAGCGTCATGGCCATCGCTTCGATAACGCCAGGGGGCTGCCCCGCCGTGTGCGGCAGGGCTTGCAAATGCGCCATGACACGGGCCTGTAGCGTCGATTGCAGATGCGGGTGCAAGTCCGGCGTCAGCAGCAATACCACCAGCCCCTCGCGTGCCCGCCCTGGGGCCGGCGGGGACCACGACTCCCCGTGACTGGTCGTCACCAGCGGTTCCATCTGCAGATCGGGCTCGCGGATGCCTTGCAAACCCGCCGCCACGCTGGTGTAGGCCCTGGTGACGCCGTGGCTGACGGTGGCGGCTATTTCTGCGACAGGAATGCTCGGGCCTAAGGCGGAAATACTACCCATGCGGCGCTTCTCCATTGATTGGAATTCTGACCCTGAGGCGTGCTCAATTCGCCAACCCCTGCGTGACAGGGGAGGAGCGCTCAGGTCGCGGCGAGGTTGCCGCGCGCCGGGGTTATCGCTTGCTGATGAGCCGACGACTTGCACAAAGCGCGCATTGAGCGGGTCGCAGGCGGCCTGCTGATCCAGGCCGGGCGCCACGGTTGGCCTGCAGGCAGCGCATAGCAGGCGCGGGGCAGGATTGGCTGGAGAAATGCCGGATACATGAGGACAATCTTTTCTTGCGCCCCGGAAGCAATCCCCGGTAGGGCTGAACAGGTCAGCGACGCCTTGACGACGGGGTTATCTGTCGCCCTGCGCGAACTTCATTCATCAACCGTGTCGTCCAGCCGCCAGTAGCCCGCCGCCTTGACGAATTGCTCGTCCAGCCCGTGCTCATCCAGCAGCACCCGGCGTATCTGCCGCGACACCTTGCTCTCGGTTGCGACCCAGGCATACAGGTTGCCGGTGGGCACCTTGATCTGCCGCACAGTGCTCAGCAGGTGGTCCTTGCCACCCTCGCGCAGCACCCAGATCACATTGATCTCGGCGGCGCTCTGCAGCACTTGCTGCTCCTTGCCGTTTTCCACTTCGATGATCACCAGTGCCCGCCGATTGGCCGCCAGGCCCTCGAGTCGCCTTGCAATGGCGGGCAGGGCAGTTTCGTCGCCGATCAGCAAGTAACTGTCGAAGATGTCCGGCACGATCATCGAACCCCGTGGCCCGCCGATGTGCAGGAATTGCCCCGGCCTGGCCTGCTCGGCCCAAGTAGAGGCAGGGCCGTCGCCGTGCAGGACGAAGTCGATATCCAGCTCGAGGGCATTAAGGTCGTAGCGGCGCGGGGTGTAGTCACGCATGGCCGGCATCGGGCCGTTGTCCTTGCCTGCGCCGAGCACCAAGGTCTCCATGGCCGACTGCTCGGCAGCGTTCTGCGCAAACAGTAGCTTGACGTGGTCGTCGGCGCCCAGGCTGACAAACCCTGCCAATTCAGGCCCGCCCACGGTGATGCGGCGCATCCTCGGGGTCAGGTCCACTACGCGCAGGACTTCCAGACGGCGACGTTTGATTTCATGCATCACACGGTGAATCGTTTGGGTATCAACTGCGGTCATTCGGCTTTCTCCTGTACGGGTTGAACGGCGGGGCCATCGACGATCGCTTTGGCGGTGTCGTTGAGCAGCGCACTGACGCGCTGGATCTCCTGTTCGCTCCAGCGTCCGTGATGCAATTGCAGGGCGTGGCGCAAGTTATGCACCGCCTCGTGGATCTGTGGTGGACGATCATGGCCGCGCAGCGAGCGCTTGCTCACATCGATGCGCGTGCGCACCCCGTCCAGGGCAATCGCTTGCTCGCTTAAAGACATACGTCCGGCGTCGGTCACGCTGTAGCGTTTTTTCCCGCCCTCGGCATCGCCAGCGATCATTTCGCTTTCTTCGAGGAAGGTCAGGGTCGGGTAGATCACCCCGGGGCTGGGGCTGTAGGCGCCATCGAACATGCCTTCGATCTGGCGAATCAGGTCGTAGCCGTGGCAGGGCTGTTCGGCGATCAGCGCCAGCAGCAGCAACTTCAGGTCGCCCGGGGCGAACACCCGTGGGCCGCGCCCGCCGCGCTCGCGACCAGGGCGTTTTTCGAACCCGTCGCGGCCATCGCCATGTTCGCGGTGGGGGGAATGAGGCTCTCTCATTTTTCTTCTCTCTGTCGTGTTTAGATAGAGCGTAAGATATATCTTATGGAGAGGCAATGGCGGTCGACAAACGGTCGCCTGGGTAAGACGCGATTAACATCGCCCGAAGCCGGAGTGTTATCGATCGGGTGAGATGCCCGATAACGTTGGTTGAAGGCTATCAGTGAAATAGCGCTATATTTCCTGGGGCGCAGGACTTGTCTATTGTGCGTCTTCTTCAAAAAAGTTGTTTTGTAGTCCTATTCTTACGGCTATTTATAATTGCCTGGTTTCTTGTAGTATATGTCCTACATTCTATAAAGATATTTTTTACTTGGTTTTTTTCGAGCGGGGTGGATTGCGAGCGTTTATAATTTCTTGCTTGAGAACAAGCGAGCCCCACGTCCGCCACTGCGTATCGGCCTGGTATTTAAAGTGTCGACGACAGGTTCTCAGAGAATAGGCGGCGTGGTTACTTGTTTTAGCTGAAGTGTCTAGGAGTGGTAAGTTTATGGAGATCTCAATTATCTTGATTTTTAAAAGGCTTTGCTGGTTGTTAGCATGTTTTTTTTACAGTGGGCTTGTTGGTTTGGTCTGGGCGGCTGAGGTTGAGATCGAAGCAGAATTTGACGGTGATGGGAGTCAGAGGAAGTTCGTCATTGTGACGCCCTCGACCGGTTTCTGCGCGGACTTCTCGTCCATATGTGCGGGCGGGCGCTTACAGACGGCGCAGGTCGGAATCAGTTTCAAATCTGACTTTCCTGTCCCCTCCTTTGAAACGAACGCGGTTCAGTTCAGGATACCCAATGCTAAACATTTTGAAGTGCGTAGTAGAAGGCACAGTTATCCAGTGACGCTTCGCATAACAGGTGTCGGTTCTCGTTATAACACCGAGCCACTGACGGTGATGGAACTCACGGGAGCCGCCACCTCAAGAGAAGGGCACGAGGCGCTATGGAACGACGGTTCGTTTGCGGATGTAGGCGCGCCGTGCAAGAGTTTTTACAAGGGGCATCTGGATATGGCGTCGCTTCCACACAAGTACCGTTACTTTTGGAATGGGCCGCCAGGTGCGCTCTGTGGTAAAACGCCGAAGAGAACCATGCATCTGCGCAACGAGTTTCTCGATTTCTCCTACGAGTTGGATACACCCAATCCCTACACGATGGCTGAGGGTCGCTACATCGGAGCGGCTGTGTATACCACGCGTTGGGCCGGTGACTTCGACCCGGGACGCTATCTTCGACCCATTGGTGCAACTGAATTCTCAGTCCAGGTCGCGCTCACCGTAAGGCACGCGCTGCGGGCAGTTCTGCTCGATGGCACCAAAGCGGTGCTTGAGCCTGCGGGCGGTTGGCAGGCCTGGACAGACAAAGGGCGCCCCCCCACGCGCTTGTACCGTGACTTGAAATTTCTTCAGTCAGCCTCGGGTGCATTTACGATGAAACTGCGTTGTGAATACTCCCTGATAAAAAACTGCGCACTGAAAAGTGCGGAGGGTGACAGTGTCGAGGTTGTCACCTTGGTCTCTCATGCGCTCGCTATCACCAATGCCGCTGGCGAGCGAGTTTCTCGCGACCCTCTATCACCACTGTTAGGTAAGACGTATTACCCAGATCAGAATGCGGGTAATGGAGCATCGACGCTGCATTTTGAGATACCAGCAGACAAGGTCGCAAAGATGAAATCGGGCACCCGGTATTCAGGCACGATCACGGTGCTGTGGGATGCCGCGGTATAAACGAGCGCGACGGTCAATGCTGAGCACTTAAGGACGACCACCGTACCTGTGGTAAGGGACTCTGGAAGCTTTTTTTTAAGCGGCGACTGCCCGATGGTCGCGAGCAAACTCAAGGGCCGACAAGCGGCCGCTGACGGCGGGCACGCAAGCAGCTGGGTGGGCGCCTTCATGCGATGTCAGCCGTTCCAGGTTGTACCCGAGAGGAAGATCGGGTGGTGTATCTCAACTATTTGAAGGCGCTGGTGAAGGCTGCTCGTCGGTTCGTGGCTTGAGCGTTTTGTGCAAGGGTGACTGCGCGAGATATGCCTATGCTGGTGTCCCTCCACTGTCAAAAGTCCTTTGAGCTATGGATGTTCATGCTGCCTCTCAGAGGCCAGCCGTTGCCAACCGCCCTTGCCAAGGCCCTGGCCAAGGGCTAATAAGCCGCGAGCTGGTTGGCATCGAACTCTCAGCGGGCTGCACCCTGCGACGGCGCAATGGCCGCCAGGCAGGCGGTGGGGGCGGGCTTAGCGTGCCGTCTCAAGAGCGGCGCGTGATACACCTCCGGCCGTCATCACCGCCACTCGGTAGCGCCGCGCCTGGGCCGTGCGAGCCGTCGCCAGTCACCCACTCGTTATCCTTGGGCCAGTCCGGGGGCCAGGCGTTTAACCGCCTGATAAGCGATATCGCCTGGCGGGTCTTGGTTGACGCGCTGGACCAGCTTTTTTTCGAGGCAGAGCCGGTCACGCACGACTTCAAGGAGGTGTATGTCGAGTGTCGGTGCATTCTTGACGGCAATCTTACCCGGCAGGAAACACTGCACAAACTCAGTGTCGAGTTGACGCGCTTCGCATCCAGGCTAGCCAACTATTCAGGCAGGCTGACACCTTACTGGCGCCAGCTGAGGACCTGTCTGGGCACGGTCGGCCCTTGGCTCAGCAGTCTGAGTAAACAGTGGCTGACGCTGGAGTTGCTTGTCGAGCAGTGCACTGCACAGCAAGAATTTCTGAAACAGGCGGCGGACCTGTCAGTGCTGGCCCGGCGCTTTCTGACTGATCCACAGCTCCAGGTGCTGGTGGGTAAGGGGCTGGTGGGACAGCTTGATCAGCGCCTGGAAAGCATCGATCAGCTCCTGACGCACGCACGTCTTTGGCAGGCGCTGCCCGGCAGTGCGGGCCTGGGCGATTATGTGCAGCTACTGGCCGGCAATCCTTTGCTGGGTGAGGCGCTGGCGGACTCGCTGCAGCAATTGGGACGAGGCTTGGGGCAGGTGCACAAGGGGTATCCCGATAAGGGTACGCTGCCGGAAAAGCTTGTCTGGTTGTTGGTTACCCTGGGTGATCCAGCATTGCGCGATCTTCTGCAGGGGCCTCTGGAGCGTTTGCTGGGCAGTCGGCTGCGGGTGGAACAACTTTTTTCGTTATGCCAGGTTGTCGAGTCGCTGCGCCTGTTTCCGGTGCAGGGTACGCTGGTCGATCAGACACTTTGTCTGCTTGCCCTGCTCAAGCACAACGTGGGCGACGATGAAGCATACGCCTGGCTGACCTCATGCCACGGGGTGCTGGGCGCCGACCCGGCCACGCTCAGCCTGGTGAATCGGTTGCTGAGTCTGAGGCAGAGCCGGGATGGCGGGCTGTTGCTGCTCAAGGATTTACTGGCCGCGCTCGCGTTGCCGGTTGCCCATCTGGTGGCCGGGCAGACCTTGCCGGCTTATGCGGTGCAGGGGCTGCGAGCGCTGCAAACGCTCTATCGGCAAGGTACGCCCGACGAGAGCTGGCCCAGTCTGGCCAGGCGCATCGCCCAGAGTGTCATGGAGATTGCCAGGCCCTATGCCCTGGGCGCGCTGATGGGCCACCCGCTGGCCGCTGCCACCGTGCGTTATGCCGAGGCATTGAAAACCCATACTGGTTGGGAGCAGAGCTGCCAATGGTTCGTCGCCCACGCGCCGGCAGGCGACCTGGCGCTGCAGCTTGCCTACGGCCAGTATCTGAATGCGCTGCTGGTCTGGCAGGTGTATCAGGCCTGCGCGGGTGGCGATCCGTTGCAAACCGAAGACCGGCTGCGCCAACTTGCGCGCCAGCTCAAAGAGTATCAGGTGGTCAAGAGCTACCCGCAGTTGGAACCGCTGATCGACCTGTTGCCCTTGTTGCCGTTGCTGATGGAGGCGCGGCGCAGTGTGAGTGTACAGCTCAACGCCGACAGCTGGCTCGGTTGGGGCAGTCAGTGGCTGAACGCGCTGGCCAGCAGCGCCAGCAGTCAGCGCAGCGCCATGGATTTGCACCGACGGTTGTCCCGGCAGGTGGAGCATTGGCTGGCGGATGCCTTGGTGGCAGCCATGAGCAAGTTCCCAATGGGCCCGCCGGGCGCGGCAGCAGTTTCGACTTCGGGGGCTGTGGGCCGTCCGTTCAAACCTTTGTCTGCCGGTCTGGGCTCCCATGGTTTATTGCTTGCCGGCATCAGCCTGGAGGCCGTGGCGCTGGGGGCTATCGGCTATGCAGTGTGGCAGGCACGCGAAGCCGGCAATGCCGGCGCACCGCTGGCAGAAGCTGAAACGGGCCTGATGGGCGGCGCAGCGCGGACGGGTGGCCGTGGATTGCAGGATCACAAAGCCTCGCTGCTATTGGGGCTCGCTGCGATGGCAACGGGCGGGTTCCTGCTGTATCGCTGGGCTTACAGCGAAGCGCCAGCGGACAGGTGCATGGAGACCGGTGACGCGCGCGAGACGGATTTTGATTTGCCGGTTTATACGCCCTACGTCAATGCGCTGCTGGCCTGTGCCCTGGAGGTGGTCGAAGGCTCGCCAACGGCACCGCTGGCCAGACGCCTGGGCCGCGACACCAGCGCTCTGGCCGACTTTCCCCGGCGCTCCGAGCGGGTTAAGCGTGTTGTGGTTTCGCAGGATGGGCAGACGGCCTCCCTGACCTATTCGGACCCCGTCGTGCAGTTGGCGCGGCGCGCACTTGATTTTTCAAAGAACGACAACTTGGTGGCCAGCGAGTTGAATCGGTTATGGCACAACTCGATAACACTGAATCACGATAGTAGCCTGAACATTGAGCAAAAGAAGAACCTGTATCTGACACAGTTTCATCATGCGTTGATTCAACAGGTGGCGCTGATTCTGCCCACTCTGGATAACCTGAAAAAGGCCGGAGCGGGGATTCATTCGGAGTATCACAAGTCCGTGGTCTGGATGGCCAGCCTGGCCGCTGCCGCAGAGGAGGTGCAGCAACACTCCTCTACCGCCAACACCAGGTATTGGCAGGATTGGCGTCACGATTCGCGACGTGAAACGCTGAGCTTGTTGAATCGGGCGTTCAGGATAGAGCAGCGAGAGGCCGACACTTACTTCCAGCAACGCCAGGCCCGGATACAGCCATCTGATACCGACTATCTGCAAGCCCCCGACCTTTCAAATACTCAAAAACTATGGCGTTCCGCACTGGTGGTCGAACAGCGTGAATTTGAAGAACTAATAGATAAATATGTTGGTTTGAAAAAATTTGAAGCGTTGCCGGATTTATTTATTAATGTTCTGAAGCTCCGCATGGAGTTGCTCGGCGCCAAGCTGTATGAATCATTGAAAGAGGGAGACAAGACGGGGTCAACACTGCTGCAACGTACGGTGGATGTCGAGACCCTCGAGATGCGTAAAATTCACCTGGCCAATGCTTTTATCGAGGAGGTTGATAGTTATGCCATATGCAAACAGTTAAGAAATCTCGGCCCATTGCGAAAAAAATACTCGAAAACACAAGCGGTATTTGAGGCAAAAAAGATCGCGGTTGAATTGGTGCTGGAAAAATTTTCGGTCGACGTAGCTTCGTTGGATGACGATGATAAAGTTATGGGCTTTTATCAGATCTCCCGCGAGGATGGTGTTTCTGATCAGGTCAAGGCCTATTTAAATAAGGCCGGTGCTTTGGCGTTTTTCATGATGACCAATGATGTCCAGGCCAGGGAGTACAAGAGGTGGACCAACGCGCTTTCGGTCAGTTTTGCTGAAGCGTCTACGCCCACCGAATACTTCAAGCGTCTTTATGAAGACAGGCCTGCTGGTTACAGGAGCCTTGATACCTTCAAGAAAAGTAGCGAATCTGAAACATGGGTCGATTATTACGATCAATTTATCCAGTATCGGGAAAAGTACATTGATTTCGACGCCAGGCAAATGTCGTATGGCGCGATGGCCAATCAAGGTTTGACTGATTATCGCCTTAGTCAACTGCAAGCTGAAAAGATCGTTTATGCCGATCTGGTTGTCTATTCAAATGCCAGCACTCAAATAGATGAGCTTTTAAATAGCGGCGCCGCCAGGGACTTGGGCGATAAATTTCACAACATGCTCAATGGCCCGACCGAAGTGCCTGGAACCATAGGGTTTATTGCGCTAGCCAACGGTGGGATATTGGCGCTGGCAGGACTTGATTTCAACGTGACGGTGAAGCTGTTTGAGCCGTCATCCGTTAGCGCCAGTCAAGTACTGAGTAAAATCCACAGCCTGATGGCCATCCCTTATCGCGGTACGGTAGGGGAGCTGGAGGGCAGGAAACTGATTGATGATGTGCTGCGGCCCATGGGGCTTGAGACCGACGCGCTGATTGGCAAAAGTGGGTACCCGATATTAAAGGCACCGCGTAAATTCAGGGGGTGGTGGGAGCGAAACCATTTGGAGCGCCAGCATCCCAGGCAGGGTCAGCCATTAATGAATGTCGCTGATGAGGTGATGCGAGAGAATTTGAGTCAGTGGGTCGGGCTGCTGAAAACCGCCCACAAGGATAATGATTTCTGGGGCGTTGTACTCGGCTTTCTGCCGCTTTATACCGAGCTGCGGGATGTCTATGCAGATGCGGATCACCGACTCGACGGCAATGGCATCATGTGGGACGTGTTAGGGATCGTTCTTTCAATACTGCCGGCCCTCGGTGCGATGACTCAGCTCGGCCGCACCACCTTCAAGATACTGCTCAACGAGGGTATGCATGGCCTTGCCGCAGGCCGATCATTTAAGGTCGTCACCCGGCAAATACTGCTGGGGTTGATGACGAACCCGGAATTTGCAGGCTTGGGGCTAAAAGGCTTTACGTATGCCGCCTACATCGGTTTTGACGTGGTCTCCCCGCTGCCGGCAGAGCTGTGTGTCAAAGGCATCATGCGTGCGAGTAAACACATCAGGGCTTATATTCAATACGCCTATGCGACTGCAGACTCGGTGATTTCGACGCTGAACGCCTTGCCCAGCGATTCACTCAGTACATTACCGACACAAGTGCAGGCAGAACTGACGGCTTTGGCGGCAACCACTCGAGTGTTGATCGGACCTCATAAAATAATCGTTTTGCGTAACAGTTCATTAACGCCCCCAGAGGTGATTGCAGAGGGCCTGGCCTTGGCGGCCCCACTGGACCGCAAGCTACCGGTGATGAAACGCATTGAAAACCGCACGCAATATTCCATTGATCACCGACTGTGCGCGCCGGTCACGCGCCGCCAGATCAGATCGTTGGAGTATAAGTGCCTGGATGATCTGGATTATCTGGATGCAAAAAATGTTATCGAGGCAGGGGATGGCTACACGGTTTACAAGCTAAGTAATTCGCAAGACTCTTATGTGGTACGGGAGTTCAGGTCGGAACGCGACGGAGACCAGTCGCTGCGAATACGCAAAGCCAGTAATAATAGCCTTGCGTACAATCGTATATACGGCGGCCCGGAAACGGGTAAGGCCCAAGTCCTTTATTTTCCGGGAGAAGGGCCGGTGGTGACTCTGCTGCCATCGTCGTCGGGGAAAACACTCAGTGCGATCTTGGCCGAGGATGATCGTACCGCGATGGAGGGTGTACGTATCCTGGATAGATCCCTTGTGGTAGAGGGGCTCGTGAGTCTGTTGCGCGATATGGGGGTGTATTACAGAGCGGTAAATTTCTCAGGGGTTGTTTATGATTCAGTAACGCGGACCGTTCGATTAAATAACTTTGATTATGCCGTGATCAATGAGCCTGGCGAGATTGACGATACGAGTTGGGAGGTATTGACGACTGCTCAAATCGGCGCGTTGACGGCCCGGTTTACCCAGGTATTCAATGACTTTATTCGGCAAACCAAAGCGTTACGTCCGAACGATGTGGGGCTTAATACATCGGTGCTGACGCTTGAACAGCTTGCTGAACTTGATACCAAGCGCGAGCGTTACGAGCACCATGCCAAAGTGATGGCTTCAGGGAAAAGAGCGGCTGATTTTAATTTTGCTAAAAGACATCACCAGGGGTTTGAGGTCGCCGGTGTGAAAAAAACCGATTCTGAACTGGTGTTGATAACTCGCTATAATGAATGGTGCGGCACCGCTGATGTGATGCAACTTGGAGCGCTGAGTGGTAAAATTGAGAATACCCGCTCCCATCGGATTATTCATTCAAGCATTTACGTCGCGGCTAAATATGCAAAACCATTGAAGAACGGCAGCTACCGGCAGATCATTGCCCCGCAGTCTTTTTGGCTGTGTGCAGCAGACGCGCCGCGGACGGGAGAGGGACGTTGTTACCCGTTGGTAATGGCGGCAGCAGTGGCTGTCATAGAATACAGTGCTGAAAATTTCTTTATGAATATAATGCGCTCAGCAGCAAAAACCGATCACTCGCACAATGAAATTATTCGGGCGATTGACCAGATACGCAAACTGGATGTGAATGATTTCATCATCCCTAAATTGAACGCAGCGCCCAGTAGTGTTGGAAAAATTCTCACGTATCTATCAACATTTAAAGAAAACAGTATGTTCGCGATGGACTCGCAAAAACATTCGATGTTGATCGGTGTCACGTTCGATATTTTTGGGGAAAACAATTTCTATTTCTATGATCCGAATATCGGCTTTTTTGTTTACCCCTCGATCGACCTGCTGGCAACGGCGATGCACGGCACCATTGGTACGGTGTCCCTGGCAGCACAATATTGCGCATGGAACCTGCCTAAGTCTCCAAAATACAAGCTGGCATTGATAAACACGGAAAATCTCAAAGGCAAAACCCTGGAAGTTCCGCCTGCCGAAGGCCCGGGCTTCCGCCCACGGACGGTAGGTGAGTTGTCCAGCAGTCTGGATTCGCTGGCCAATTGCCTGCCCCGCAGCCTGTCAAGGCATAAACGTGCGCCAGGGTGCACGCCAATCGAGAGCGATATCATCCTGATGCAGCAGACCCAGGAAGCGCTTTTTAACGAGACCGCAGTTGCTGAAGGTAGCTATCAGCGAGCTCTGGACTTCGCTATTCGCCTGCGAGACGACTACCACAATCTTTTTATGCAAGGGCTTGATCTGGAGCGTGAGTTCACTTTTTTAGAACTGACGCGTCAGCAATTGATCGGGATGGATGAAGTGGCCATAGCCCTGACGGGCGCAGGCACTGCCATTGCTATCGCCAGCCCCGATCCTGTCGAACGCCAGATGGCGTATTTCAATTACCTGACGGCGTTGATAACGGTCGCGCACAGGATCGATCGTTTTGCCAAAGGCCATCGGGATTAGTGCGCCGAAAGCCGGGAAACCGCCAGTGGCTGACACTGCGAATGACTGCCCGGTTGCAGGTATGGGGTCAGAATCGGCGCCATGCCCTTGAGCACTTGCACCGGCAGCGCCGAAGTGAACTTGAACGCTTCAGCCGTGCGACCGGGTACGAACGCGGTCATGGTGCCGAAGTGGGTGTCGCCGATGAAAAACACGAACGTCGCCGTGCGGTTGATCGATTTTGAACTGAGTATCCGTCCGCCCGAACCGATGGCTTCGATGCGGTTGTCGCCGGTCCCGGTCTTGCCGCCCATGGCCAACGGCTTGCCGTCTGGCAGGGTGAAGCTGCCGGAAACCCGTTTGGCCGTCCCGGCATCCACCACCTGCGACAGGGCTTCGCGCATGGCCCTGGCAACTTCGATTGGCATGACCCGTTTACCGGCATCCGGATTACTGATCAATCTGGTTTCATAGGGTGTGTTCGCCGCGAAGTGCAGGCTGTCGATGCGCAGCGTCGGCATGCGCACACCGTCGTTGAGGATGGTCCCGATCAGCTCAGCCAGCGCCGCCGGGCGGTCCCCGGAGCTGCCAATGGCAGTGGCCAGCGAGGGCACCAGGTGATCGAACGGATAGCCGACTTTCTGCCAGCGCTGGTGAATGTCGAGGAAAGCCTCGATCTCCAGCATGGTGCGGATGCGACTGTCCCGCGCGCCTTTGTGTCGGCTCTTGAACAGCCAGCTGTAGACTTCCTGGCGCTCGAACTGGCTGGCCTTGACGATCTGGCTGAACTTGGCGTCGGGGTTGTTCAGCAGGTAACCCATCAGCCACAGGTCAAGGGGGTGGACCTTGGCGATGAAGCCCTGGTCGGGCAGGTCATAGGCGCCAGGACGATAGTTTTCGTAGAGCCGCTCGAGGCGTTCGTCCGTGAGTTTTTCCGTGAGCTTGGCGCCTTTGAGGTGCGAACGGACGAAGCTGTTGAAGCTTTCCTGGCTGGCTTGCGGCAGCAAGTAACGATGCACGGCGGCCATGCGAATCGGCGTCGGCCGCATGCCGTCGAGGAAGGTTTCGAGGCGCGCCTGGGTGTCCTTGTTCTTGTATTTTTTCCAGAACTTCAGCAGGAACGAGGTGCCTTCGCGGTCGGCGAAACCGGCCAGGTATTCCTGGCGCCTGGGATCGCGGTCGTCCTTGAGCAATTCGGCACTGTTGTTCGGGCCGGAGTAGGTGGTGTAGCGCACCAGGTCGCGCATCAGCCGGATGAAAGGCAGGTTGATCGACTCACGCAGCGCGTCGCGCAAGGTGGGCAGGCGTCCGTTGTCCTCTTTGCGAAAGTTGTTGAAGGTGTGCAAGCCGCCGCCGGTGAAGAAGGCTTCACCGGGGCTGGCGGAGTATTTTCGATCAAGCGCGGCACCGAGCATGGTTTGCAGGTTGCGGTCCTTGTTCTGAATGAAGTAATCGATGGCCCAGCGGCTCAGGCGATCCTGGTCCGGAACCTCGACTTTCTTCAGTTCCGGCACGGTCATGGCGGCATATTTATCATGCAGCTCGGCGATGATTTGCAGATACGTCGTCAGCACGCGCATTTTCGCGGTTGAGCCCAGCTCCAGCTTGCTGCCTTCGTTGATGTCGAAGGGCTGGTCGGTGCTGTCGGTCTGGACTCGTACCCGGGAACCGTCCGGGGTCAGTTCGAACAGGGTGAAGCTGTAGCGCACCTGGGCGGTGCTGGTGGGGGTGAGCAGGCGTTCGCCCATCAGGCCGATTTGCGCGGCGAAGGCCGGGTCGGCCAAGTGCTTGAGGTACTCGGTGGCCTGGGTTTGCAGGTCGCCTTGCAGGGTACTGGTGGCCGACAGGTCAAGCCGGTCGAGATCGTACAGCGGACGGTTGAGCAGGCCGCCAAGACGACTGCGGGCGACGCTGATGCCTTTATTGGTTTCGATCGGCTGGATAGTCGGTTGCGTGGCCCAGTCGCGATAGGTGACTTTGCTGGCCAGTGCGGCGGCCGACAGCGGCGCGTCGATCACGCCATTCTGCGCCAGTAAGCGAATGTGGCTGTCGGTGAGGCTGGCCAGTTCATCGTGGCCTTTGGTCAGGTAATGCGAAGGGCGGCGTTGGGCGATCATCAGCGATAACATTTCGCGCAGGGCCAGGCCTTTCTCCGCCAGGCTTTGCGGATCCGTTTGAGTGCTGGCCAGGCGTTGGTTGGCCTGGTTGAAATCGGCTCCATACCAGACGCGCAACCCCTCGGCCATGCCGTGCACTTCACCATGACCGGGTACGGCGGACAGGGGCACGCTGTTGAGGTAGTCACGCACTACATTTTGCCGGGCGACCAGGGTGTCGGGCCCGGCCTGATACGCGCGAACGGTGGCTGAAATCATCTGCCGGATCTTTTCCGCACCGGACACCGTCAGGCCATCGGGCGAATGCCTGTATTTTTCCAGCTGGGTCGCCAGGGTACTGCCGCCTGCCGACTGACCGGGCATGTGGAGCAATTTGGCAACCTGCGACCAGGCGGCCATGCCGAATCGTGGCCAGTCCACCGCCGGGTTGGCATGGGGCTGGCGCGGGTCGAGCAGGAAGCGGTTTTCGATGAACAGCAGGCTGCTGACCACCACTGGCGGAATCGCATCGAAGCTTGCGTACAACTGTTGCGGGTATTTGTATTGATACAAGGGGGCCGCCCGGCAGTCGGTGATTGACAGCCCGGCCTGGATTTTTTCCGCGTAGGGGACAAAAAAGCCTTTGTCGCTGTAGTCCATCAATGCCTGGGAGAAACGGGTTTGCGACTTCACCACGTAATCACGCTTGATCAGGCGTGGTAGAAATTCCCCGAGGGAGCTGTAGCCCAGGCGCAGGTCAAAAGGTCCCGCGCCGGGATAGCGAATGTCATCGCTGGGACCGGGTTGCAGGTCGTAATTGAGCGTCGCAGCGTACTTGCTGACCTCCCTGGACTGGAATTTCGAGGTGCGCATTTCCTTGGCGGCCGCCAAGCCGACGACGATGAGGATAATCAACAGCAACAGGAAAAAAGCCTTCCACCCATGTTTCGAACCACGGGGTTTTTCAGGTGACGGCGCTTCATCCACAGCTTCAGTCTGGACCACGGTTTTACTCGAATCGGTTTGCCACAAAGCGCCCATAGTCGACTGATCCATTCACGCAGATTGATCGGACTTGTCTGAAGCTTAGTCGGTGGTTGGCGATGGTGAAAAAATTGTGAACAAGGTTGCGCGCAGGAGCCTGAGCCCGTAGGAGCCCGTAGGAGCTGACGAGTGAAACGAGGCTGCGATCTTTTGATCTTGTGTTTAAAAAAACGGATCAAAAGATCGCAGCCTCGTTTCACTCGTCAGCTCCTACAAGTTGTATTGCAGGTTGGAATGCAAGTGATTCCCAGCATTTGCCCGACAGCCTTGAGATAGAGCCGTTCACGCGTAAATTAGGCCTAAGTAGGGACATGACGACGCACCAATAGCGTGCAATACTCCGCGCCGTTTTAGCTGCGAAAATTCCTACAAGCCCAGGTAATGCCCCTCCACAAACTGGGCTTTTCCCGAGAGTTCTCGCTGAATGTTGTGGTTTATAGAGTGAAAAACCCTGTCGTAAGCTTTTTATACTGCACGCCCCGCTGATCTTGGAGGTTTTGTCCTACAAGACGGTTCTGCCCACGAAGCAGGTCCGGTTTCAGGCAAGCAAAGGCGACCCGCCCGCGCTTGGTCACTCGGTGGTCATATCCAATAACAAGACGAGGTTGTACCCCCATGCCAGTCGGCAATCACCTGCCCCACGGCGAGACCGCTCAGGGCGGCCCGCTTAAACGCGAACTCGGCGAACGGCATATTCGCTTGATGGCGCTCGGTGCCTGTATCGGCGTCGGTCTGTTCCTTGGTTCGGCCAAGGCCATCGAAATGGCCGGCCCGGCCATCATGCTTTCCTACATCATCGGCGGTCTGGCGATCCTGGTGATCATGCGCGCGCTCGGTGAGATGGCCGTGCATAACCCGGTAGCCGGGTCTTTCAGCCGTTACGCTCAAGATTACCTGGGCCCGTTGGCGGGCTTCCTCACCGGCTGGAACTACTGGTTCCTGTGGCTGGTGACCTGCGTGGCGGAAATCACCGCCGTGGCGGTGTACATGGGTGTGTGGTTCCCCGAGGTACCGCGCTGGATCTGGGCCCTGGCGGCGTTGATCAGTATGGGCTCGATCAACCTGATCGCTGTGAAAGCCTTCGGCGAATTCGAATTCTGGTTCGCCCTGATCAAGATCGTCACCATCATTGCCATGGTGATCGGCGGTGTCGGCGTGATCGCGTTCGGCTTCGGCAACGACGGCGTGGCGCTGGGGATTTCCAATCTCTGGGCCCACGGCGGATTCATGCCCAACGGCGTGCAGGGCGTGTTGATGTCCCTGCAGATGGTGATGTTCGCCTACCTCGGCGTCGAGATGATCGGCCTGACCGCCGGTGAAGCGAAAAACCCGCAGAAGACAATCCCGAACGCGATCGGCTCGGTGTTCTGGCGCATTCTGCTGTTCTACGTCGGCGCGCTCTTCGTGATCCTGTCGATTTACCCATGGAACGAAATCGGTACCCAGGGCAGCCCGTTCGTGATGACCTTCGAGCGTCTGGGCATCAAGACTGCAGCCGGTATCATTAACTTCGTGGTGATTACCGCTGCGCTGTCGTCCTGCAACGGCGGCATTTTCAGCACCGGGCGCATGCTTTACAGCCTGGCGCAGAATGGCCAGGCCCCGGCCGGTTTCGCCACGACCTCGAGCAACGGCGTACCGCGTCGCGCACTGCTGCTGTCGATCGGCGCCTTGCTGCTGGGCGTGCTGCTCAACTACCTGGTGCCTGAGAAAGTCTTCGTCTGGGTGACGGCAATTGCCACCTTTGGCGCGATCTGGACGTGGGTGATGATCCTGTTGGCCCAGCTCAAATTCCGCAAAGGCCTGAGCGCCAGCGAACGTGCCGGCCTGAAATACAAGATGTGGCTGTTCCCGGTCAGCTCGTACCTGGCGCTGGCGTTCCTGGTGCTGGTGGTTTGCCTCATGGCCTACTTCCCCGACACCCGCGTGGCGCTGTATGTCGGCCCGGCCTTCCTGGTGCTGCTGACGGTGTTGTTCTACGTGTTCAAACTGCAGCCGACCAATGTATCGCAGGGTGCGGCGCGTTCGGCTCCTTGATTGTGCGTATGTGAAATGCCAAAGCCCCGGTCTGTCGATCGGGGCTTTTTCGTTGCAGGATTTCACCGTCGGTCTGAAAAACACCCCCGCCTGTGATTTCTGACAGTCGCCAAGCTCAAACCCTTATGTGCCGAGGATGACGGTAGTCAGCAACGGAGGGGGCGCCATGAGACGCTTGTGGAAAGGAATGTCCAGCTACACGGTGATCGGGATTGCAAATACGCTGATCCATTGGCAGATTTTTTTCCTGCTCAGCGTGGCGGCTGACTTTAGCCAGGCCGTCATTAACCTCATGGCGTTCTGCGTGGCCGCCTCGTTCTCTTTCTACATGAACGCGCAATTCACCTTCGACGGTAAAACGTCGGTCGCCAACTATGCTTTATTCCTGGTGACCATGGGCGCCTTGAGTCTGGGGGTGGGCCATGTTGCCGACGTCTGGCGACTGCATGGCCTGCTCACGGTCGGGCTGTTTTCCGCATTGAGCCTGGTGCTGGGTTTCCTCTTCTCCAAATACGTTGTCTTCCGCGAGCATCAGGTATGAAAATCTCGCTCATCGTGCCGGTGTTCAATGAAGAGCAGGCCATCAATCTGTTTTACCAGGCCGTGCGCAACGAGCTGAAACTGGATCAGGCCGAAGTCGAAATTGTTTTCATCAACGATGGCAGCACGGACCGTACAGCCGAACAGGCAGCCGCGCTCGCGCAGGTCGACGAGCAGGTCGTGCTGATCAATTTTTCGCGTAATTTTGGCAAGGAACCCGCGCTGTTCGCCGGCCTTGAACATGCTACCGGCGATGCGGTGATTCCCATGGACGTCGACTTGCAGGACCCGATCAGCGTAATCCCGTTGTTGATCGAGCAGTGGTTGAAGGGGGCGGACGTGGTGCTTGCCAAGCGCCGTGATCGCAGCGCCGACAGCTACATGAAGCGCCACAGTGCATCACTTTTCTACCACCTGCTCAATCGCATTTCCTACACCCGCATCGAAGAAAATGTCGGTGATTTCCGGCTGATGGACCGCAAGGTCGTCGACGTCATTCGCGCGCTGCCGGAACATCAGCTGTTCATGAAAGGCGTGCTGTCCTGGGCCGGTTTCAACACCGTGGTGGTGGAGTACGAGCGTGCCTCGCGGGTGGCCGGCAACAGCAAATTCAACGGCTGGAAACTGTGGAACCTGGCGTTGGAGGGCGTGACCTCGTTCAGCACGGTGCCGCTGCGCCTGTGGACCTACATCGGTGGTGCCATTTCAGTCTTTGCCGTGCTGTATGCGGTGTACATGGTGCTGGACAAGATTTTCTTCGGTAACAGCGTCCCTGGGTACCCCTCGCTGATGACCGCCATTCTGTTTCTCGGCGGTGTTCAACTGATCGGCATCGGCATTCTCGGCGAGTACGTCGGCCGCATCTACATCGAGGCCAAGCATCGACCGCGTTACGTGATAAAGGACATCGTCGGCGCCAGGCAGGGGCGCGATCTTTAACATGGGCCGACTGGGTGACGCTCTGACCCGTGAGCTGGGGCGGCGCCAGGCCTGGCGGCTGTTTGTGCTGGCGACGCTGGTGTATGTGTTGCCGCTGATCCTTGCCGACTACCGCTATATCGATGACAACTGGCGCGCGTTGTCGGGCGGCATGGAATGGGCAGGGCAGGGACGGTTGTTCGCCGAGCTGATGTACAAGGCCCTGACCTTGAGCCCTGGCGCGCCGAACATTTTTCCGTTGCCGCTGTTGATCGCCACGCTGGCCATGGCATCGGCCCTGACCAGCCTGACGTTTCACTACTGGCGCGAGCCCAGGGTCTCCAACTGCCTGGTGGTGTTGCCGCTGTGGTACAACCCGTTTTTCCTGCAGAACCTGTCTTATCAATACGACGGCCCCGCCATGGCATTGAGCGTGGTGGCAGTCATCTACGCAATCAGTTTTCACCACACCTCGCGCATCCTGCAGTGGCTGGTGCCTGCCGGTCTTGTCGCGTTGGGTTTGGGCTTGTATCAGATCAGTTTTAATGTGTTCCTGGGATTGTGCTGCCTTGAAGTGCTGAAGGGCGCCCATGACCAGCTGGAATGGCGCAAGTGGCGAGATCTGATCGGCTGCAGAATCGCCCAGGCGGCCCTTGGCGCGTTGATCTACGGCGTGACCGCCTACCCGTTTACCGAGGCAAATCGCACCCTGTTATTGAACCTGGACGCCGATCCATGGCTGCAGGTGCTGATCAATATCGGCCGCGTGCTGGAAAAGGTGCAGTTGCTGTTCCATGGCGGCTTTACCTGGGTGTTGGCCGGGCTGCTGTTGTGTGCAATAGCGGGCGCCGCAGGGCTGGGGCGCGAGATTTCCAGGCGTCCGGACAGCGCAGCCAAACGCCTGTGCATCGGCCTGGTATGCCTGCTGACCCTGCCGCTGGTGACCTTGCTTGTGTCGGGCATGGCGTTGTTCTTTCGCGACTTCAACGAAGGCGCCAGAACCTTGATGGGCTTCGCCGTGCTGCTGGTGCTGCTGTTCTACCTCGGCCACCTGGCATTGTCGCGGCTTCACCCGCGCCTGCCGCTGCTGCTGGCCTTACCGCTGCTGGCGATGCTGTCGCTGTCCTACGCCTACGGCCGGGTGCTGACCGTGCAGAAGGCCTTCGCCACCCAGGCCCTGGGCAGTCTTGCGCAAGACATCAGCGCCCATCGAGAGCTGCGCGAAGCCAAGCGTATCTATCTGTCGGTGACCTATTCCGACCACTGGCTGACGGGCGCAGCCGGTACGTTCAGGCAGATGCCGGTGCTGCATTATCTGCTCAACATCGACTTCTACATGCTGGCCGAGAACCTGCCCAGCGTCGGCATCACCAACGTGGTCGCCGAGAAGGAACGGCGCAATGCCACGCGCGTGGGGTACCTGGCCTATCCAGCGCTGGTGGACAGGCCGTACTACCGGATATACCTGATCGGCGACTACGGGTTTATCGTCGTCAAGGAACCACCGCCGATCAAGACTTTGCGCTGGTGAACCCACTGATGCCAGCCTCGCGGGGCGTCAGTCGACTCGGCTGCTCTGGCGAATGGGTAACTCGACCCGGAATGTGGTGCCCACGCCGACTTCACTGCGAACCGTGATTTCTCCGCGATGCTTCTTGATGATGCCGTAGGACAAGGACAATCCCAGGCCTGTGCCCTGGCCAACGGGTTTTGTAGTGAAAAACGGGTCGAAGATTTTCTGCAGGTTCTGCGGTGCGATGCCGGAGCCGGTGTCTTGCACTTCGATCCATACCGACTGTGCAGCATGCCCGGTGCGCAGGGTCAGGGTGCCGCGTTCCGGGCCAATCGCCTGGGAGGCATTGACGATCAGGTTCATGAACACCTGATTGATTTGTGAGGGCAGGCACTCGATGTCGGGTAGCACCTGATACTCCTTGAGCACATCGGCCTTGTACTTGAGTTCGTTGGCGACGATGTTCAGGGTCGACTCGATGCCCTGCTGCAAGTTGATCCACTGCCATTCCTGATTGGCGTCCACCCGGGAAAAATCCTTGAGGTCCCTGACTATCCGGCCGACCCGGTTGATGCCGTCCTTGGACTCCTTGATCAGCAGCGGAATGTCCTCGCGCAGGAAGTCCAGTTCAATCCGTTCGCGCACCTGCTGCAGGCGTTCGGCCCACTCACCGGCCTGGATCAAGGTCTCTGCCTGCCCATAGGCATCGAGCATTTCCTGCAGTTGCTGGAAGTAGCCATCGAGCGTGCCGAGGTTGGATGAGATGAAGCCGATGGGATTGTTGATCTCATGGGCAACGCCAGCGGCGAGCTGCCCCAGCGACGCCAGTTTTTCCGATTGCACCAGTTGTGATTCAAGCTGTTTGCGCTCGTCGACTTCCCGCTGCACCAGATGCTCAAGATGATTCATCTCCAAGCTGGCCCGTTCTGTCATGTCCCATTTGGCCAACAGGGTATTGGCCATTTGCTGCACTTCCACATTGTCGAACGGCTTTTTCAGAATCAGTACCCGGTCATGGGCCTGCAGGCGGTCGAGCAGTTCATCCCAGGAATAATCGGAGTAGGCGGTACACACCACCACTTGCAAGCGCGGGTCTGCCTGCCACAGGTGTTCGATGGTCTGGGCGCCGTCCCAGCCTTCGGGCATGCGCATATCGACGAAGGCCAGGGCATAGGGTCGCTGTTGGTCCAGCGCCCACTTCAGTTTACCCAGACCTTCCTGCCCTCCGTAGGCCGAATCCAGCTCAACCGTCACGCGGGTCGGTGCGGTCTCGCTGCCGAACAGGGTCGCTTCCATCGCATCCATCTCCTGCGTCTGCACCGGGGGAGGCATGAGGATCTTGCGAAAATCCGCATGAATGGACGGAGTGTCGTCGATCAGCAGGATGCGCCGGTTGAAACCCTCGCTCATGCTGGCTCCGGTACGAGGTGCAGCGGGATCCGCAAGGTGAAGAGGGCGCCTTTGCCCGGGCCGTCGCTGTGGGCGGTGAGGTGGCCGTTCATCTCGATGGCGGCGAGGGCGCAGCTATGCAGACCGAAGCCGTGACCTTCCTTGCGGGTGGTAAAACCGTGGGCAAAGATCCGCGTGATGTTTTCCTCGGCAATGCCTTCGCCGTCGTCCTTGACGCTGACTTGCAGGGTTGTGTCATCGATGATTTTCACCGCCAGGGTCATTTGCCGCGCACGATTATTCAAATCCGACATCGCGTATTTGGCGTTGCTGATCAGGTTGATCAGGATCAGCAGCAGCCGGTGCTTGTCACCCATGACTTGCGGCAATGCGCTGTAATCCTTGACCACCGTCACCTGATGTCGGGTCAGGGCGCCCGCGTTCATGCGCAGGGCGTCTTCGAGCAATTCGCTGATGTACAACGGCTCCATGAGGCTGTTGGCGCCCGCATAGGATTGCTGGGTGGCGACGATGTCCTTGATGTGATCGACGCTCTTGCTCAACTGTGCCAGTTCCTCGCTCATGCCCTGCTGCTCCAGGGCTATCGCTTCCACCAGTTGATTGAGGTAACCGGGAAGCAGTTTGCCTTTCGGGTCCTGGGTCAGGAAGGTGCCCACATCGCCTGGATGATCGTTAATCAGCTGCATCGCCTTGGCCAGGCCCTGGGCCTTGCTGGCGCGCAGTTTACGTGTCACCAGATCGGCTGAAATGTTGACGCTGTTGAGTACGTTGCCGACGTTGTGCAACACGTTGGTCGCTATCTCGGCCATCCCGGCCTGGCGTGCAGTGTCGAGCAGTTCACTCTGGGTATCGCGCAGTTCACGGGTACGTTCTTCTACCCGCAATTCGAGGTCGTCATTGGCGACTTCCAGGGCTTGGTTGACTCGCTGGATCACCCTGAAACTGCGCATCAGGTGAATGGTCAGGTACACCAGGCACAGCACCAGCAACACTGAAAATATCAGCATGGAAAAATGGTAGCGCTGGTCGACGGCTACGGTCCTGTGCTGGTCAGTGTTGAGCAGGTCGGTAATGTCGTCCAGGCGTTCGGCCACGGGGATGGCCTCAATGTTTTCCAGCAGCCGGTTGACCAGTGGTTGTTCGCGCAGGATCAATGAGATGTGGCTGCTGACAATGTCGATCGGGCTGTGAAACTGCTCGGGCAGGCGTTCTTTGTTGACCTTCAGTTTGTTCAAGCCGAGCAGAATGTCGGCAGCCTTGCCATCAGAGGTGACCTGGGCGAATTCCAGGCTGCTGAGCAGCAAGTCATAGGTGTCAGTGGCGATGTTCTGCAACTGCAATTTGTCGCCGTCCACCAGTTCGGCCAGTTGCGCCTGGATGTCGTCCTCGGCGGTGGGCAGAAATGCCAGTGAATTACGCAACACGGCGTTGTGCGACTTGAATTGTTCGACCAGGCGGGTTTTTTCCTTGAGGGCGGCGAGGAAGGCATCATGACTGGTGCGCCAGGCGGCCGAGGCATTGCGGTCGTGGCTTGACTCCATCGAATCAAATCGTTGCCAGAGCCGGGTCATCTCGGTGAGTGGCGAGACCAGTGGGTCGTAATTGTGGCTGATGGCGATCCTGGCCTTGAGGATTTCGGTTTCCCACTGCGCATTCAGCTGTTTGATGCGACCGATCAAGTCCCGGGATTCGGCGTAGGTCGTGGTCTGGTCCGCGCTGGATTTGAGGTACAGGAACAGCAGCGTCGAGGCCAGCATCAGGGCGACGATGCCCAACAGCGTCATGTTGCGTCGGTAGGACAGTGTCATAAGGGTTTACCCTCCCATTCACCGGTCAGGGTCTTGAGAAACTTGATGATCAGGGTCTTATCTTCGGCCGAAGGAATACGGCCGAGCTGGAACTTGAACATCACGTCCACCGCCTCTTCGAGCGTCGCGGCCGAGCCGTCGTGAAAATACGGCGCGGTGACTGCGACGTTGCGCAGGCTGGGCACCTTGAACACGTGGCGATCCTCTTCGTCCCCGGTTACCAGGTAACGCCCCAGGTCGGACTCCGTAGGGTGGCCCCGCTCCTGGAAGTAATCGCCCAGGACGCCGAACTTCTGGTACATGTTGCCGCCGATGTTCACCCCCTGGTGGCAGGCAATGCAGCCGTATTCCTTGAAACGCTGATAGCCGTACTTTTCCTCGCGACTGAGTATCTGGGTGTCGCCCAGCAGGTACTGGTCGAACCGCGAGTTGGCGCTGATCAGCGTGCGCTCGTAGCTGGCGAGGGCGTTCTGCACGTTGTCCCTGGTCACCCCGTCGGGGTAGGCGTTGGCAAATGAAGTGCGGTAGGCCGTATCGGCGGACAGGGTCTGTACCACGTGTTGCCAGTTGCTGCCCATCTCACTGGGGCTCTGTACGACTTCGCCGATCTGGGCTTCCAGGGAGTCTGCGCGACCGTTCCAGAACTGCCGGAAATTCAGGCTGGCGTTGAGTACGCTGGGGGTGTTGACCGCAACCGGAAGACCGGTAAAGCCAATCGAAAAGGCCTTGTTGTCGGCGCCGCCCCCGGCCAGTTGGTGACAGCTGGCACAGGACAGTGAATCATTGACCGACAAACGGGTTTCGTTGAACAACTGGCGACCCAGCGCTACGCGTTGCGCATCCTGTTGGGGCACCGCAGGCAGGGGTTTGAGGGGTTCGTCCAGCGGCGCGGCTTCGACGCCCAGGCATACCCCGAGCACGGGTACCAGCAGCCGGTAGTTAAAGCGGAACCACATCTGATGTTTCCTTAGCGCTTGGCCTGGGTGTCGTTGGGTCGGGTTCACGAGAGGGTCGACAAGGAGGGCCTGAGCGACTCCACATAGCGAACGAATACCTCGGGCTCCACCGCTTTGCTGAAGTAGTGGCCCTGGCCTTCCTCACAGTGCCGGGCCTTGAGGAAGTCCAGTTGCTCAGCGGTTTCCACCCCCTCGGCAATGATGGTCAGCTTGAGGCTGCGCCCCAGGCTGATGATGGCACTGACCAGTGCTGCGTCGTTGCTGTCGCTGCCCAAGCCGCGAATGAATGACTGGTCGATTTTCAGGACGTCGATGGGAAAGCGCCGCAAGTAACTCAGGCTGGAGTAACCGGTGCCGAAGTCGTCGATGGCCAGGCGCACCCCCAGTGCCTTGATCCGTTGCAGGGAGGTAACGGTGGACTCGATGTTTTGCATCAACACGCTTTCGGTGATCTCCAGCTCCAGAAGGGCCGGCTCCATGCCGGTTTGCGCGAGGATCTGCTCGATGCCATCGACAAAATCCGCCTGACGGAAATCGATGGCTGACATATTCACTGCCATGCAGATCGGCGGCAGCCCGGCTGCCCGCCACGCGCAGCTCTGTCGACAGGCTTCGGCCAGGACCCATTTGCTCAGCGGCACGATCAGGCCGCTGTCTTCGGCCACTGCGATGAATGCCGATGGAAAGACCATGCCGTGGCCGGGCTTGTGCCAGCGGATCAACGCCTCGGCGCCGACCACCTGGCCACTGCGAAGGTCCAGCTTGGGTTGGTAGTGCAGGACAAATTCGTTGCGAGCCAGCGCCAGGCGGATGCCGGTCTCCATGCTTTGCTGGTCCCAGGCGCGCTGGTTCATTTCTTCGATGAAAAAGCGGTAGCTGTCCGGGCCGGTCTCCTTGACGTTGCGCATCGCGGTTTCCGCTTTTTTGATCAGCGAAATCGCATCAAAACCGTCGTCCGGATAGACGCTGATACCCAGGCTGGCGGTGACGCTCAATTCGTGGCCGGCAATGTGCTGGGGCGCCCGGATCGCGTTCAGGAGTTTCTCGGCGATGCCCTTGGTCTGCTGGGGATGACGAATGTCGGCGAGGATCACCACGAACTCGTCCGAGCCGTAGCGGAACACCGAGTCGGACGCACGCACCGCCGCCACCACGTTGCGCCCGACCCGTTTGAGCATCTGGTCGCCGGCGGGATGGCCGAGCGCGTTGTTGATGCGCTTGAAGCGATCGAGGCCGAAAAACATCACCGCCAGTTGTTTGTCATGACGCCGGGACAGGGCCAGTGACTGGTTCAAGCGGTCCCCCAGCAACGTGCTGTTGGGCAATTCGGTGAGCACGTCGTATTGCAGCAGGTGCGAGACCTTGAGCAGCTCGTGCACCCGTGCCTCGATGGTCTGTTCCAGGCTCAAGACTTTTAATGCCGCGTCCTGGGCCATCTGCCATTTCCAGGTCATGGCGCTGGCCATCTGGCGGATTTCCAGGCTGTCGAAAGGCTTTTTCAGCACCAGCAATTGATCGCCGAATTCCAGCCGCTCGGCGATGTCTTCCCAGCTGTAGTCGGAGTAGGCCGTACACAGGGCGATCTGCAGCTGCGGGTCGGCCTTCCACAGGTGTTCGATGGTTTCCAGGCCATCCCAGCCCGGTGGCATGCGCATGTCGATGAACGCCATCGCATAAGGTCGCCCCTCCACCAGGGCCTGCTGGACTCGCGCCAGGGCTTCCTGCCCCTGATAGGCTGAGTCGAGCTGGAATGTCAGGCGCTCCACCGGCTGCGTGCCGAACAGGGCTTCCTCGGCGTCGGCCAGGGCCCGTTCGTCGTCGATGGCGGGAGCGAGGATCTTGCGGAAATCCGCATGAATCGACGGTGCATCGTCGATGATCAGAATGCGCCGGTTGGTCCGCGCCAGCAGGGTCGTCATTGACGCGAGCCGAAGCTGGCAACGGTTTCGTGGAGTGTACTCATAGGAGGGGTATCCTTTCCCTGATCACCTGGCCGAACGTACAGATATAGGATCCGAGTCACCTGAGCATAGACCTCTGGCCACTGCTTCGCGCTGGCAAAATGAAATCATTTGCCGGAAGGCGCTCAATTTCATCTAGCCTGTAGGCCAGACTCCGCTTTCAGGCGCTGTCCACCCCGCCCGGACCCGGCAATGCAGCAGTACTACCCGAGGTGACGTCATGGAAGAGCAACCCCCCACGACTTCGAGTCATAAACCCAAAGTGCTGCTGGTTGATGATGAGGAATCGATTCTCAATAGCCTGCGCCGCCTGCTGCGCGGCCAACCTTACGACGTGCTGCTGGCAACGGGTGGTGCCCAGGCGCTGGAGATCATGGCGCAGCAGCCCATCGACCTGGTGATGAGCGATGCCCGCATGCCCAATATGGATGGCGCCACGTTCCTGGCGCATGTCCACCAGCTTTATCCCCATACCACGCGAATCATGCTTACCGGCTACGCCGATCCCGCGGCCATCATCAAGGCGATCAACGAAGGGCAGATTCATCGTTACATCAGCAAGCCCTGGCACGATGAGGAGCTGCTGCTCACCCTGCGCCAATCACTCGCCTACCAGCACTCGGAGCGCGAACGCCTGCGCCTGGTGCAGGAAACCGATCAGCAGAACGAGCAGCTGAAGCGACTCAATGCCACGCTGGAAAAGCATGTGGCCGCGCGCACTGCCGAATTGCAGCAGACGGCCGATATGCTCGACCTGGCCTACGAAGAGCTCAAGCGCAGCTACGTCACGGGTACCGAGGTGTTTTCACTGCTGGCCAATTTGCGCTTGCCGCCGGCCAAGCAGACCAATCGCCAGATCATCGAGCTGGTGCGGGTGTACTGCAACCGCCATGGGGTGGATGAAGCCACCGGTCGCGACCTGACCATGGCAGCAGCGCTCTACAACATTGGCAAGCTGAGCTGGACGGACAGCATGATGACCGCCCCGGCGGACTTGCTGCATCACAACGACCGCGAGCGTTATCGCGGTTATCCGAAACAAAGCGAGACGTTGCTGATGACCCTCGACCCGATGAAGGATGCGGCCCGCCTGATCCTTCACCATCAGGAGCGTTGGGACGGCACCGGCTTTCCCGACCGGCTCAAGGGCGAGGCCATTCCCTTTGGTTCGCGGCTGCTGAAACTGGCGGTGGATTTCATCGAGTTGCAACGCGGGCTGATTCTGGAGCGGCAGATGAACAGCGATGAAGCTCTGCTCTATATCCGCAACTATGCGGGTCGGCTCTACGACCCGGGGATGGTAGAAGATTTCATCCAGGTCTGCGCCGCCTGCCAGAGCGATGTCTCGCTGGCCGACCCTGCGGTCAAGGTGCTGACTACTCGCGACGTGGCGGCGGGCATGATCCTGGCGCGCAACCTCAATGCCGATAATGGCATGCTGCTGCTCAACGCCGGCAAGGTGTTGAACGGGGCACTGGTGGAGAAACTCATCGCCTTTGAAGCCATGGAGGGGGCGAAGTACAGCATCTTCGTAAAGGTCCCGCAGGACCCGTCGGCTAACGTTGCGCACGTGCAGGAGAGGGCATAGGCGTTGTACTGATCCATTGGGAACGGACAGGCGGACCTGTATCCTTGGGTTTTTTATCCAGGGCAGGATTTGCTTCATGGCTGTTACTTCAACCACCCGCGTTATCCGCATTGCCGCAGCGCTGCTGATCGGCCCGGACGGGCGCACGCTGCTGGTACGTAAACGCGGTACTACCGCCTTCATGCAGCCCGGTGGCAAGATCGAAGCCCAGGAGCAGCCGGTGCACGCGCTGGCGCGGGAACTGGAGGAAGAGTTGGGGCTGTTGATCGATCCTGCGCACGCCGCCTACCTTGGCCAGTTCAGCGCCCCGGCCGCCAATGAGCCGGGTTTTGTCGTGCAGGCCGAGCTGTTTCAGCTGGCAATTGCGGCTGACGTGTCGCCGGCGGCGGAGATCGAGGAGGTGATCTGGATCGACCCGGCCACCGAGGGCGATGTCTTGCTGGCGCCATTGACACGGGACCTGATCCTGCCGTTTTATCGAGCTTCGCTCATCGCGACTGCCTGATCTTTTACGGACGAAGGATTGCCCATGATTCCACTCCACGACCTGTTGATTTTCGCCGCCGCGGCGTTGCTGATGGTGCTCACGCCCGGGCCGAACATGATCTATCTCATTTCCCGCTCCATCTGCCAGGGACGCAAGGCTGGCGTGGTTTCATTGCTGGGGGTGGTGGCGGGGTTCTTCGTGCACCTGTTCGCTGCCGCAGCGGGGCTGACGGCGGTGTTCCTCGCGGTGCCGTTGGCTTACGAGGTGCTCAAGTGGGCTGGCGCCCTCTATCTTCTGTGGTTGGCCTGGCAAGCGGTGAGGCCTGGGGCGCGTTCACCGTTTGAAGCGCAGCAGCTGCCGCCGGATTCTTCGCGCAAACTGGTGACCATGGGATTTCTCACCAGCGCCCTGAACCCGAAGATCGCGGTGTTTTATCTCTCGGTGTTCCCGCAGTTCATTTCTCCTGAACATGGCTCCGTGTTCATTCAAAGCATCGTGCTGGGGCTGACTCAGATCAGCGTGAGTTTTTGCGTGAACCTGCTGATAGCGCTATTCGCGGCGGGCATCGCTTCCTGGTTCGTGCACAACCCGGGCTGGCTGGCTGTGCAGCGGTATTTCATGGGGGGTGTGCTGGCGGCGCTGGCGGTGCGCTTGATGCTGGAGCAGCGTAAGGCAACCTGAAAAGCCCGGGGACGGCTCAGGCTGTGAAGCTTTCCACGTAATCGATGACAGCCGAACCGTGTAGGTGCGAGCTCGCTCGCGAAAAACCTGAGTGCGCCGAGGGGTGTCAGGTTTCCCGCGTCATCATTGGCGTCCATCGCGCCTAGCTCGCTCCTACCTCACGGCACTGACGCCATCGAGCGTCGAGAACGAGGTGTCCTTGGCTGTCAGCAAGAAGTCGCGCATGTAAGGCGCATCCAGCATGTCCGCACGAATTCCCGCGTACAACGTCGCGAACAGGCCTTTCTCGCCAAGGCGCTTGGCCTTCACATAACCCCGTGAGCTGTATTCATGTAGCGCCCAATGGGGCATGCCGCATACGCCACGACCACTGGCCACCAGTTGCATCATCATCACCGTGAGTTCGGAGGTGCGAACCTGCGCCGGTTCGATGTCCGCCGGCTCCAGGAAACGGGTGAAGATGTCCAGCCGGTCGCGTTCCACCGGGTAGGTGATCAAGGTCTCGCTGATCAGGTCTTCGGGCACGATGTACGCCTTGCTCGCCAGACGATGCTGGTTGGCCACCGCAAGCATTGCCTCGTAAGTGAACAGCGGCACATAGGTGATGCCCGCCAGCTCCTGCGGGTCCGAAGTCACCACGAGGTCCAGATCTCCGCGCGCCAGGGCTGGCAGCGGGGCGAAGGAGAAGCCCGAGGCCAGGTCCAGTTCGACTTCCGGCCAGGCGTCGCGGAACTGGTCGATGGTCGGCATCAGCCACTGGAAGCAACTGTGGCACTCGATAGCCATGTGCAAGCGTCCTGCCGTGCCGCCGGCCAGCCGGGCAATGTCGCGCTCGGCGCCACGCAGCAGCGGCAGTGTCGCATCAGCCAGTTGCAGCAGGCGCAAGCCCGCGCTGGTGAAGCGCACAGGCTTGGTTTTGCGCACGAACAGCGGCATGCCCATGCGTTCTTCCAGCTCTTTGAACTGGTGGGACAGCGCCGACTGGGTCAGGTGCAGGCGGTCGGCCGCATCGACCAGGCTGTCAGCTTCGCGCAAGGCGTGCAGGGTTTTCAGATGGCGGATTTCAAGCACCGGGGAGCTCCATGAGGAAAACTTGTGATCAACACGAAAAGGTTGAGTTTGTCTCATGTTGTCCTGTCTGTCGACAATAGCGCCATGTTTCACGTCCCCTTTTGATTGAGAGCATTCCCCATGGCGTTGGCCCACACACTTGGTTTTCCCCGCATCGGCGCAGACCGCGAACTGAAAAAAGCCCTTGAATCGTATTGGAAGGGCGACCTCGACCAGGATGCGCTGCACAGCGTTGGCCGGCAGTTGCGTGCCACCCATTGGCAGCTGCAGAAAGACGCCGGCATCGATTTGCTGCCGGTAGGCGACTTCGCCTGGTATGACCAGGTGCTGACCCATTCCCTGACCTTCGGCGTGATCCCACAGCGTTTTGCCGGCGCCCAGGACGAGAACGGCCTGCCGACCCTCGATACCCTGTTCGCCATGGCCCGTGGCGCCACCGCCAGCTGTTGCGGCAATGAGCATGGCCAGGCGCAGTACGCCCAGGAACTGACCAAGTGGTTTGACACCAACTACCACTACCTGGTCCCGGAGTTCAGCGCCGATCAGCAGTTCAAACTCAGCTGGGAGCAACTGTTCGACGAGGTCGACGAAGCCTTGGCGCTCGGCCACACCGTCAAGCCGGTGATCATCGGCCCGCTCACCTACCTGTGGCTGGGCAAGGCCAAGGGCGACGACTTCGACCGGCTCGATCTGCTCGAACGGCTGTTGCCGGTCTACAACGAAATCCTCAGTCGCCTTGCCGCGCAAGGCGTGGAATGGGTACAGATCGACGAACCGATCCTGACCCTGGACCTGCCCCAGGCGTGGAAAAGCGCATTCGAACGCGCCTACCACATCCTTCAGTACTCACCGCTGAAAAAACTCCTGGCGACCTACTTCAGTGGTCTGCAAGACAACCTCGGCCTGGCGGTCGGCCTGCCGGTGCAAGGCCTGCACATCGACGCCGTGCGTGCGCCGGATCAACTCGGCCAGGTGCTTGATCGCCTGCCGACCTACAAGATCCTGTCCGTGGGCCTGGTGAACGGGCGCAATGTGTGGCGCTGCGAACTGGAATCGGTGCTGGCGCAATTGCAACCGGCCCTGGAACGCTTTGGCGACAACCTGTGGGTCAGCAGTTCCTGCTCGCTGCTGCACAGCCCCGTGGATCTGGAGCGCGAAGACAAACTCGATCCGGAACTGAAAAGCTGGTTGGCGTTTGCCGTGCAAAAGTGTGGCGAGATCGCCGTGCTGCGTGACGCGCTTAACGATCCACAAGCGCCCAAGGTGCGAGCGGCGCTGGCTGAAAGCAATGCCATTGAGGCCAGTCGTGCCGAGTCGCCGCGTATTCACAAAACTGCCGTGCAGGCCCGTGTTGCGGCGGTAAGTGCCGCTGACAGCCGGCGCCAATCACCGTTTGCCCAGCGTGTTGAACAACAGCGTGCTCGCCTGCAGTTGCCAGCATTTCCCACGACCACCATTGGCTCGTTCCCGCAGACGGGTGCGATCCGCCTGGCGCGCCAGGCATTCAAGCAGGGCAAGCTGTCTGCCAATGACTATACCGATGCCATGCACAGCGAAATCCGGCACGCCGTGCAAGTCCAGGAGCGCCTGGGCCTGGATGTGCTGGTGCATGGTGAGGCCGAGCGCAACGACATGGTCGAGTACTTCGCCGAGCAGCTCGACGGTTATGCCTTCACCCGGTTCGGCTGGGTACAGAGTTACGGCTCCCGTTGTGTGAAACCGGCGATCATCTATGGCGACCTGAGCCGTCCCAAGGCCATGACGGTGGACTGGATTACCTATGCCCAAAATCAGACCGAGAAGGTGATGAAGGGCATGCTGACCGGGCCGGTGACCATGCTGATGTGGTCGTTCCCACGGGAAGATGTTTCGCGCAAAGTCCAGGCTCAACAGTTGGCCCTGGCACTGCGTGACGAAGTGGTGGACCTGGAAAAAGCCGGCATCAAAATCGTGCAAATCGATGAGGCTGCGTTCCGCGAAGGCCTGCCGCTGCGTCGGGCGCAATGGCAGGAGTACCTCGACTGGGCGGTGGAAGCGTTCCGGTTGACCGCCTCGGGTGTCCGTGACGAAACCCAGATCCACACCCATATGTGCTACAGCGAATTCAATGACGTGATCCAGGCCATCGCGGCCATGGATGCCGATGTGATTACCATCGAAACCTCACGTTCGGACATGGAATTGCTGGAGGCTTTCGAGGCGTTCGACTACCCGAATGATATCGGCCCGGGCGTCTACGACATCCACTCGCCGCGCGTGCCGGATACTGTCGAGATGATCAACTTGCTGCGCAAGGCCGCCAAGCGGATTCCGGCCGAGCGCCTGTGGGTCAATCCCGATTGCGGACTGAAGACCCGTGCATGGCCGGAGACCGAAGCTGCGCTGGTGAACATGGTGGCGGCAGCGCGGCAGTTGCGCACTCGATTGGCATAGCCTGGCGGCGCATGCTCCGGGCGGCGATCCGACCATCAACGATCGCATGGTTTCGAATATGACCGCTCGGCACTCTTCATCAAACTGTCATGGAACTGTGGCAGCGCGCTTGAACAAACTTCATCAGACTCGCGCTCTACTGGGGTTCTGCGTTTCGGTGTTTTTTCATGCGTTTATTTCTTTTACTGGCCGCGTTGTTGTTTGGCCTGCCGTCGATGGCGGCTTCGCGTTGCGATGTCAATGTTCCAACTGAACGAGCCGATCTGGCACAGGTAAGCCTGGCGTATCAGAGTATTGGCCGTGCTTCGGATCCGGCGCTGTTGCTGGTGATGGGGCTTGGCGGCCAGTTGATCCACTGGCCGGACGAAGTGGTTGTCGCGCTGTGTCAGCAAGGCTTTCGGGTGATCCGTTATGACAACCGCGATGTCGGTCTCTCGACGTGGCGCCAGGCACCCGTCGACGCCAACCTGACCTTCGAAGTGCTGCGCTACAAACTCGGTTTGCCAGTGTCCGCGCCCTACACCCTGACGGACATGGCGGATGATGCGTTTGGGTTGATGGATGCCTTGCACGTTGAGCAGTTCCACGTGCTGGGCGCAAGCATGGGCGGAATGATTGCCCAGCACATGGCGGCGATGGCGCCGCAACGGGTCGAGAGCCTGACCCTGATCATGACCAGTTCCGGTGCCGAAGGACTGCCGGCACCGAGTGCGGCGTTGGTGCAGTTGCTTGCGCGTCGTGGTGCGCCGAATCGCGAAGCAGCGCTGGAACAACAGGCTGATCTGCTCGCGGCGCTGGGCAGCCCGACGGTGAGTGATGATCGCCAGGCGTTGCTGCAACAGGCGGCGCAATCCTATGACCGGGCGTTCAACCCCGAAGGCGTGAAACGCCAGATCATGGCGATCCTCGCGGAATCGAGTCGGGTGGCGCTGCTCAATCAACTGCGGGTACCAACCCTGGTGGTGCACGGTACGGCTGATCCGTTGCTGCCGGTCATGCACGGCGTGCACCTGGCGGCGCATATTCACGGAAGTCAGTTGAAGCTGATTCCGGGACTGGCGCATCGATTCCAGGAAGCGTTCAAGGCGCCGCTGTTGGCGGCGGTGCTGCCGTATTTGCAGGCCCATCGCGAAGACACGTCGCATTGGGCACAGATTGACCCGTTGCCGGCCCCCAATCTCCTGTAACCCCCCGGGCCTGCGGGTGTATCGTTGGACCTTTGCGACGCTTTCCAGTCTGCGAGGTGAGTGATGACTACCCCCCTGAAAATCGATTTTGTCAGCGATGTGTCCTGCCCCTGGTGTGTCGTCGGCCTGTACGGCCTGACCCAGGCCCTTGATTTGTTGGGTGACGAGGTCCAGGCCGAGATCCGGTTCCAGCCATTCGAGCTGAACCCGAAGATGGGACCCGAAGGCCAGAACATCACCGAGCACATCACCGAGAAATACGGCTCCACGCCTGAGCAGTCGCAGAAAAATCGCGAGATGATCCGCGAGCGCGGTGCCGAGGTCGGTTTTGCTTTCCGCACGGACGGCAACAGCCGCATCTACAACACCTTCGATGCCCATCGCCTGTTGTATTGGGCAGGGCTGGAAGGGTTGCAGTTCAACCTGAAGGAGGCGCTGTTCAAGGCGTATTTCAGCGATGGAGCCAACCCGTCCGACCATCAGCAACTGGCGCAGATTGCCGCGAGTGTCGGGCTGGATCAGCAGCGGGCCCAGGCGATCCTGGCGTCAGACGAATTCGCCCGGGAAGTTCGGGAAGAAGAACAGCTCTGGTTGTCCCGCGGAGTGAGTTCGGTACCGACCGTGGTCTTCAACGGTCAATACGCGATCAGCGGCGGACAACCTGTGGAGACGTTCGTGGGTGCAATTCGGCAGATCATGAGTGAAGCCAAGGGCGGCACGGTGCATCAGTAGCTCAGGTCTGAAAGCGCACCCACACGCCGACCAGCACGGTGGCCGCAATCAGCCAGGCCACCGCTGCCACCGCCAGTGAGGCTTCCAGCCGCATCTTGTCGACCATCACGTACAACGTGGCCAGGTAGATGAAGTACGGGATGATCGACCACATGCCAAACACGATGGTGGTCTTCAGATCATCCAGCGATCGGCCTTTGCCGACGATGTAATGCGCGATCAGGGCAAAGGTCGGGAACAGGGGTACCAGCCCGGCGATGTAATAGTTTTTGGTCCTGGCCAGCGCGGCGAGGATCAGCACCACCGCCGCGCCCAGGCTCGCTTTTAGAATCAGATCCATCAGTGGCTCAACCCGTATTTTTTCACTTTGTCGAAGAGCGTGGTCTTGGCCATTCCAAGTTCCTGGCTCGCCTGGGTCAGATTGCCGCCGCTGCGCTGCAACGCATCCACCAGCAAATTGCGCTCGAAGGCTTCGACCGCTTCGGCGAACGCCAGGCCCTGATTGCTGCCGCTGGCGCCGGATTTCTTGAAGGCCGGCAGGCCAAGGGCGAAGCGCTCGGCGACGTTGCGCAATTCGCGCACATTCCCCGGCCAGTCATGGCTCATCAGGTTCGACAGGGTCTGGTTGTCCAGGTCCGGCACCGCGCGGTCGAAGCGCAGGGAGGACTGCTGCAGGAAATGCTCGAACAGTTGCAGGATATCCTCGCGGCGTTCTCGCAGCGGTGGCAGTTCCAGTGTGACCACATTGAGTCGGTAATACAGGTCGCTGCGGAACTCACCCGCTTTGCTCGATTCGTCCAGGTCGGATTTGGTCGCGGCGATCACCCGGCAGTCCACTGCCACGCTCTGGTTCGAACCGAGGCGCTCCAGGGTCCGTTCCTGCAGAACCCGCAGCAGTTTGATTTGCAGCGGTAACGGCATGCTTTCCACTTCATCGAGGAATAGCGTGCCGCCGTCTGCGTGTTCGATCTTGCCGATCCGCCGTTTTCCCGCGCCGGTAAAGGCATTGGCTTCGTGACCGAAGATCTCGCTTTCGAACAGGTTCTCCGGCAGGCCGCCGCAGTTCAACGCGACGAACTGCCTGGCATGGCGCCGGCTGAAATCGTGCAGGCAACGCGCGACCAGCTCCTTGCCGGTGCCGGTCTCGCCTTCGATCAGCACGTTGGCCGAGGTGTCGGCGACGTTGGCGATCAACTCCCGCAGATTCTGCATGGCCGGTGAGCGGCCGATGATCCGGCCTTCCAGCGAGTCGCGCTCGGCCAACTGCCGGCGTAGCGAGGAGACTTCCCGCGCCAGGCTGCGTTGCTCCAGCGCGCGACGGGCGACGTCGACCAGGCGTTCCGGGGAGAACGGCTTTTCCATGAAGTCATAGGCGCCTTTTTGCATGGCTCCGACCGCCATGGAAATGTCGCCATGCCCGGTAATCAACACCACGGGCAGGCTGCGGTCACGCTCCTTGAGCCGGGTCAGCAGTTCCAGGCCGTCGATGCCAGGCAGGCGGATATCGCTGATGACAATCCCGGCAAAGTCATCGCCGACCCGCGCCAGTGCTTCCTCGGCGCTGCCCACGCCTTCGCAGGGAATGTCTTCCAGGGTCAGCGCCTGCTGGCAGCCCAGCAGCACATGAGGGTCGTCTTCGACGATCAGCACACTCAGTTCGTGGTTCATAGGGGCTCGGCGTGAAGAGGGCTTACCAACGGTAAACTGAGAACGAAGGAGGTTCCACCATTGGCCGGGTGTTCGACACCCAGGTGCCCGCCAGTGGCGGCGGCCAGGCTGGCGGACAGGGTCAGGCCGAGGCCCAGGCCCTGTTCGCCGGGTTTGGTGGTGAAGAAGGGTTCGAACAGATGTTTGCGCGCTTCGGCGTCGATGCCATGGCCATTGTCACGCACCCGCAGGCGATATTTGCCATCGTGGGGTTCACCCTCCAGCCACAGTTGCGGCAGGGGTTGGGCCTGCATGGCATCCAGGGCATTACCGATCAGGTTGACCAGAATCTGCTCAAGGCGCGTCTGGTCGATCTGCACCTGGACATCGGCGAATTCGCGGTGCAGCTGCAAGTGCGCACTTTCCAGACGGGCACCAAGCAGTTGCAGCGCAGCCTCTACTGCCTTGCCGAGGCTCGCCTGGCCCTTGTCGTCACCACGACGGGCGAAGGAACGCAGGCTGGCGGTGATCCGGCCCATGCGATCGATCAGCTCGTTGATGGTCTTGAGGTTGGTACTGGCGACGTCGAGCTGACCGCGCTCCAGAAAGCGCACGGTATTGCCGGACAAGGTCCGCAGGGCGGCGAGCGGCTGGTTCAGTTCGTGAGCAATGCTGGTGGACATCTGGCCAATCGCCGCCAGTTTGCCAGCCTGTACCAGTTCATCCTGGGCCCTGCGCAACGTCTCTTCAGCCTGGCGCCGTTCGCGGATCTGGCCCTTGAGTCGTTCATTGCTGGCGCGCAGGTCACTGGTGCGTTCGGTAATCCGACGCTCGAGTTGATTGTTCGCTTCCTGCAGGGCCTCCCGGGCGGCAAGGCGGGTAGCGATGACCTTGCGCCGTTCGTTCCAGGCGATCAGCAGGAACGCCACGAGGGCGAACGCGACAGCCACCAGGATCCCCTGGTTGATCGCTTCACGGCGCAAGTCCTGCAGGGGCGTGAGCAGGGTGAAATTCCACGGTGTGTCGCTCAAGGGACGGGTCTGCGACAGGTAGCTGATGTCCTCCTGGTCGGACTCCACCTCGCTGTTGGCGGGGAAGGTCAGTTTCTCCTCACCCTCGGCCAGTTTTTCCCGCGCCAGGGGTTGCAGCTCATTCAGGGGGAACCAGTAATACTGCAGGCTGCGGGCGAGTTTTTCTTTGGTTTCGTCGCTCAACGGGATGACCGACTTGAGCCGCCGTGCCGGGTCGCTGGACAGAATGATGATGCCGTTTTCATCACTGACGAAGGCTTCCAGGCGAGCGCGCTGCCAGCGTTCTTCCATGGCTTCCAGCCTCACCTTGACCACCGCGACGCCGATGATCTTGCCCTGTTCCTCAAGGCCGTGGGCCAGGTAATAACCCGGTTCGCCGTTGGTGCTGCCAATTCCGTAGAAGCGCCCCGGCTGACCGCGCACGGCGTTCTGGAAATAGGCGCGAAAGGACAGGTCTTCGCCCAGGTAACTGTCGACATCGCGCCAGTTGCTGGTGGCCATGACGCGGCCGGAGGTGTCCATGACATAGATGGCCCGGCTGCGGCTGCGCCGATTCAGGCCTTCGAGGTATTCATTGACCGTCTGCCGGTGTTCCGGCGATGGATCGTCGAGCAGCTTTGACACGCTGGATTCAAGTTCCAGCAGGCTGGGCAGGTAGGTGTATTTGCTGATTTCGCTTTCCACGGCGCGGGCATGCAGTTCCAGCTGGCGCTGGCCGTTTTCGCTGAGGCTGCGGATGCCGAAATGTTCACTGACCCAGAAGCCGACGTAACCCAATCCAATCATCAGGGCGATGACCAGCGGCGGCAGGAACAGATGGCGAATCAGACGGGGTTTCACGGCGAGTGATGGCGGCGCGGCGCGATAGAGAGTGGGGTCGCATTTCATCACAGATGCCTTGGGTCAACCACAACACAAATCTTGAAACCGCCATCGTCCCCTGTAGGAGCGAGCTTGCTCGCGATGGTCGTCAACGATGGCGCGTTCATTCTGGATGTACGCGAGGTCTTTGAGTTCATCGCGAGCAAGCTCGCTCCTACAGGGGAGGGCGTGCGGCTTTTAGTGCTGCAGAATCTTGTTGAGGAAGTGCTGCGTACGCTCGGCGCGGTGGCTGATGTCGCCAAAAAATTCCTCTTTCTTGCAGTCTTCGATGATCTTGCCTGCGTCCATGAAAATCACGCGGTCGGCCACTTTGCGGGCAAAGCCCATTTCGTGGGTCACGCACATCATGGTCATGCCTTCGTGGGCCAGTTGCACCATCACGTCGAGCACTTCGTTGACCATCTCCGGATCGAGCGCCGAGGTCGGTTCGTCGAACAGCATGACGATCGGGTCCATTGCCAGTGCGCGGGCAATCGCCACACGCTGCTGCTGGCCACCGGAAAGCTGGCCCGGATGCTTGTGCGCATGGGCAGACAACCCGACCCGCTCAAGCAACTGCAGGCCCTTTTTCGTCGCTTCTTCCTTGCTGCGACCGAGCACCTTGATCTGCGCGATGGTCAGGTTTTCGGTGATGGTCAGGTGCGGGAACAGTTCGAAGTGCTGGAACACCATGCCGACGCGCGAGCGCAGTTTCGGCAGGTCGGTCTTGGGGTCGGCGATGGATGTGCCATCGACTACCACGTCACCTTTCTGGAAGGGTTCCAGGGCGTTCACGCACTTGATCAGGGTGGATTTGCCGGAACCGGAAGGCCCGCACACCACGATCACTTCGCCTTTCTTGACCTCGGTGCTGCAGTCAGTCAGTACCTGGAAGTCGCCATACCACTTGTTGACATTCTTGATAGAGATCATACGGCAAACCTTTTTTGCAGACGCTTGACCAGCAGCGAGGCGGCAAAGCTGATTGTGAAGTACACGAGACCTGCGAAGATCAGGAACTCATTGGAGCGGCCGATGATGTCGCCACTGGCGCGCGAAGCATTGAGGAAGTCCACCAGGCCGACGGCGTAGACCAGCGAGGTGTCCTGAAACAGAATGATGCTCTGTTGCAGCAGCAGCGGGGTCATCTTGCGGAACGCCTGAGGCAGGATGATCAACCGCATCATCTGGCTGTACGTCATGCCCAGGGCCTGGGCCGCGCCCATTTGTCCCTTGGGAATCGACTGCACGCCGGCCCGGACGATTTCGCAGAAGTACGCCGCTTCAAACATCATGAACGCCACGATGCACGAGGCGAACGCGCCGATCGGCGTGTCTTCGCCGGTGATCCAGCGCAGCACGAACGGCACCGCCAGGTAGAACCAGGTGATGACCAGCAGCAGCGGGATCGAACGGAAGTAATTGACGTAGGCACCGGCAATGTTCGACAGCACTTTGCTGTGGGACAGGCGCATCAGCGCGAGGATGGTGCCCAGGATGATCCCCCCGACGACGCCCAGCGCCATCAGTTGCAGGGTCATGACCATGCCGTTCCACAAGCCCGGCAGGGACGGGATGATGCCCGAGAAGTCGAATTCCATCATTTACCCCCTACGGAGATCAGGCCCGGCACGGCAACTTTCTTCTCGACCAGGCGCATCAGCAGCATCAGGCTCATGTTCAGGGTGAAGTAGATCAGTGTCGCCAGGGTGAAGGCTTCGAACAGGTTGGCGGAGAACTCGGCGGTCTGCTTGGTCTGCGCGAGCAACTCCATCAGGCCGATCAGCGAGGCGACGGACGTGTTCTTGAAGACGTTGAGAAATTCCGAGGTAAGCGGCGGAATGATGATCCGGTAAGCCTGGGGCAGCAGCACGTTCCAGTAGATCTGCGGCAACTTGAAGCCCATGGCGCGAGCAGCGGCCTCCTGGCCACGGGGCAATGCCTGGATGCCGGTACGCACCTGTTCGCAAACGCGAGCGGTAGTGAACAGGCCAAGGCACACCACGACGCTGAGGAAGGCCGAAGTGGTCGGGTTGAGGTCCTGCTTGTACCAGTCCTGCAGGTTCTGCGGCAGCAGGTCCGGCACCAGGAAGTACCAGATGAACAGCTGCACCAGCAGTGGCACGTTACGGAAAAGTTCGACGTAGCAGGTCGCGATGCCCGATACGAAGCGGTTCGGTACGGTGCGCATGACACCCAGGATCGAGCCCAGTGTCAGGGCAATGATCCATGCCACGATGGCGATGGCGATGGTCCAGCCCAGACCGGTGAGGTACCAGTCGAGATAGATCTCGCTGCCCACGCCGGTAGACTTGAAGAACACGCTCCAGTCCCAGTTGTAATTCATTCGGGTCTCCCCTCGGATCGATGTACAAGTGCCCGCTTGGGGAAGCTCCGTTCCCGCCCCGACCATGATAGTCAGGCACACACGAGCGGCTCGACAGCCACCGGTTCGAGTGTTTCCAGAAAATGCCAGCAGGGAGTGACAACCTCCTGAAGGGATGTTGGTCCCGTCAGGAGGTAAGGTTAGTCAGAAATCAGGATTTCTTGTCGTCAGCCGCTTTATCGGTTGGATTGGCGATCAGGGCCTTGAGCTCGTCGCTCATCGGGAAGTTCAGGTTCAGGCCTTTTGGCGGGATTGGCGCCATGAACCATTTTTCGTAGATCTTGTTGATCTCGCCCGACTTGTAGGTGGCCACGATGGCAGCGTCTACAGCCTTCTTGAACGGCTCGTCGCCCTTGCGGACCATGCAGCCGTAGATTTCGTAGGACTGTGGATCACCGGTCACTGCCCAATCAGTCGCCTTCTTGGCCTTGGCGGCTTCACCGGCCAGCAGTGCGTCGTCCATCATGAACGCAACGGCGCGGCCCGATTCCAGCATCTGGAAGGACTCGCCGTGGTCTTTGGCGGAGATGACGTTCATGCCCATCTGCTTGTCGGCGTTCATCGACTTGAGCAGGCGCTCGGACGTGGTGCCCGCAGTGGTCACGACGTTCTTGCCCTTGAGGTCGTCGAAGTTCTTGTACGTGGAGTCTTTCTTGGAGAGAAGACGAGTACCGATTTCGAAGATGCCGACGGAGAAGTCAACTTGCTGCTGGCGTTCAACGTTGTTGGTGGTTGAACCGCACTCAAGATCCACGGTGCCGTTCTGCACCAGCGGGATACGGGTTTGCGAGGTGACCAGGTTGTATTTGACCTTCAGGTCCGGGAGGTCCAGGTCTTTTTTCAGCGCTTCGACGACTTTCAGCTGAATGTCGTGGGAATAGCCGACCGGTTTGCCGGAAGCGTCCGCGATGTAGGAAAACGGAATGGAAGCGTCACGATGCCCAAGGGTGATGGTGCCGGACTCTTTGATCTTCTTCAGTGTGCCGGTGAGTTCGGCGGCGAAAACTGGAGTGCTAATCAGAGCGGCAGCAATGGCTGCGCCCAGGAGGTGGGGAACGATACGCATCAAATTTTCCTCGACATTGTTTTTTTTATGGAGCCAGTTCATCGGCCCTTTTTGTGCTTCGAATGCCTGGGGCGCCTGATGGATCGGCACAACAGGTATTCGTCCAAGAGTGTAGAGCATGACTCGTGCCAGACCAGGGTCTGTAGATCAAACTGTTGATTTATAAGGGGATTAATTATTTGTTGCGGGTTTTAGAGCGTGCAATGATCCGGTTAACCGAATAGACCGACAGGTCGCGTTCGGAAAACCGAATGCGATGCAGGGATTAGCTGTGGAGCGGGCTTGCGCAAGTGACCTGGAGTGCAGCGCAGAATGCAAAAGCCCCTGGATCTCACAATCCAGGGGCTTTGCGTACCGCCAGCTATCGATCAGGCCGCTTCAATCTTGCTGCGGTTCTGCTCGACCTTGCTCAGGTAATCCGCCAGCTTCTGTTGCTCTGCCGGGGTGGTGAACAGCCCCAGTTTGCTGCGGCGCCACAGGATGTCGTGGGCGGTGGTAGCCCATTCTTCGCTGCACAGGTAGCCCACTTCGCGGGTATAGAGACCGCCGCCGATGTGTTCGCCCAAGTCGTTCAGGTCGCGCACGCCTTCGAGCATGCGCCAGGTGCGGCTGCCGTAGGTGGTGGCCCAGCGGCGGGCGATTTCGGTGGGCACCCAGTCGAACTTGTCACGGATCAAGGCGCTTAGCGCCTGCGGGGTGCTCATGTCCTCGCCGCCTGGCAGGGTCGCGTGGGCGGTCCAGCTTGGCTTGATGTGGGTGAAATACGGGGTCAATTGCGCCAGGGCCGACTCGGCCAGCTTGCGATAGGTCGTCAGCTTGCCGCCGAACACCGAGAGCAATGGCGCTTCTTCGCCGCTACCAGACAGCGCCAGGGTGTAATCCCGGGTCACGGCCGACGGGTTATCGGATTCGTCATTGCACAGAGGGCGCACACCCGAATAGCTGTGCAGAATGTCCTCGCGGCTGACCTGCTTCTTGAAGTGCGCATTCACCACCTTGAGCAGGTAATCGGTCTCGCCTTCGGTAATCGCAACTGCCGCCGGGTCGCCGGTGTACTCGCGGTCGGTGGTGCCGATCAAAGTGAAGTGATTCAGGTAGGGAATGGTGAACACGATGCGCTGGTCTTCGTTTTGCAGAATGTGCGCGTGTTCGCCTTCGTACAGCTTCGGCACGATCAGGTGACTGCCCTGGATCAAGCGGATGCCGTAGGGCGATTCCATCTTCAAGTCGTCACGAATGAATTTCGCCACCCATGGCCCGGCAGCATTCACCAGGGCCTTGGCGCGGATCGAAAACAGGCTGCCGTCGGCGCGTTCCAGGTGCAGATGCCACAGGCCCTTGGTGCGACGGGCGCTGACGCAGCGGGTCTGGGTGTGAACGTGGGCGCCTTTCTCGCGGGCGGCCATGGCGTTGAGTACCACCAGGCGTGCGTCGTCTACCCAGCAATCGGAATATTCAAAGCCTTTGGTGATTTCGCTTTTCAGCGGGCTGTCCGGACCGAACTTGAGGCTTTTTGAACCTGCCAGCTTTTCCCGTTTGCCGAGGTTGTCATAAAGGAACAGGCCGGCACGGATCATCCACGCCGGACGAAGGTGCGGGCGGTGGGGCAGCACAAAACGCATCTGCTTGACGATGTGAGGCGCCTTGGCCAGCAGCACTTCGCGTTCGGCGAGGGCTTCACGCACCAGGCGGAATTCGTAATGTTCGAGATAGCGCAGGCCACCGTGGATCAGCTTGCTGCTGGCCGAGGAGGTGTGGCTGGCCAGGTCGTCCTTTTCGCAAAGGAACACAGACAGGCCGCGACCGGCCGCATCCGCTGCGATCCCCACGCCATTGATCCCGCCACCGATGACGGCAACATCGTAGACCTCGGAGAGTGGGGGCGTAGGCAAGGTAGAAGTGGGCATCGGCTGGCCTCTGGTTTTTGGTTATCTATATTTGAATTCGAACATTAATGTTCATTTGTGAAAATGGTAGCCCATAAAGACGCGCACAGCCAGTCAACTTCGATTGAAAATACTGATCGAAGAGCGGCGAAAGGAAAATTTACGAACATTTAAGCGCGGGATTCAGTCGCAAGAGAGATGTTGCATGGGCGATCGTCATCGCGGGCGAGCCCGCTCCCACAGGATTTGTACATGACCTGTGGGAGCGGGCTTGCCCGCGATGGCGTCGGCACAGCCGATCAAGATGAAGGGGTTAAACGACTTCGAGTCGAATCTTGTGCTGACTCAGCAACTGCGCCAACGCCGGCACGGGTGGCTGATCAGTCACCAGGCAATCGATCAGGCTGATCGGCCCCAGGCGAATCATGGCATTACGCCCGAACTTGCTGGAGTCCGCCGCGAGTATCACCTGCCGGGCATTGGCAATGATCGCCTGGGAGACCCGCACTTCCTGATAGTCAAAATCCAGCAGGCTGCCATCCTCATCAATGCCACTGATCCCGACCAAGGCAAAGTCGACCTTGAACTGGTTGATGAAGTCGACACTGGCCTGGCCCACCACGCCGCCGTCTCGGCGCACATTGCCGCCGGTCAGCAGCACGTCGAAGTCATCCTTGGCGCTGAGCATCGAGGCCACGTGCAGGTTGTTGGTGATGATCTTCAGGTGGCTGTGGTTGAGCAGGGCGCGGGCAATCGACTCGGTAGTGGTACCGATGTTGATGAACAGCGAGGCGTGGTCGGGGATTTGTGCGGCAATTGCTTCGCCAATCCGCTGTTTTTCATCGCGCATCTGGTCGGCGCGCATGGCGTAGGCAGTGTTTTCGACGCTGGAATCATAGGCTGCGCCACCGTGGTAGCGGCGCAATAAATTAGCTTCCGCGAGCTGATTGATGTCGCGGCGGATAGTCTGCGGTGTGACGACGAACAGCGTAGCCATTTCCTCGATACTCACGTAGCCGCGTTCGCGGACCAGTTCGAGGATTTGCTGCTGACGGGGAGGCAGATTCATGGGGCTTCCTTTGGGCTGCCGGGCAAAATTTGCCCATGATGCCGCAGGAATCTGCTCCCGACCAGTTACATGCCGATACGGAGTGCCTTGGCTGGCTTATTCATCGCCTTCGTGGGGTTCCCAGTCGCGGGTGCGGCTCACGGCTTTTTTCCATCCAGCGTAGAGTTTTTCCTTGGCTGTTTCGTCCAGGGTCGGCTCGAATTCACGCTCGATCACCGCCTTGCCGCGCAGCTCATCGAGGCTGCCCCAGAAGCCGCAGGCAAGGCCCGCCAGGTACGCAGCGCCGAGTGCCGTGGTTTCGCGCATTTGCGGACGCTCGACCTGGGTGCCGAGGATGTCGGCCTGGAACTGCATCAGGAAATTGTTCGCTACCGCGCCGCCGTCCACGCGCAGGGCCTTGAGGCGTTCGCCGGAGTCCTGTTGCATGGCGTCCAGGACATCGCGGGTCTGGTAGGCAATCGACTCCAGCGCGGCACGGATGATGTGATCCACGCGCACGCCGCGGGTCAGGCCGAACAGTGCGCCACGAGCATACGGGTCCCAGTACGGCGCGCCGAGGCCGGTGAAGGCCGGCACCAGGTACACGCCATTGCTGTCTTTGACCTTGTTGGCGAAGTACTCGGTGTCGTGGGCATCATTGATGATTTTCAGTTCGTCACGCAGCCATTGAACGGTCGAGCCGCCGTTGAACACGGCACCTTCCAGCGCGTAAGCGACTTCACCGCGAGGGCCACAGGCGATGGTGGTGAGCATGCCATGTTGGGATTTCACTGCCTTGTCGCCGGTGTTCATCAGCAGGAAGCAGCCGGTGCCGTAAGTGTTTTTAGCCTGGCCAGGCTCGACGCACATCTGGCCGAACAGCGCGGCCTGCTGGTCGCCTGCGATGCCCCCGATAGCGATGCCGCTCTTGGTGTGGCCGTAGATTTCCGAGGAGGACTTAACTTGTGGCAGCATCTCGCGCGGAATATCCAGCACCTCCAGCATTTTCGCATCCCACTCCAGGGTGTGGATGTTGAACAGCATGGTGCGCGAGGCATTGGTGTAGTCGGTGACGTGCACTTTGCCGCCGGTAAATTTCCAGATCAGCCAGCTGTCGACGGTACCGAACAGCAATTCGCCGTTGCGCGCACGCTCGCGGCTGCCTTCGACATTGTCGAGGATCCACTTGAGCTTGGTTCCGGAGAAGTAGGGGTCGGTGACCAGACCGGTGGTATCGCTGATGTATTGCTCGTGGCCGTCGCGCTTGAGCTGCTGGCAGATCTCGGTGCTGCGCCGGCATTGCCAGACGATCGCGTTGTAGATCGGCCGGCCGGTGGTCTTGTCCCAGACCACGGTGGTTTCGCGCTGGTTGGTAATACCAATGGCGGCAACCTGGTCGTGGTGCAGGCCGGCTTGCGCCAGGGCTTCGACCATCACGGCGCTCTGGGTGGCGAAGATTTCCATCGGGTCATGCTCGACCCAACCGGCTTGCGGATAATGCTGCACGAATTCGCGCTGGGCGGTGCACACCACATTTGCATCACGGTCGAAAATGATCGCGCGTGAGCTGGTCGTGCCCTGATCAAGGGCAATGATGTAGTTCTTATTCTGAATGTCGGTCATGTCGATTGCCTTGGGACGAATAGAAGGGAGTGGAGTCAGGCGCGGGACCAGATTGGCAGGATCACGCGCCTACGGTATCAAGAAGTGCGCGGTTTGCCGTCAATGGCCGGTACTGCATCCGTGGTCTCGGGCGCGGCGCTGGGCAGATGACGGGCAATCAGCCCGCGATAGGCGGCAGCGCCGAGGCACGCACCGACAATCGGTGCAAAAATCGGAATGAGGAAGTAGGGGATATCACGCCCTCCGGTCAGGGAAATTTCACCCCAGCCGGTGAAAAAAGTCATCAGTTTCGGACCGAAGTCCCGGGCCGGGTTCATCGCAAAACCGGTCAGCGGACCCATGGAACTGCCGATCACCGCAATCAGCAAGCCGATGAGCAGGGGCGCCAATGGGCCTTTGGGCAAGCCATTGTTGTCGTCGGTGAGGGACATGATGACGCCCATCAGGATGGCGGTGATGATGACTTCAACCAGAAACGCCTGGGCCGTGGACAGGGCCGGATGCGGGAAGGTCGAGAACACCGAGGCCAGTTCCAGGCTTGCCTGGGTGCCGCGAACCATTTGGTGGGTTTGTTCGTAATCGAAGAACAGGTTGCTGTAGAGCGTGTAAACCAACAAGGCGCCACAGAAGGCACCGGCGACCTGGGCGAGGATGTAAAAGGGCAGTTTGCGCTTTTCAAAGTCGGTAAAGATGCACAGCGCGATGCTGACGGCGGGGTTGAGGTGGGCCCCGGAAACGCCGGCGGTCATGTAGATCGCCATGCTCACGCCGACACCCCAGATGATGCTGATTTCCCACAAGCCGAAGCTGGCACCCGCGACCTTGAGCGCAGCCACACAACCGGTGCCGAAAAAGATAAGCAGGGCAGTGCCCAGGAACTCGGCCATGCACTGGCTCGATAGCGGCGGTTGTTGTAAAGCAGTTGTCATTGAAAACCTCGTTGTTGTTTTTGTCTGGGTGCAGCGAAGGACGATTTGTAATGTATTCGTATTCGAAAAAATATAGACAAGAAACACTGCTGTCAAAGGTCGAAAGTGAACCATCAGTCATATTTCAACTATTAGTCATGTGAATGATCCTATTGTTCACCAGGCAGGAGGAATGCGGACGAGTGGTAAACCGCTGCTGCGCACCGATGAAACAGTGGCGCTATAGAGCCTTTTAGGGGGCAATGACCTAGAATCCGCCAGTGGATTTTTCCACCGCCGCCCAGTCTGGAGCTGACATGACCCCCGCATTGGATTTGTTGAAAAAAGTTCGAGCCGAACATCGTGTGCACAGTTACGAACATGATCCCAAGGCCGCTTCTTATGGCTTGGAGGCCGCGGAGAAGCTCGGCCTTGATCCGGCACAGGTGTTCAAGACATTGCTGGCGGCCAGTGAAAAAGGCGAACTGTTGGTGGCGGTGGTGCCGGTCGTCGGAAGTCTCGACTTGAAGGGCTTGGCGCACGCTGCGGGGGTGAAGAAGGTCGAGATGGCAGATCCCGCGGCAGCGCAGCGCTCGACCGGGTATTTGCTGGGGGGGATCAGTCCGCTGGGGCAGAAGAAGCGCTTGCGCACCTTTATCGATAATTCAGCTCAGGTGTTTGACAGCATCTTTGTCAGTGCGGGGCGCAGGGGGCTGGAAGTGGAACTGGCTCCTGCGGTACTGGCCGAACATACCCTGGCGAAGTTCGCGGATATCGGGCGTGCCTGACACCGCTCCTGTAGGAGCGAGCTTGCTCGCGAAAGACTGCAGTGCGCCGCTGGGTGTCAGGATCTTCGCGTAATCGTTAACGTCCATCGCGAGCAGGCTCGCTCCCACAGGGGAACGAGCCGGTTCAACTGCGCTCGGCTCAGCTGGCTGTGCTGTAGCGGCGCACGCCGGTCTCGGTTGCCGGAATCTGCGCCGCCGTGCTGCCGGAGGCCTGGAACAGGACCAGGTGTTCCGCCGCGACACGAATGCCCACTTCAGCACCGACCAGATGATCGGCGTGACTCGGAAAAATCGACTCCAGCTGTGCACCCGTCGGCAATTGCAGCCGATACAAGGTCGAAGCCCCCTGGAACGACTTGCCGACGATCCGCGCTTTCAAGCCGCTGTCCGGTGCATAAACGATATCGTCGGGACGCAATAGCACGTCCACGGCGCCGCCGACCGGCCAGGTATACGCCCGATTACCGCGCAACTCGCCCAGTTCGGTCTGCACCGACTCGGGACTGTCCAGCCTGCCGCGAATGAAATAGCCCTGGCCGATGAAGCTCGCGACATAAGGCGTCAGCGGTTCATGGTAAAGGTTGTAAGGCGTGTCCCACTGCTCCAGGCGGCCCTCCTTGAATACCCCTACATGATCGCTGACTGCGAAGGCTTCTTCCTGGTCGTGGGTCACCAGAATCGCGCTGGTGCCACGGGCCTTGAGGATGTCGCGCACCTCATGGCTGAGCTTGCGTCGCAACTCGCCATCAAGGTTGGAAAACGGTTCGTCGAGCAGCAGCAATTGCGGCTCCGGCGCGAGGGCGCGTGCGAGGGCGACACGCTGCTGCTGGCCACCTGAAAGCTCGTGCGGAAAGCGTTTGCCGAGGCCTTTGAGGTTCACCAGTTCCAGCAACTCTTCGGTCACACGATCTTTTTGCGGGTGCTTGCGAATGCCGAAAGCGATGTTTTCGGCGACGCTCAAATGCGGAAACAGCGCGTAATCCTGGAACACCATGCCGATCCGGCGTTTCTCCGGCGCGAGGGTGAAGCCGGCGCTGGAGATCGTCTCACCCGCCAGGGTGATTTCCCCTTCGTGCACCGGTTCGAAGCCGGCAATGGCGCGCAGGGTGGTGGTCTTGCCGCAGCCCGAAGAGCCCAGCAGGCAACCGATATCGCCGGCATTCAAATGCAGGTTGAGGTTCTGCACGACTCGCTGGTCTTGATAGCCGCAGGCGAGGTTGCGCAGGTTTAGCAATAATGGCTGGCTCATGCGTGGTGGTACGCCGGTTCGACGAGAAATTCGAGCAGGGCCTTTTGTGCGTGAAGACGGTTTTCGGCCTGATCCCAGGCGACCGAGCGCTTGTCATCGAGCAGGTCGAGGCTGATTTCCTCGCCACGATGGGCAGGCAGACAGTGCATGAACAGCACGTCCGGAGCGGCCAGGTCGAGCAGCGCACGGTTGACCTGGAAGGGAGCAAATAGCTTGAGACGCTTGGCGGTTTCTTCTTCCTGGCCCATGGAGGTCCAGACGTCGGTGCTCACCAGGTGTGCACCACGTACGGCGTCTTTCGGGTCGCGAACGATGGTCACCCGATCGCCGGCCTTGGCCACGAATTCCGGGTTGGGCTCGTAACCTTCCGGGCAGGCTATGCGCAACTGGAAGTCGAACTGGATTGCCGCTTCTATATAGCTGTTGCACATATTATTGCCGTCGCCGATCCAGGCCACGGTCTTGCCCTGGATCGAGCCACGGTGCTCGAGGAAGGTTTGCATGTCGGCCAGCAACTGGCACGGGTGCAGGTCATCGGACAGGCCATTGATGACCGGCACGCGGGAGTTGGCGGCGAATTCGGTCAGGGTGCTGTGGGCGAAGGTGCGGATCATTACCGCGTCAAGCATGCTCGACATAACGATCGCGCAGTCACTGATCGGCTCGCCGCGACCCAGTTGGGTGTCGCGCGGCGACAGGAAGATCGCCTGGCCACCCAGCTGGATCATGCCGGCTTCGAACGAGATGCGGGTGCGCGTCGAGGACTTCTCGAAGATCATCCCGAGTACGCGGTTTTTCAGAGGCTCGAACAGTACGCCGCGGTTACGCAGGTCCTTGAGCTCAACGCCTCGACGGATCACGCTGACCAGCTCTTCGGGCGTGCAATCCATCAGGGAGAGAAAGTGCCTTGCGCTCATCATTGACTACCTTTTTGCAACAGACCGCAGATACTCAAAGCCTTGTTTAACTGAAAAACGGGCGAGACCTGCGGCGTAAGCCGCACGGGGCGACGAAATAGGGGGAGGCGCGATATTATAATTAAATGTCGCGTCTTACCAATAGGGCTACGGTTTTTAGGGGATTCGGAGGGGCTACGGGATAACCGCAGTAGCGCTTTTGAAGCCTGTTTCCTGACAGCAGCGAACCATTTGTACACTGCGGCCCCGGGGCTTTGCAATCAAACCGGGCAGGCAGGGTCGATTTCTGACCTTTCGTCCAGCCACGGCAGCGCGCCTGTTTCTGGTCTGAAAGTTTTGCTAATACAAAGTGCTGGGTTATAACTAACGCACGAACGACGCAGGAAGCCCTTCGGAATGGAATCGAAAGAAAAGCAACTCATGGAACTGCTCGGCCTTACGGCCCGCTCCCTTACTCATCTCACCGCGTCCATGACTTCGATGTCCTTCGAGCTGCTGCGCAGCAATGACGAAGTCACCAAGGCTGCCGGCCGCCGCATGATCGACCGCATGGCCACCATCAGCAGCGGCCTGGACGAACACTGGCGCCTGATTGGTGAGCTCACCGGCGTGCATGTCGCCCATGAGCAGATCGAGACCGTCCAGGAAATCCAGCAGCAACTCCCCCCCAGGCTACCGCCGAACTGATTCCCGGTGTGCATCGGCTGGCCTGATGGCGGCCGATTCACAAGACGAACGTCGCTGGCGAAGAGGCAGGGCAGGCGCCATAGTTTTGTTCCCGCGGTCGCTATTGCCCGCCCAGAACAAGACAGAGACTGGCCATGACCAAGACTCTCCACCACCGTGCGTGCCACCTGTGCGAGGCCATCTGCGGCCTCACCATCGAAACCACTGAAGTTGAAGGCGCGGGCGTGCAAATCACTTCGATCAAGGGTGATGCCCAGGATACGTTCAGTCGCGGTCACATCTGCCCCAAGGCGGTGGCCCTGCAGGATATCCAGAATGATCCGGATCGCCTGCATCGGCCGATGCTTCGAGTGGGCAGTGAATGGCAGCCGATCGAGTGGGAGGCGGCGTTCAGCCTGGTGGCCGAGCGCCTGGCGCAGATTCAGGAGCGTCACGGACAAAATTCGGTGGCCGTCTACCAAGGTAACCCCAGCGTGCATAACTACGGGCTGATGACCCACAGCAATTACTTCCTCGGTCTGCTGAAAACCCGTAACCGCTTTTCCGCGACCTCGGTCGACCAGTTACCCCATCACCTGACCAGTCACCTGATGTACGGCCACGGTTTGCTGCTGCCGATCCCGGATATCGATCACACCGACTTCATGCTGATCCTGGGCGGTAATCCCCTGGCCTCCAACGGCAGCATCATGACCGTGCCGGACGTGGAAAAACGCTTGAAGGCCATTCAGGCCCGGGGCGGTAAAGTGGTGGTGGTCGATCCGCGGCGCAGTGAAACGGCGGCGATCGCCGACCAGCATCTGTTCGTGCGTCCCGGCGGCGATGCCGCGCTACTGTTTGGTCTGCTCAACACCTTGTTCGCTGAGGACCTGGCCAAGGGCAGTCACCTCCCGGTGGATGGCCTGGACAAAGTGCGTGCGGCCGTTGCGCCTTTCACGGCCGAGACCATGAGCCCGCTGTGCGCGGTGCCGGCCGAGTCCATCCGCCAGCTGGCCCGTGATTTCGCCCGCGCGCCTACGGCGGTGTGCTACGGACGCATGGGGGTGTCGACCCAGGCCTTCGGCACGCTGTGCCATTGGCTGGTGCAATTGATCAACCTGGTCACCGGCAACCTTGATCGGGTGGGTGGGGCGCTGTGCACCGAGCCCGCAGTGGACCTGGTGGCGTCGACTTCCGGCGGGCATTTCAATTTGTGGCAGAGCCGCGTATCCGGGCGGCCGGAATATGCTGGCGAGCTGCCAGTCTCGGCGCTGGCCGAGGAAATGCTCACCGAGGGCGAAGGGCAGGTGCGGGCGCTGATTACCGTGGCCGGCAACCCGGTATTGTCTACGCCCAACGGGCGCCAGCTGGAGCAGGCGCTGGATGGCCTGGAGTTCATGGTCAGTATCGACCTGTACATCAATGAGACCACGCGTTACGCCGACCTGATTCTGCCGTCGACCTCGGCGCTGGAGAACGATCACTACGACACCACGTTCAACCTGTTCGCGGTGCGTAACGTCAGCCGCTTCAACCGGGCGATCCTCGCCAAGCCTGAAGGCGCGCTGCACGACTGGGAGATTTTCGTGGGGCTGGCCCAGGCCTTTGCCGCCAGGACCGGCAAGGCGCTCAAACCGACGATTGCGCCCGCGCAGATGATCGACCTTGGCCTGCGCATGGGCGCCTATGGCGACGCTTCCGAGTACAAGTTGTCATTGGCGACCTTGTTCGATCACCCCCATGGCGTCGACCTGGGCGCTTTGAAACCCAATCTGGCGCAGCGCCTGAAAACCGCCAACCAGCGACTTCAGGCGGCGCCGCCGGTGATCCTCGCTGACCTGACACGTTTCGCTGCCCTGCAGGCGCCGGCTGCCGATGAGCTGTTGATGATTGGCCGCCGTCATGTGCGCAGCAACAACTCCTGGATGCATAACTATCACCGGCTGGTGAAAGGCAAACCGCGCCATCAGTTGCTGATGCACCCTGAAGACCTGAGCAAGCGCGGGCTGGTCGATGGGCAGCGGGTGCGGGTGAGTTCGCGGGTAGGGGTGATTGAAGTCGAGGTGGTGGCGAGCCTGGACATGATGCAAGGTGTGGTCAGCTTGCCTCACGGTTGGGGCCATGCCCGCCCCGGCGTGCAGATGACCATCGCCAGTGGCCAGCCTGGCTCGAGCGCCAATGACCTGACTGATGAATGCCAGCTCGACGAACTTTCAGGTAACGCGGCGTTGAACGGCGTGCCAGTGACGGTGGCGGCGGCGTGATCGTGTCTGTCGGGGAGACCGAGCATGGCGCTCAGGTTTCCGTTACAATGCGCCACCGTGCCGACCCTTGAGTCGGAAAGTTCAGCCGAGGTGCTCCATGGATATCATCGAAACGATTAAAGAGCAGATTGCTAACAACACCATTCTGCTTTACATGAAAGGTTCGCCGAATGCCCCGCAGTGCGGCTTCTCCGCAAAAGCTGCGCAGGCCGTGATGGCGTGCGGTGAAAAGTTCGCTTACGTGGACATCCTGCAGAACCCGGAAATTCGCGCCAACCTGCCAAAATACGCCAACTGGCCAACTTTCCCGCAACTGTGGGTCGGTGGTGAGCTGGTCGGCGGTAGCGACATCATGACCGAGATGGCTGCTGACGGTTCGTTGCAGACCACGATCAAGGCTGCTGTCGAAGCGGCTGCTGCGACCAAGACCGAAGCCTGAAAACGATTGGCTCCGCTGTAGGAGCTGTGTAGGAGCTGTCGGGTGTAACGAGGCTGCGATCTCGTGATTTCCGGCAACTAAAAAGCCCCGCCCTCGGAAGAGGAGCGGGGCTTTTTATTGCGGTTGATAAGCTGTGTCGAGGTCGAGGTCGAGTTTGAGGTTGCCATCGGCAAGATCGCAGCCTCGTTGCACTCGACAGCTCCTACAGTGCTATTACTCTTCGCCCATCTGCGACTGCAGGTAGTTCTCAAGACCAATCTTGTCGATCAGGCCCAACTGCGTTTCCAGCCAGTCGATATGTTCTTCTTCGGATTCAAGAATGTCTTCAAGCAGTTCGCGGCTACCGAAGTCGGCAACGGTTTCGCAATGCGCGATGGCCACCTTGAGGTCGGCATGCCCGGTGCGTTCGATGCGCAGGTCACACTCGAGCATTTCCCGGGTGTGTTCGCCGATCTGCAGCTTGCCCAGGTCCTGGACGTTCGGCAGGCCTTCCAGGAACAGAATACGCTTGATGAGCTTGTCGGCGTGCTTCATCTCATCGATGGATTCTTTGTACTCATGCTTGCCGAGCTTGTTCAGGCCCCAATCTTCGTACATGCGCGCATGCAGAAAATATTGATTGATCGCGACCAGCTCATTGGCAAGGATCTTGTTGAGATGCTGGATGACTGTGATGTCGCCTTTCATGATGGGGTCCTGCCCTGTATTAACTGTCTATAAGGCAGAGTTTGAGCCGCTCAACTAAGAGTGTCAAACCTAAGTTATTGAAAGTTAAGTGAAAATTAATCGGAATAAGAATGTTTGTGTTCCGCGTCTAGCGTCTAAGCAATTGATTTAAAGGCATAAAAAAACCGGACATGAAGTCCGGTTGTTTGAAATAGGGTATTTAAGCGGCAGTAAATTCTACCGGGAAGGGGATCGCCGCCTGGGCGGTTTGCAGCTTGGTCAGGGTTTCACGCACCACTTCCTTGGCAAGGCAGGCGCATTTACCGCATTGGCTGGCTACGCCGGTAGCCTGACGGACTTCCTTGTAGCTGCAGCAACCTTCATAGATTGCATCGCGGATTTGACCGTCGGTGACGCCAGTGCAGAGGCAGACATACATAAGTGAGAACCGTCGCTGGTTGTGACTCAATTGCGGTGGATCTTAATGTTAACGAGAATGATTGTCAAAGTGGTTTATGGAAGCATCTCGTTATAAGGGCTTGTCTCTGACGAACGGTTCAGACTAACGAAATCATCGGCCACGATATTTTGTGGCGCTCGGGAAATCCGTTGGGGACAGGTTAAAAACCCAGTGTATGATGGCCGGTCCTTATGAAGCGGGTTCGTGTCACAGGGCTGTCGCCTGAAGGTGGCAGGCTGGCACCGACCCGGAACTTCACGTTTCTACACCAGGAGATATCAATGAGCGTACTCGTAGGCAAGCAAGCCCCTGACTTCACCGTACCGGCCGTACTCGGCAATGGCGAAATCGTAGACAGCTTCACCCTGTCCTCGGCCATCAAAGGCAAATACGGCCTGGTGTTCTTCTACCCGCTGGACTTCACTTTCGTTTGCCCGTCCGAACTGATCGCTCTGGACAATCGCATGTCTGACTTCAAGGCACGCAACGTCGAAGTGATCGCAGTGTCGATCGACTCGCACTTCACTCACAACGCATGGCGCAACACCCCGGTGAACAATGGCGGTATCGGCCAGGTTCGCTACACCATGGCTGCCGACATGAAGCACGAAATCGCCAAGGCCTACGACGTTGAGTCCGAAGGCGGCGTGGCTTTCCGTGGCGCGTTCCTGATCGACGACAAAGGCGTTGTCCGTTCGCAGATCATCAATGACCTGCCGCTGGGCCGTAACATGGAAGAGCTGATCCGTCTGGTCGACGCTCTGCAATTCCACGAAGAGCACGGCGAAGTCTGCCCTGCCAACTGGAAGAAAGGCGACAAGGGCATGACGGCTTCGACTGAAGGCGTTGCTGCTTACCTGACCGAGAATGCTGCTGCCCTGTAAGGTGCATTCGAGGCAAAAAAAACCGGCCATTGCGGCCGGTTTTTTTATGGGTGGGATAAACCGACTGCGTCAGTCGTTGAAATCTTCCCAGCCGCCCATCTGCTTCCAGCGATTGACGATGCCGCAGAACAGCTCAGCGGTTTTCTCGGTGTCGTAGCGAGCCGAGTGCGCCTCACGACCGTCAAAATCGATGTCGGCGGCCTGGCAAGCCTTGGCCAGTACGGTCTGACCGTAGGCGAGACCGGCGAGGGTTGCGGTATCGAAGCTGGAGAACGGATGAAACGGGTTACGTTTCATGTCCAGGCGCGCAACGGCTGCGTTGAGGAAGCCCAGGTCGAAGCTGCTGTTGTGGCCGACCAGGATCGCGCGCTTGCAACCGTTGGCTTTGAGTGCCTTGCGGATGCCGCGGAAAATATCAGTCAGTGCAGCTTCTTCGCTCACCGCCATGCGCAGCGGGTGATCGAGCTTGATACCGGTGAACTCCAGTGCCGCCGCTTCAATGTTCGCCCCTTCAAAAGGCTCTACACGGAAGAAGTAGGTATGGTCCGGATACACGAAGCCTTTTTCATCCATGGCAATCGTGGTGGCGGCGATTTCCAGCAGGGCGTCAGTGGCAGAGTTGAAACCACCGGTTTCAACGTCGACAACGACTGGCAGGTACCCACGGAAGCGGGCAGCCATCGGGTGGCGTGAACCACCGCCGCCTTGACCTTCCTGTTCGTCGTCGTAATGGTCTTCACTCACGCGTGTTCCTCCAGCAGGCGCCAGCGCAGTTTTTCACCGGCGCGCAGCGGGATAACGGTCAGCTCGCCAAATGGCAGGCTGGTAGGGGCGGTCCACTCCTCGCGGACCAGGGTGATGCGATCGGTGTTCGCCGGCAGGCCGTAAAAGCGCGGGCCGTTGAGGCTGGCGAAAGCTTCGAGCTTGTCCAGCGCGTTGCGTTGTTCAAATGCCTCGGCGTACATCTCGATTGCCGCGTAAGCGGTGTAGCAACCGGCACAACCGCAGGCGGCTTCTTTAGCGTGCTGGGCGTGCGGCGCCGAATCGGTACCCAGGAAGAACTTGGCACTGCCGCTGGTGGCGGCGTCGAGCAGGGCTTCCTGGTGGGTATTGCGCTTGAGGATCGGCAGGCAGTAGAAGTGCGGCCGAATCCCGCCCACCAGCATGTGATTGCGGTTGTACAGCAAGTGATGCGCGGTGATGGTTGCGCCGACGTTGGCGGAGGCCTCGTTGACGAACTGCACGGCGTCTTTGGTGGTGATGTGTTCGAACACCACCTTGAGGGTCGGGAAACGCTCGACCACTCGACGCATGTGCTCGTCGATGAAGATTTTCTCCCGATCGAAAACGTCGACATCGCCACGGGTGACTTCACCATGGATCAGCAAGGGCATACCGACTTCGGCCATGGCCTCGATTGCCGGGAAGATCTTGTCGATGCTGGTGACGCCAGAGTCCGAGTTGGTGGTGGCACCGGCCGGATACAGCTTGGCGGCGTGCACGAATCCAGTGGCCTTGGCCTCGCGAATTTCTTCAGGCTGGGTGCGGTCGGTCAGGTACAGCACCATCAGCGGTTCGAACTGGCTGCCGGATGGGCGCGCGGCGAGGATCCGCTGGCGATAGCCATCGGCTTCAGCCGCATTGCGCACCGGAGGTACCAGGTTGGGCATGATGATGGCGCGGCCAAAGGTGCGCGCGACATCCGCGACGGTATTGGTCAACACGGCACCATCGCGAAGATGAATGTGCCAGTCGTCGGGACGCAGCAGGGTCAGGCGGTCGGACATGAGGGGATTCCAGGCGGGTCAAACTGAGGGGAATGCTACCGGAAAAGACTCTTCCAGGCACTCGCTATCAAGTTTTGCGACAACCTTCCGATATCCAACAGGTACGCCGTAAACAAGTCGGCGTCCGTCTTTCAGTTGTCGAAGCCAGTGGAGCCTCCCGTGCGCCAGCGTTATTTAGCCTTGCTCAGTGTGTTTACCAGCGTCCCCGCGATGGCGTTGACTTTCCAGACCCGCCTGGAGAACACCGAGTGGACGGTCGCCGGCGACAAGTTCGAATGCCGTCTGGCCCAGCCCATCACTGACTTCGGTGCGGGCGAGTTCGTCCGCCGCGCGGGCGAGCAGGCGGTGTTCCGCCTGACGGCCTACAACGCGATGATCGGCGGCGGGTCGGCGACGCTGCTGGCCGCTGCGGCTCCCTGGCAGCCGGGACGTGGCGACATCAACCTGGGCTCGGTGCATATCGGCAGTGGCAACGTGCTTTTTAATACTTCCCAGGTCCAGGCCGGCCGCTTGATCAGCGGCTTGCTCGACGGCCGCAGCCCGGTGATCCGGCATTCGTCAGGCGATGGGCGAGTGTCGGAAGTGCGCCTGTTACCTGTCAGGTTCAGTCAGGCGTTCAATGAGTACCAAGGCTGCGTAGCGAAGCTGTTGCCGAAGAATTTTGAGCAGGTGAGGCAGTCACAGATCGGTTTTCCCGGTGAAAGCCTGGACCTCGACGCCCGCGCCAAGGCTCAGTTACAAGTGATGCTGGAGTACATGAAGGCCGATGCAACGGTCAATCACATCGAACTCGATGGGCACTCCGACAACAGCGGCAACCGCCTGACCAACCGTGACCTGTCTCGTCGTCGAGCGCTGGCGGTGATGGAATTCTTCAAGGCCAATGGCATCCTGGAATCGCAGGTAACCCTGCGTTTCCACGGCGAGCGGTATCCGCTGGCACCCAATACCAGCGCCGCCAACCGGGCGAAGAACCGGCGGGTGGCCGTGCGTCTGGAGCGCGTGGCTGCAGACAAGGCCACCCCTCAGGTCGCCCCGCAGACCAACGGCCCCGGTGCCGCGCCTGCAACTTCCTGACCGGCGGGTCATCGTCGCGCTCTCGACAGAATCTGTCGCTTCGTCGTCATAAGCTGTCGCGCCTCTGTAAATTAACGCGCATGACCGGTAGACTCGTCGGCTTTCCGTAGAACCCCGTGGAGTGATGGCATGGCGGACGTAAACAAGGTCGTTCTGGCGTATTCCGGCGGCCTGGACACTTCGGTGATCCTCAAGTGGCTGCAGGATACTTATAACTGTGAAGTGGTGACTTTCACCGCTGACCTGGGTCAGGGCGAAGAGGTCGAACCTGCACGCGCCAAGGCTCAGGCCATGGGCGTCAAAGAGATCTACATCGACGACTTGCGCGAAGAGTTCGTGCGCGATTTCGTTTTCCCGATGTTCCGCGCCAACACCGTTTACGAAGGCGAGTACCTGCTGGGTACTTCCATCGCTCGTCCGTTGATCGCCAAGCGCCTGATCGAAATCGCCAACGAAACCGGCGCTGACGCCATTTCCCACGGTGCCACCGGTAAAGGTAACGACCAGGTTCGTTTCGAACTGGGCGCGTATGCCTTGAAGCCTGGTGTGAAAGTGATCGCTCCGTGGCGCGAGTGGGACCTGCTGTCCCGTGAAAAACTGATGGATTACGCCGAGAAGCACGCGATTCCGATCGAGCGTCACGGCAAGAAGAAGTCCCCGTACTCGATGGATGCCAACCTGCTGCACATCTCCTATGAAGGCGGCGTGCTGGAAGACACCTGGACCGAGCACGAAGAAGACATGTGGAAATGGACCGTCTCCCCGGAGAAGGCTCCAGACAAGGCGCAATACCTGGAACTGACCTACCGCAACGGCGACATCGTCGCGCTGGACGGCGTCGAGATGACCCCGGCCACCGTGCTGGCGACCCTCAACCGAATCGGTGGCGAACACGGCATCGGTCGTCTGGACATCGTCGAGAACCGCTACGTGGGCATGAAGTCCCGTGGCTGTTACGAGACCCCAGGCGGCACTATCATGCTGCGCGCCCACCGGGCGATCGAATCGATCACCCTGGACCGTGAAGTGGCTCACCTCAAAGACGAGCTGATGCCTAAATACGCCAGCCTGATCTACACCGGTTATTGGTGGAGCCCTGAGCGTCTGATGCTGCAACAGATGATCGACGCATCCCAGGCCCACGTGAATGGTGTTGTGCGCCTGAAGCTGTACAAGGGCAACGTGATCGTCACCGGTCGCAAGTCTGACGAATCCTTGTTCGATGCCAATATCGCAACGTTCGAAGAAGACGGCGGAGCCTACAACCAGGCGGACGCAGCGGGCTTTATCAAGCTCAACGCGTTGCGCATGCGCATTGCCGCGAACAAGGGCCGCAAGCTGTTCTGAGCCCTGTGAGCCAATGAATGAAAGGCCTTGTCATCGACAAGGCCTTTTTTTTTGTGATTCGTGCCTGCCATCGGCGGTGCGCGTTGGTTTGCGTGTGTTCACTGGCGTCCCGCCTTGGCAGGCTTCAGATAAGGTTGCGAATATCGCAATTATTGACATGGGGTTGGTTGGTTTTTGCTTGATTCTGCCCATGGTTCTTACTTGTTTGATTGTATGTTTACTTAGCAGATGGTTTGAAAGTTGTGAGTGTTGGACGGTCCATGATATGCGTCCAAAGTTGTTGGTTTAATGTGCCTGCTTTTCACCATGATCGATTAAGGCTTTGTTTGGTAATTATTGCTCACTGTTGCGCCTCTATCGTGGTTACTTCATTTGTTTTATGGTGGGTGCTGATCTGATAGGTCGTGCCGAATACATAAATATCTGGAATTGTAATAAATCCCCGATCTCGCATTCCGATACAAAAAAACCGGGCAAACGGATTTTGGCGGTCAGTACCCTCACTCTGGTTCGCTCAGTTCAAGGATTTTTGTAGGAATTTTCCTTATGTTTTGTAGGGTATGTCTCTTGGTGAAGGCGCGCGGGGGACGCACCGTGCCAAGGGTGAAACGACTAGGCTATTGTGCTGGTTCTAAAAATTCGAACAGCGAAATTGGACTTGCCCATGAATAAAGTGCTGATCGTGGATGATCACCCCGTCATTCGTCTTGCGGTGCGTTTGCTGATGGAACGTCATGGCTACGAAGTCGTTGCAGAGACCGATAATGGTGTAGACGCATTGCAACATGCCCGCGATTATACGCCGGACATTGTCATTCTGGATATTGGGATACCGAAGTTGGACGGGTTGGAAGTCATTGCGCGTCTGGTATCTTCTGCGATGCCGATGAAAGTACTGATATTGACATCACAGGCACCGGGGCGTTTTTCCATGCGTTGCATGCAGTTGGGCGCTGCCGGGTATGTCTGCAAACAACAGGATCTCACAGAGTTGTTAAGTGCGATCAAAGCGGTGCTGTCGGGCTACAGTTACTTTCCCAATCAGGCGCTGCATACAGTACGCTCCAGTCTGGGCAATGCCAGTGAAGCCGATATGGTGGATCGGCTGTCGGGGCGCGAGATGATGGTCTTGCAACAATTGGCAAGAGGAAAAACCAACAAGGAAATTGCCGACGGCATGTTCCTTAGCAACAAGACCGTCAGCACTTACAAAACCCGCTTGCTGCTTAAACTCAATGCACGCTCCCTCGTCGACCTGATCGAGTTGGCTCAACGCAATGGCCTGGTGTGAAGGCGCAGGCGCTGATCATGCTTCACACACAGTAAAAAGCCTCCGTTTCGGGAGGCTTTCAGGTTTCACAAGTCAAAATCGTAATCGGCCAACTGCTTTTGCAGTCGGCGCTCCTCCAACATATTATCGATGGTGCGGCGCTTGCTCAGGTTGGTCTTTGCCACTTCCACCACCGGTTCGGCGTCATCAGCCTCCACGGGAGTAAAATCGTCTTCGACGTCCAATTGCTCTTTGCCAGTGCTCATAGGTTAACTCCAGGCTAAAGATGCCTTTGGCGCCTCTTATATCGATAATCTCCCAGCGGGTAAAAAAGATTTTTTCAATCGGTTGATAAAGAAACCTAATAGTCACTCAATCGTCCGAAGTCTTGTGCTTGTATTCGCACAGGTCTTCGATGCGGCAACTGCCACACCGCGGCTTGCGGGCCAGGCACACATAGCGCCCGTGGAGGATCAGCCAGTGGTGGGAATCCAGCAAGAATTGCTTGGGCACAAACTTCATCAACTTGGTCTCGACCTCCACCACGTTCTTGCCTGGCGCAATACCCGTTCGGTTGCTCACCCGGAAAATGTGAGTGTCCACGGCCATGGTCAATTGCCGAAATGCGGTGTTGAGGACCACATTGGCTGTTTTGCGACCCACGCCCGGCAGCGCTTCCAGTTCTTCGCGGGTTTGCGGCACTTCACCGCCATGGCGTTCCACCAACAGGCGACAGGTCTCGATGACATTCTTCGCCTTGCTGTTGAACAGGCCGATGGTCTTGATGTACTCCGACAGACCCTCGATCCCCAGCGCATGAATAGCTGCCGGCGTATTGGCGACCGGGTAAAGCCTGGCCGTGGCTTTGTTGACGCCTACGTCGGTTGACTGCGCCGAGAGGATTACCGCGATCAGCAGTTCGAACGCAGAAGAGTAGGCAAGCTCGGTTTTCGGTTCCGGGTTGTCTTCATGCAGCCTGCGGAAAATTTCCAGACGTTTTGCGGCATTCATGTGAAGTGCGTTTCCTCGCAGGAGTCAATTCGATGAGATGGGGCGCGCCCAGGCTTGCCGTGCAGCGATCAGCAGTCCGAGCACAATGAACCCTCCCGGGGCCAGCGTGGCCAGGCGCAGCCCGCTGTCGCCAAGCAGCTGGCGCAACAGGCCCAGGCCTACCATCAGTACGCCAAATATTGCGGCCAGGCGCAGGCGATCAATCACTGGGCGCTGATGAAATCCACTGTATTCGAGCACCACGCATTGCAAGGCAATCAGTCCTGAGTAAAGTCCCAGTTGCTGGTGCCACTGCAAGGCCATAGCTTGCAGGGCCAGTTGCAGGCAACTGGTGAACGTTGCCGCGAGGATCACTGCGGCAACCAGGCGGCTTGCGGGCGTCAGCCGCAGGCGCAGCCCCGCCATGGCCAAGCCGAACGCGCTGAAGACGACAACGGACATCAGCCATACGCCCAGCGCGGGCATCCACGAATACGTGGCACCGATCAACGGTGTCAGCATCAGAGCGCCTGGCAAGGATGACCTGGTCATTCGTCACTACCTCCAATCAAGGCCTGCCGATGTTCGTCGAAATAGCGTAACGCGTCATGGATGGCATTGATCGCCGCCCGTGAGGTGATGGTTGCGCCGGCAATCTGGTCGAACTGCCCCTGATCCTTTTTCAGCGCCCATCCCGCGTCGACCGGATCGGCGCGTGACCGGCCGGCAAACACCTGGAGCCAGCCCTGCGGCGAGTCGGCGATATGAGCGCCGAGCCCCTGAGTTTCCGAGTGCTTGAGGGTCTTGACTGCCAGCAGCCTGCCGTCGGGACCGATGGCGATCATCAAGTCAATGCTGCCCGCATAACCCAGGGTCTGGCTGCGCAGTAACAAGGCAATGACCTTTCCGGATCGCGTCGCGCGGTAGCCGCCGAGCAGGGTGCTATGGGCCAGCTTGACGTCGGCGAGGCTAAGCGGTTGCTCCAGTGGCTGATTGTCATAGCTGTCAGGCGCGAGCATGTCGAGCAAGTGACGACTGTCGAGCAGGCGTTGTTGCTCGGCAATACGCGGTGCGGCCGTATGCTGGACGAACCAGGTCACGCCGGTGCCCAGCACCGCCAGTAACGCCAGGGTCGCAATGCTCGTGGTTCGATTCATGGCGCAAGCCTTTCCTGCCGCGACGCCACCAGTCGGTCCAGCGCGGGTACGCCCAGATTCATCAGCAGCACGGCAAACGCCACCCCATCAGGATAGCCACCCCAGGTGCGAATCACGTAGGTCAGCAGCCCCACGCCCGCGCCGAACAGCAGGCGCGCACCCGGGGTCCTGGGCCCGGACACCGGTTCGGTGGCGATGAAAAACGCGCCCAGCATGCTCGCGCCGGTCAACAGGTGAAACAGCGGCGAGCCATTGGAATCGGAGCCCGAGCCGTTCCAGCACAGCAGGCTGATGACGAACAGGCTGGACAGCATCCCGGCCGGCGCATGCCAGGTGAACACCCGGCGCTGCAGCAAAAAAACGCCCCCGGCGAGAAACGCCAGGTTGACCCATTCCACGCCGTGGCCACCATAGCGGCCGAACGCCGGATTGGCCGTGAACAGCTCGTCCATGGTCAGGCTTTTATTGATGCGCAGGCTGTCCAGCGCAGTGGCTTGGGCCCAGGCGTCCGGCGCCTGATCCACGCCAAAACCGAAGACGTGCTGCAGGCCCTTCAACAGGTCCATGCCATGGGACACCGGCCAATGCGTCAGCTGTTGCGGGAAACTCACCATCACCAAGGCGAAACCGAGCATCGCCGGGTTGAAGGGATTACTGCCGACGCCGCCGTACAGGTGCTTGCCGAATGCCATCGCGCAGAGGGCGGCGCTGACAGTCACCCACCAAGGGCAATACGCAGGCAGGGCTAGCGCGAGGAGTGTCGCCGTGACGAGCGCGCTGCCGTCTTGCAAGGTTGGCCACAACGGGCGCTTGCGCAATTGCAGCACCAACGCTTCGGTGGCCAGGGCGGTAATACCCGCCAGAAGCAGATTGATCAGCATGCCCCAGCCGTTCAGCCAGAACATCACTGCCATACCGGGCAGCAGCGCCAACAGCACCAGCTTCATCGCCTGTTGCAAGCGCTCATCGACCGGCTCAAGGGGAGGCATGGGCGTGCACCAGTTTCGCCAAGGCCTGCTCGGCGGCTTCGAATTGCTGTTGCAGTACGATCAACTGCGATTGCTGGTCGAAGGTTGGGGGATGCCCGAACGCCTTAAGTGATTTGTTCAGTTGGGCGCGGCTCATGGCCACTTCAATCTTGGCCTTTTTCAACGCCGCGTCAGCGCCTGCGGCCTTCTGCGCGCGAACCCGTTCGAGGGCGGCCCGGACTGGATCCTGCGCAATCTCCTCAGCCTTGGGTACGGCCTGCTGCGCCCGGGCCAGGCGCTCGGCGACTCTCTGTTGTTCTTCGCGCTGCAAACGCGCATTGCGCTGTTCGAAGCGGCCGCGGGCGTGGTTACGTTTGACGGCTCGTGCGCGGTGTTCCTCAAGGCTTACGGCCAGCCCACCGACGACCGGCACCACCGTTTTCAGTGGCAGCGGCCGCATCTCGATGCAATCCACCGGGCAGGGCGCGACGCACAGATCACACCCTGTGCACTCATCGATGATCACGGTGTGCATCAATTTTGCCGCGCCGACAATCGCATCGACAGGGCAGGCCTGGATGCACTTGGTGCAACCGATGCACTCGGCTTCGCGTATGTAGGCGATTTGCGCCGGCGCCGAGCCACGGCTGATATCCAGCTCCAGCACCGGAACCCTCAACAGCTCGGCGAGCGCACTGATGGTCTCGTCGCCCCCGGGCGGGCATTTGTTGATCGGCTCGCCGGCGGCGATGCCTTCGGCGTAGGGTTTGCATCCTGGATGGCCGCACTTGCCGCATTGGGTCTGCGGCAGAAGGGCGTCGATGCGTTGAATCAGACTCATGTTTTGATCAGTCCGCTGAATCCGAGAAAAGCCACTGCGATCAGCCCGGCGCCTATCAGATCGATCGGCAGGCCGCGCCAGGGCAGGGGGACATCATTATCACGTGTACGTTGGCGCAAGTCGCTGAACAGGCTCAGCACCAGCCAGAAGCCCAGGCCCGCGCCGAGGCTGAGGGCCGTGGCGCGCAGCATACCCAGATCGTCCCGCGCGTTGAGCAGCATCAGGCCCAGGACGGAGGCGTTGCCCAGTACCAGCGGCCATAGTCGTTCAAAGCAGAGCTGGGGCAATGCAGCAGACAGTAACTTCAACACCGGACTGATCAGCAGCACGCTCAGCGGGAGGAAGACCAGCAATTGCAGCGATGTCAGTTGCAGGGGCACCAGCAGCCACCGATGGAGCGCATGAGCGAGCACGCCGGCGATCAGCATCAGGCTCGTCGTGGCGATGCCCAGTGCATGCACCTGGCGGCGCTCGGCCCCCAGCAGCGGATCGACGCCCAGCGGCCAGTGCAACACGAAATTGTTGATCAGGGCTGCGCTGACAAGCGTAAGAATAATTTCGCTCATGATCGTCCGGGGTTGCAGGCTCCTAAGGGTAATTATGGGCCAGACATGAAAATCCCACAGTCATGCCGGGCACGACTGTGGGATCGGTCGAGCAGATCGAACCTTACTTGATGCGCTGACCTGGCTTGGCGCCGCTGTCCGGGCTGAGCAGGTAAATCTCTTCACCGCCTGGGCCCGCTGCCATCACCATGCCTTCGGAGATACCGAACTTCATTTTTCGTGGCTTGAGGTTGGCGATCATCATGGTCAGGCGACCATTGAGCCTGGACGGATCAGGATAAGCGCTCTTGATCCCGGAGAACACATTGCGCTGCTCATCGCCGATGTCCAGGGTCAGGCGCAGCAGTTTGTCGGCACCTTCCACGGCTTCGGCCTTGAGAATCAGCGCAACGCGCAGGTCGACGGCGGCAAAGGCGTCGAACTCGATTTCCGGCGACAACGGATCCTTGGTCAGCTCGCCGTTACCGACCTGGGCAACTTCGCCGGTGTCGGTGGCGCTGGCGGTCAGGTCTTCTTTCGAGGCGTCGGTCATGGCTTGCACTTTTACCGGGTCGATACGAGTCATCAACGGCTTGAACTCGTTCAACGGGTGGTTGCTGAGCAGGGTCGCGTGGTCATTCCAGGTCAGCGGCGCGACGTTCAGGAACGCCTCGGCGTCGGCGGCCAGCAACGGCAGTACCGGCTTGAGGAAGATCACCAGCTGGCGGAACAGGTTGATGCCCAGGGCGCAGATGGCCTGGACTTCGTCCTGCTTGCCTTCCTGTTTGTTCAGCGACCAGGGTGCCTTGTCGGCGATCCACGCGTTGGCGCGGTCCGCCAGGCCCATGATCTCGCGCATGGCGCGGGCAAAGTCGCGAGCCTCGTAGGCCTCGGCGATGCTCGGTGCGGCAGCCAGGAAAGCGTCGGTCAGTTCCGGCGCGGCGTTGCCGGCCACCAGCACGCCGGCGTTGCCTTTATGGATGAAGCCGGCACAGCGACTGGCGATGTTGACGACCTTGCCCACCAGGTCGGAGTTGACCTTCTGCACGAAGTCTTCAAGGTTCAGGTCCAGGTCATCGACGCCACGGCCCAGCTTGGCCGCGTAGTAGTACCGCAGGTATTCCGGTGACAAGTGGTCCAGGTAGGTCCGGGCCTTGACGAAGGTCCCGCGGGACTTGGACATTTTCTGGCCGTTGACGGTCAGGTAGCCGTGCACGTTGATGCCGGTCGGTTTACGGAAACCGGCGCCTTCAAGCATCGCTGGCCAGAACAGGGCGTGGAAGTTGACGATGTCCTTGCCGATGAAGTGGTACAGCTCGGCGGTGGAGTCCTTGGCCCAGAACGCGTCGAAGTCCAGGTCTGGACGACGGGCGCAGAGGTTCTTGAAGCTGGCCATATAGCCGATTGGCGCGTCCAGCCAGACGTAGAAATACTTGCCTGGCTCACCCGGGATTTCGAACCCGAAGTACGGCGCGTCGCGCGAAATGTCCCACTGTTGCAGGCCTGCATCCAGCCATTCGGCGATCTTGTTCGCCACAGCGTCCTGCAGCGTACCGCTGCGGGTCCATGCCTGGAGCATGTCCTGGAAGTCCGGCAGCTTGAAGAAGAAGTGCTGGGAATCCTTGAGCACCGGGGTGGCGCCAGAGATCGCCGACTTCGGATCCTTCAGGTCGGTCGGTGCGTACGTCGCGCCGCATTTTTCACAGTTGTCGCCGTACTGGTCTTCAGTGCCGCATTTAGGGCAGGTGCCCTTGATGAAGCGATCGGCCAGGAACATTTTCTTTTCCGGGTCGAAATACTGGGTGATCGAGCGCTGGGCAATGTGCCCGGCATCGCGCAGCTTCAAGTAGATCTGGCTCGACAGCTCACGGTTTTCTTCGGCGTGAGTGGAGTGGAAGTTGTCGAAGTCCACCAGGAATTCGGCAAAGTCGGCGCTGTGTTCAGCCTGGACGTTGGCGATCAGTTGCTCCGGGGTGATGCCTTCCTTTTCCGCGCGCAGCATGATGGCCGAACCGTGGGCGTCGTCGGCGCAGACATAGATGCATTGGTTGCCGCGGTGCTTCTGGAAGCGCACCCACATATCAGTCTGGATGTATTCCAGCATGTGGCCAAGATGGATCGAACCATTGGCATAGGGCAGGGCGCTGGTGACGAGGATCTTGCGTGGCTCGGACATGGGGCTCGGCTACTTGATGAAACGGAGGTCGGCCACTATAAAGCGCTGGCGCAGATTTTTCACCCCGTGAGGTCGTTTCCTCCGATGATTGAATCGGTGGTGCGGCCAAAAGATCGCCGCCCTCGGCGGCGCCCACAGGCGCGCAGGCGCTGCCGAAGGCTCGGGCCGCGTTCGGACGATCTTTTCTCGGCATCCCGCGCAACGATCAGAACAGGTACGATACCCGCCTGTTTTTCCAGTCTTGCTATCGGAGTTGCCCATGAGCGCCGTCAATCGCGCAGCGGTGGAAGCCGTCCTTCGCCAATACACCGACCCATACCTGAACCAGGACCCGGTCAGCGCCGGGTGCGTGCGCAACATCGACATCCAGGGTGATCGGGTCAGCGTCCAGCTGGAGCTCGGTTACGCCGCCGGTCTGTTCAAGACGGGCTGGGCGCAGATGCTGGAAATGGCTATCCAGAACCTGGACGGCGTGAGCAGCGCCCGTGTTGATATCACCAGCGTCATCGCCGCCCACAAGGCCCAGGCGCAGATTCCGGGCCTGGCCAACGTGAAGAACGTTGTCGCCGTAGCCTCTGGCAAAGGCGGCGTCGGCAAGTCCACCACCGCCGCCAACCTGGCGCTGGCGCTGGCGCGCGAAGGCGCCAAGGTCGGTATTCTCGACGCGGACATCTACGGCCCGAGCCAAGGCATCATGTTCGGTATTGCCGAGGGCACGCGGCCCAAGGTCAAGGATCAGAAATGGTTTGTGCCGATCGAGTCCCATGGCGTTGAAGTGATGTCGATGGCGTTCCTCACCGACGACAACACACCCATGGTGTGGCGCGGCCCGATGGTGTCCGGTGCGTTGTTGCAGCTGGTGACACAAACCGCTTGGGGCGACCTGGATTACCTGGTCATCGACATGCCGCCAGGCACCGGCGACATCCAGTTGACCCTGGCGCAGAAAGTCCCGGTGGCGGGTGCCGTGATCGTCACCACCCCGCAGGACCTGGCCCTGCTGGACGCCCGCAAAGGCGTCGAAATGTTCCGCAAGGTCAACATTCCGGTACTGGGTGTAGTGGAAAACATGGCCGTGCACATCTGCTCCAATTGCGGGCATGCCGAGCATCTGTTCGGTGAAGGCGGGGGGGTGAAGCTGGCCAACCAGTACGGCGTTGAACTGCTGGCCTCGTTGCCGCTGGCGATGGCCATCCGTGAGCAGGCCGATGGTGGCAAGCCGACGGTAATCGCCGAGCCGGACAGCCCGATTGCGCTGGTGTATCAGGAACTGGCTCGCCATGTAGGCGCGCGCATTGTGCTGCAGGAAGCGGCTTCGCCGGCGATGCCGAACATTACCATCAGCGACGATTGATCTGCTGATCTGCTGATTGGCTGATCGGCGTCGCATGTTAAAAGATCGCAGCCTCGTTTCACTCGACAGCTCCTACACAGCTCCTACACAGCTCCTACGGGAGAGGGGGCATTCCCTGTAGGAGCTGTCGAGCGAAGCGAGGCTGCGATCTCTTGATCTTGCTTTAGATGCGCAACCCGCCATCCATCTCCAGAATCCGCCCGGTGTAGTAGTCGTTCTCGAAGATATAAGCTGCCGAATGCGCGATCTCGTCCGGTTTGCCCATGCGCTTGAGCGGAATACCGGCAGTCATTTTCTCCAGCGCTTCAGGCTTCATGCCCAGGGTCATCTCGGTTTCGATAAAGCCTGGCGCAATGCCCGCCACGCGGATGCCGTAGCGAGCCAGTTCCTTGGCCCAGGTCACGGTGGCTGCGGCGACACCGGCCTTGGCTGCAGAATAGTTGGTCTGGCCGACGTTGCCAGCGCGGGAAATCGACGAGATGTTAATGATCGCGCCGCTGTTGTTCAGCTCGACCATTTTCGCCGCGACCTCACGGGTACACAGGAACACGCCGGTCAGGTTCACGTCGATAACCGCCTGCCACTGGGCCAGGCTCATCTTGCTCATTTCGCCGTCCTTGACCTTTAGCAGCAAGCCATCACGCAGGATGCCGGCGTTGTTGATCAGGCCATGGATTGCGCCGAAATCCTCGGCTACCTGGGCGACCATGTGCGTCACCTGTTCTTCATTGGCGACGTTGCACAGATAGGCACGGGCCTCGACCCCTTGGGTCTTGCATGCGGCAACCGCAGCGTCGAGTTTTTCCTGATTCAAGTCCACCAGCGCCAGTCTGGCGCCTTTTGTTGCGAAATACTCGGCCATCGAACGGCCTAAACCCTGGCAACCGCCAGTGATAATGATTACTTTGTCAGTGAGTTGCATTCGCATGCCCTGGTCGCAGTTTGAGAGGTCTTCCTTCTAGAGAGCCGCCCTTATCTGCACCGGTCGTGGACGGGTTGCACATGAGAATTGCCCGATGGCGACTGGAAACCTTTACTCAGTCGCCCGTCCGTTTTTACGACGGATTCTATATAAGGAGTCATAAATTGAGCGTTGAAGCGGCCAAGAATGCCCGAGAATTGCTTCTCAAGGAATACCGTGGAGTGCTGTCGACCCATTCCAAGGCCATGCCTGGTTTTCCGTTCGGTTCTGTCGTCCCGTATTGCCTGGACGAGCAGGGGCGGCCGCTGATCCTGATCAGCCGCATCGCCCAGCACACCCATAACTTGCACAAAGATCCAAAATGTTCGTTGTTCGTGGGCGAGCGTGGCGCTGAAGACGTGCAGGCCGTCGGCCGCCTGACCTACCTCGCCGAAGCCGATAAAATCGAGGACCCTGCAGCCATCGAGGCTGCTGCCGAGCGTTATTACCGCTATTTCCCCGATTCGCAAAATTATCACCAGGCCCATGATTTCGACTTCTGGATGCTCAAGCCCGTGCGCCATCGCTACATCGGCGGTTTCGGCGCGATCCACTGGGTGGACCAACTGACCCTGGCCAACCCCTTCGCCGGTAAGGCGGAAGCGAGCATGGTCGAGCACATGAACGCCGATCACGGCAAAGCCATCGCGCACTATGTCGAACTGGCCGGCCTGCCGAAAACCGAGCCGGCCCTGCTGGCGGGTATCGACACCGAAGGCATGCACCTGCGGATCGGTCAGAGCCTGTACTGGCTACCTTTCCAAACGCCGTGTAATACGCCGACACAAGTACGCGAAGCCTTGGTTTTCCTGGCTCACGCCGAGCATTGGCCAAAAAATCCGGTGGCCGGCGCTTGAATTCACGAAATGGCGACGTCATCTAGGGATTACTGGCAAGGCATTCTTGCGTTGAGGAACCATTTGATGCGCCCTTTTTTATTGCTCTTTGTACTGTTTCCGGTGTTGGAGCTGTTCGTATTCGTCAAGGTGAGTGGGGCGATCGGGTTTTTCCCTGCCCTGCTCCTGGTGATTCTCGGCTCGATGCTCGGCGTGTTCGTGCTGCGTATCGCCGGGCTGGCCACTGCGTTGCGTGCTCGTGAGAGTCTGAACCGCGGCGAACTGCCTGCCCAGACCATGCTTGAGGGCCTGATGTTGGCTCTGGCCGGTGGTCTGTTGATCCTGCCGGGTTTCGTCACCGACGTCCTGGGCCTGATCATGCTGCTGCCGATCTCCCGTCGACTGCTGGCCAACAAGATGCGCCAGCGCGCCGAAGAAGCGGCGATCCGTCAGCGCGCATTTGCCGACGACCTGCAGCCCCGGGGCGGCCCCGCTCCACGACAACCGCTGGGTCGTGAGCCCGATGTGATCGAAGGCGAGTTCGAACACCGCGATTCCAAGTAACACCTTCCATCGACACGGCACCCTCGGGTGCCGTGCGCATTTGCAGGCTCCAGCTAAAAAATTTTCAATGCCCGCCCTTGTAATAAGCTGATGCGCCCTTATGTAACGGTCACCGCAAGGTTTCTGGCGATCACGCCAGACAGACTTCCGCGTCACGCTCGTCGAGACGCACCCGGCACCGCCGGATTTGTTAAACCCGCCGGGACTACACCGGCCGATGAAAACCACAATTAGGAGAGATCGACAATGAAGCTTCGTCCTCTGCATGACCGCGTCGTCATCCGTCGCAGCGAAGAAGAAAAGAAAACCGCTGGCGGTATCGTCCTGCCAGGTTCGGCTGCTGAAAAAGCCAACAGCGGCGAGATCCTCGCTGTCGGTACCGGCCGCGTGCTGGACAACGGTGAAGTGCGTGCGCTGGCCGTGAAAGTGGGTGACAAGGTTGTGTTCGGCCCTTACTCCGGCAGCAACACTGTGAAAGTTGACGGCGAAGACCTGCTGGTAATGGCTGAGAACGAGATTCTCGCTGTTATCGAAGGCTGATACCCCGCTCATTTTCCCGCTACTACAAAGTATTTAAGGAATATCGATCATGGCTGCTAAAGAAGTTAAATTCGGCGATTCCGCCCGCAAGAAAATGCTCGCCGGTGTCAACGTCCTGGCTGACGCAGTAAAAGCGACCCTGGGCCCTAAAGGCCGTAACGTGATCATCGAGAAGAGCTTCGGCGCTCCGACCATCACCAAGGACGGCGTTTCCGTAGCCAAAGAAATCGAGCTGAAAGATCGCTTCGAAAACATGGGCGCGCAGCTGGTCAAAGACGTTGCCTCCCGTGCCAACGATGACGCAGGCGACGGCACCACCACCGCTACCGTTCTGGCTCAATCGATCGTCAACGAAGGCCTGAAAGCCGTCGCTGCCGGCATGAACCCGATGGACCTCAAGCGCGGCATCGACAAAGCGACCATCGCTATCGTCAAAGAGCTAAAAGCCCTGTCCAAGCCTTGCGCTGACACCAAGGCCATCGCTCAGGTCGGCACCATCTCGGCCAACTCCGACAGCTCCATCGGCGACATCATTGCCGAAGCCATGGAAAAAGTCGGTAAAGAAGGCGTGATCACCGTTGAAGAAGGCTCGGGCCTGGAAAACGAACTGTCGGTTGTTGAAGGCATGCAGTTCGACCGTGGTTACCTGTCTCCGTACTTCGTCAACAAGCCAGAAACCATGACTGCCGAGCTCGACGGTCCGCTGATCCTGCTGGTCGACAAAAAAATCTCCAACATCCGCGAAATGTTGCCAGTACTGGAAGCCGTTGCAAAAGCCGGCCGTCCACTGCTGATCGTTGCTGAAGACGTTGAAGGCGAAGCCCTGGCGACTCTGGTTGTGAACAACATGCGTGGCATCGTTAAAGTCGCAGCCGTCAAGGCTCCAGGCTTCGGCGACCGTCGCAAGGCCATGCTGCAGGACATCGCTGTTCTGACTGGCGGTACCGTAATCTCCGAAGAGATCGGTCTGAGCCTGGAAAGCACTACCCTGGAACACCTGGGTAATGCCAAGCGCGTGATCCTGTCGAAAGAAAATACCACCGTGATCGACGGTGCCGGCGTTGAGGCTGATATCCAGGCTCGCGTCCTGCAGATCCGTCAGCAAGTGGCTGACACTTCGTCCGACTACGACCGTGAAAAACTGCAAGAGCGTCTGGCCAAGCTGTCCGGCGGCGTTGCAGTGATCAAGGTTGGCGCTGGTTCCGAAGTTGAAATGAAAGAGAAGAAAGCCCGCGTTGAAGACGCCCTGCACGCTACCCGTGCAGCCGTTGAAGAAGGCGTGGTACCTGGCGGCGGCGTGGCACTGGTTCGCGCTCTGCAGGCTATCTCCGAATTGAAAGGCGACAACGCCGATCAAGACGTTGGTATCCAGTTGCTGCGTCGCGCTGTTGAAGCGCCACTGCGCCAGATCGTTGCCAACTCCGGCGACGAGCCAAGCGTAGTAGTCGACAAGGTCAAGCAGGGTTCGGGTAACTACGGTTACAACGCTGCTACCGGCGAATACGGCGACATGATCGAAATGGGTATCCTTGACCCGGCTAAAGTGACTCGTTCGGCTCTTCAGGCAGCGGCTTCCATCGCCAGCCTGATGATCACCACCGAAGCCATGATCGCCGAGATCAAGGACGACGCTCCAGCTGGCGGCGGTATGCCAGACATGGGCGGCATGGGCGGTATGGGCGGCATGATGTAAGCCAGCCTTACCCCTTCATAAAAACCCCGCCTGCGTGAAGCAGGCGGGGTTTTTTATTGGCTGTTACAAACATCAGAGTCAAAAGATCGTCCGATCGCGGCCCGAGCCTTCGGCAATTCCTACAGAATACGCGATCACCCTGTAGGAGCTGCCGAAGGCTGCGATCTTTTGATCTTCCGTCAGGCGCCGACCGCTTCGGCTTTGCCAGCAGCTTCAACCTCCGAACCCGGCCGATACAGAATGTAGTAATAAGCCCCAAGACATATCAGCCAGCAGAAAATTGCGGTCCACACGTTATGGGAAAAGAAGTGTGCGCCTTGCATCATCCGGCTCACCGAAAACACCGTGCCCAGGGCAAAGGCGAATACGAACGCCTGCCGCGCCAGGCGCGGGCGACGATCACGCAGGGCGAAGAACAAGGCGAACAAGGTAAAGCCGGTGGCCGCATGCCCTCCCGGCCAGCACCGGCCAGGTTTGTCGGTGGCGGGCCGCGGGCTGAGCAATTCACTGTAGGTCTCATGCCCGCCGAATTGTTCGAGGCTCCAGGGGCACTGCACGGCCGTGACCGCTTTCATGGGCGTAACAAAGGAAGTGGCCAGCGCCAGTGACAGGACCAGGCAACCCAGCTCGCGCTTGAATGGTTTGAGCCTGTCGATGAAAAACGCCCCGGTGAAGCCCAGTATGGCGAACACCGAAAAGCCTATGACCACTTGCTTGGCGCGGTCATGCAGGATGTCCTCCAGCAAGTAGCTGTGGCGCCCGATAAACTGCCCGGCCACCGGATCATAAAACAGCCTGGCCAAATCCATATCCAGTGAAGTCAGTTCGAGCAACACCAGGATGATTGCCGCAACGGCGGGTACCCCCAGGCACGCCCAGAAGTTGAGCGGGCGTGAGGCGGGGCGAACAGAGGTGGTCACCATGGTGTTTCCTTGGTCGATAGATGTGCTGGAAAGCGCTGGCGCGCAGAGCTTGAGCCCGTTGACGTGATACGGGTGTGAATCGCCAGTGAAAAACTCGTCAACGCCAACCCCATGCAAGCAACCCTAGCCGTGGGCCGCGCTTGGCCGTAAGCTGCGCGGGCCAACACGGCTGTGTACGGAGCAGTGCCCATGCGAATTCTATTGGTTGAAGACAACCGCGATATCCTCGCCAATCTGGCCGATTACCTGGGGCTCAAGGGTTACACCGTGGATTGCGCGCAGGACGGCTTGTCGGGTCTGCACCTGGCCGCCACCGAGCATTACGACTTGATCGTGCTCGACATCATGCTGCCCGGCATCGATGGCTACACGTTGTGCAAACGGCTACGCGAAGACGCGCGCCGCGACACCCCGGTGATCATGCTGACCGCGCGCGATCAGCTGGACGACCGACTGCAGGGGTTCAAGTCCGGCGCTGATGACTACCTGGTCAAACCCTTTGCGCTGTCCGAGCTGGCAGCACGCATCGAAGCCGTTATGCGCCGTGCCCAGGGTGGCGGCCGCCGAACCCTGCAGGTCGGTGACTTGCAGTATGACCTCGATACCCTGGAGGTCACTCGTGAAGGGCGCCTGCTCAAACTCAACCCGGTGGGCCTGAAATTGCTCGCGGTGCTGATGCAAAAAAGTCCACACGTGCTGCGCCGCGAAATTCTCGAAGAAGCGCTGTGGGGTGATGATTGCCCGGACAGCGACAGCCTGCGCAGTCATGTCCACCAGTTGCGCCAGGTGATCGACAAACCGTTCGCCAAACCCTTGTTGCAAACAGTGCACGGTGTCGGTTATCGCCTGGCCGAGGGTCGAGATGGAGTTTAGACAGAGCCTCGCTCAACGGATCATCATCGCCTTTGCGTTGATGAGCGCGCTGGTGGCGGGCGCCTTTGCCATGGGCATCGTCGCGACTGTGCACCTGGTCGAGGAAAAACTGATTTCCGCGGGACTGGGCGGTGACCTGCAGCGTCTGCTGTTGATGGACAGTGTGGCGGATTGGAGCCATCGACCGGAGCCGGACCAGCTGTTCTATTTCAGCGGCGGCCCGGGTGATTTCGATGTACCCAAGGACCTGCGCCACCTGGACCCGGGATTCCACGAAGTGTTTCGTGAGCAGCTGTCGTATCACGCGATGGTCGAGGTCGTCGACGGCCGGCGCTACGTGTTGCTGCAGGACCAGAGCGATTTCGAAGAACGCGAGCGGGTGCTGTTTGCCGTGGTGCTGGTGGGCTTTGTCCTGAGCCTGGCGCTGGCGGTATTTCTCGGCTGGGTGCTGGCGCGCAAGGTCATGGCGCCGGTAGTGCGCCTGGCCCGGCAAGTGCGCCATCGCGACCAGCTGCTGGGTATGGCGCCACCGCTTGCACCAGACTACGCCGCTGATGAAGTGGGCGAACTGGCCGTGGCCTTCGACGCCACGCTCGGGCGCCTGCGCCAGGCGTTGACTCGGGAGCGGTTGTTCACCAGTGACGTCAGTCACGAGCTGCGCACGCCATTGATGGTGCTGGCCAGTTCCTGCGAACTGTTGCTGGAGAATCCTGCTATCGACCAGCGTGGGCGCGCGCAGGTCGAGCGCATCGCCCGCGCCTGCGCAGAAATGCGCGAGCTGGTGCAAACTTTCCTCGTATTGGCCCGCGCGCAACGCGAGGATGTCAGCATGGCACCTCAACAAAATCTCAGCGAAGTGGCCGACGGTTTGCTCAACCTCTGGCGCGAGCCGATCGAGAACAAAGGGCTGGAGTTGCAGTTTGTGCCGGGCGATCCGGCCGGCACCCGCTACAACGCCACCCTCCTGCATGCGGTGATGGGCAACCTGTTGCGCAATGCACTGCATTACACCGAACAGGGGTTCATTCGCCTGACCCTGACGCCGACGGGGTTCCTTGTAGAAGACAGTGGGGTCGGTATTCCCGAAGAAAAACGCGAGGCGATGTTCGAGCCGTTCGTGCGGGGTGCCGAGAAACGCGGCGAAGGCCTGGGCCTGGGGCTTTCGCTGGTGCAAAGGATCTGCGAGAACCAGGGCTGGAGCGTCAGCCTGACCACGATGGAGCCCAACGGCTGCCGATTTAAGGTAGAGCTGCGTCCGGTGGATGTGAGCTGACTGATCCCTTCCTGCAACACTGGCCCATAGAGATTATGCGCGCCATGTAAAACCCTGAAATACTTCAGGGTTTTACATAACAAATCTTTCACAAAGTCATGACCTGACGCTGACACGGCCCTACCTATGGTGGTCTTCATCAGCATTTAGGAAACTTGGCTATGGACAATCCGATCAAACTCGATTTTTCCAAAAAGTATGACGATCAACATGCTTTAAGATACCTTCAGAAACATAAGAACGGTTTGGGCCGCCGCCTGTCTCATTGGCGGGATATTCAGCTGGCGCGTAAAGCGCTGACGCTGGCGGGCGAGCCCGGACTGGTCCTTGATTTACCCTGTGGTGCCGGACGTTTCTGGTCCTTGCTGGCTGAGAAGAGCAATCGAGCCATTATCGGAGCCGACAACTCCGAATCGATGCTCAACGTCGCTATGCAGGCGCAACCTGCCGACGTGGTGAAAAGGGTACAACCCTTGCAGACGTCTGCATTCGACATTGCCTTACCCGATAACGCCGTCGACAGTATTTTTTGCATGCGTCTGCTGCACCACATCGGTGAGGCCGAGCATCGATTGGCCATTTTGCGTGAATTCGAGCGAGTCACCCGTGACAGCGTGATTATTTCTCTGTGGGTGGACGGCAATTTCAAGGCCTGGAAACGCAAGCGCTCGGAGAGCACTCGCGGACAGGAAGGTTACCAGAACCGTTTTGTGTTACCGGTTGTTACGGTCGAAAAAGAATTTGAGCAAGCCGGTTTCCGCATTCAGGAACGGCTGGATTTTTTACCGCTCTATGCCATGTGGCGAGTTTACGTATTACGCAAGAGGTAACAGGATGGCAGTGCAATGTGCACCAGAAGCGGATGTCGATGCCGATGAGCGGTTCGACTATTTCTGGAATCAGCGCGGTGAATGGGTAGAAGAACCCAATGTGCGGCGCGGTGGTGAAAGCGGCGTGCAGCGGGTCAGGGGCAGCGACGGGCAACTGTTGTATGCCAAGCGGCAGACCGGGCACATCTACCGCAGCTGGCTGCACCCCTTCGGTCGGCCGACTGTATTGCGCGAGCTGGATGCGCTGACCGGTCTGCACAAGATCGGCGTGCGGGTACCGCAGGTGGTGTTCTGCGGCGCTCAACGCGACCCCGTTCACAAGTGGCGTGCATTGCTGGTCACCAAATCCCTGGATGGCTTTGAGGAAATCGAACACTGGTATGCCGGCGGTGGCCGTGAGCGCCATGGCGAGGTCGTTCACGACCGGGTCCTGAAGGATCTGGCGGACAACCTGGCGCGCATGCACAAAGGACGCTGGCAGCACAGCTGCATCTACATCAAGCATGTTTTCGTGCGTGTCAGCGGAGAAGGCGAGGCGGCTACGGTCGAGATTGCATTGATCGATCTGGAGAAATGCCGGCAGCGCCTGACCGCTCGTCAGGCTGGCGCCCATGACATGAAGCAACTGCGTCGCCATTCGTCGTTCAGCTCGGCGGACTGGCAGAAACTCGTCTATTTTTATGAGACGGCGTTTGGCAGCGCTATCAAGGGTTTATAGCGATGAAACTCGAAATTGCACGAGGTTTGTTTCTCATAGGAGCCTTGGCAGTTGCTTCAATCGCGGTGGCGGCTTGGGAGCAGCCCCGCTCGCAGGTCCTCAGTTCAGTGGGCGGCGACGCTCACTGTCCAATGCCACGGGTTGCCAAGGCAAGCGTGGCCTCCCAGCCTGACCATGACTTGTTGCTGTTCATGTTCGGACTATCACAGGGAATGAGGCCGCAAAGTTGACTGGATTGAAGCCAAAATAAAAGGCCTCGCGTATGCGGGGCCTTTTGTTTTGTAAGCACGTTCAAAAGATCGCAGCCTTTGGCAGCTCCTACATGGGGACCGCGTAAACCTGTCGGAGCTGCCGGAGGCTTTGGCCGCGATCGGACGATCTTTTGACTTTAGGCTTTGTCGGGTTTGGCCAGCAATGTGTACACGCATGGCAACACAAACAACGTAAACAACGTCCCGATCGACATCCCTGTGGCAATCACCGTACCGATATCGAACCGGCTCACCGCGCCCGCGCCCGTGGCAATGATCAGCGGCACCATGCCGAACACCATCGCCGCCGTGGTCATCAGCACCGGTCGCAAGCGAATCGCCGCCGCTTCTTCCACCGCCTCGCGAGGCGACAGGCCCTTTTCCTTGCGCAGCTGGTTGGCAAATTCGACGATCAGGATCCCGTGCTTGCTGATCAGCCCGATGAGCGTCACCAACCCCACCTGGGTATAGATGTTCATGCTCGACCAACCCAGGAACAGCGGGATCAACGCCCCGCAAATCGACAGCGGCACCGTCACCAGAATCACCAGCGGATCGCGGAAACTCTCGAACTGGGCGGCCAGCACCAGGAAGATAATCGCCAGGGCCAGGGCAAAGGTTACCCACAGCGCGCTGCCTTCCTGGATGAATTGCCTTGAGGCGCCGGCGTAATCCACGGAGAACCCTGCCGGCGCTTCCTCCAAGGCGATCTGGCGCACGGTGTCGAGGGCTTCACCCATGCTCACCAATGGCACCCCGGACAGGATCGCCGAGTTGAGTTGCTGGAACTGGTTGAGTTGCCGCGGACGCGCGCGGTCAGTGATGGTGATCAGGGTCGACAGGGCCAGGAGCTCACCCTTGGTGTTCCTGACGTAGTAGTTGTTCAGCCAGTCGGGGTTGTCGCGGAAGGGACGCTCGACCTGGGCGATCACCTTGTAGCTGCGGCCTTCGATGGTGAAGCGGTTGATCTCCGCTTCGCCGAGCATGGTCGCCAGCGTGCCACCCAGGTCCTGCATCGACACGCCCATCTGCGCCGCTTTTGCCCGATCGATATCCACCACCACTTCAGGTTTGTCGAACGCCAGGTCGACGTCGACGAAAGCAAACTTGCCTGACTCCATGGCTCGCTTCTTCACCCTGTCCATGACTTGCAGCAGTGACTCATAGTCGTTGGCAGAGTTGATCACGAACTGGAAGGGCAGGCCCTCTCCCGTACCCGGCAGGGAGGGCAGGTTGAAGCCGAACACCTGCAAGCCGGAAATATTCCCCAGCCTGGCCTGGACCTCCGGCAGGATTTCCATCTGGGTGCGGCTGCGCTCATTCCATGGCTTTAGCAGGAAACCGCCAATCCCCGATTGCACGCCGCTGAAACCATTGATCTGGAACGAGGAGTAGTATTCCGGGAACTCCTTGAAGATCTGGATGAACTCGTCGGTGTAGGCGTTGAGGTAATTGAGGTTGGTCGGCTGCGGCGCGTTGGCCAGCATGAAAATAATGCCCTGGTCTTCGTCGGGGGCCAGCTCGGACTTGGTGAACTTGAGCAATACCGGAATCAGGCACAACACGATGACCGCGAACACCAGCACCACAGGCCGGGTGTTCAGGGTGCCGTGCAACATTTTCTGATAACGGCGCTTGATGGTTTCGAAAGCCCGGTCCAGGCGACGGGCAAATCCACTGGGATTTTCATCGTGACGCAGCAAAAAAGCGCACATCATCGGCGATAGGGTCAGCGCGACGATACCCGAGATAACTACCGCGCCGGCCAGTGTGAGGGCAAACTCCTTGAACAACGCCCCGGTCAGTCCGGTGAGGAAGCCGATGGGCGCATAGACCGCCGCCAGGGTGATGGTCATGGAAACCACCGGCATGGCGATTTCCCTGGCGCCCTCAAGGGCGGCATCCATGGGCGTCTTGCCTTCCTCGATATATCGGTGGATGTTTTCCACCACCACGATGGCATCGTCCACCACCAGGCCGATCGCCAGGACCATGGCCAGCAGGGTCAGCAGGTTGATCGAGTAACCCATCATCTGCATGAAGAACATTACGCCAATCATCGACAGCGGGATGGTCACCACCGGGATCACCACCGAGCGCAGCGCACCCAGGAACAGGAATACGACGACGATGACGATGAGTACGGCTTCGAAGAGCGTCTTGACCACCTCATCAATCGAGGCCTGGATGAACAAGGTCGCATCATAGGCGATCTCACCCTTGAGGTTCGGCGGCAGTTGGGCCTCCAGGTCCGGCATGATCTTGCGTACTTCCTTGATCACGTCCAGCGGGTTGGCGCCCGGCGTGGCCTTGATGCCGATGTACACCGACGGGGTGCCCCCGAAGGAACTGATGGTGTCGTAGTTCTCCGCGCCCATCTCCACCCGGGCGACATCGCTGAGCAGCACGCGGCTGTCGCCGTCGATCTTCAACGGAATCGCGGCGAAGGCTTCAGCAGACTTGAGCTCGGTGTTGGCGTTGATGCTGGTGACTACATACTCGCCTTTCACTTCACCGGCGGCGGAGAGAAAGTTGTATTGCCGAACCGCGTTGGTCACGTCGCTGGCGGTCAGGCCAAAGCCGGCCAGCTTCACCGGGTCCAGCCACAGGCGCATGGCGAACACCTGGTTGCCGAGAATCTCGGCTTCGGCCATGCCGGGCAGGGTGGCCAGCTTCGGCTGGATCACCCGCGACAGGTAGTCGGTGATCTGCGGGTTGTTCAGTTCCGTGCTGAAGAAGCTGATGTACATCAAGGCCGAAGCGTCGGCGGCCTCCTTGCTCAGCACCGGGTCTTCAGCGTCCTGGGGCAGCTGGTTCTTGACCTCGTTGGCCTTGGCCAGCAGTTCGGTGAACAGGCGGTCGCTGTTGGCGCCGATGCGCGCATAAATCGAGATGACCGAGAAGTTCTGGCGACTGACCGAGGTCATGTAGTCAATGCCTTCGGCGCTGGCCAGGCTTTGTTGCATCGGCTGGGTGATGTAGCCCTGGATAGTTTCGGCGTTCGCCCCGGGGTAGGCGGTGGTCACCGTGATCAGTGCGTTTTCCATCTGCGGGTACTGGCGCAGGGGCAGTTTGCTCCAGGCCTGGAAGCCCAGCAGCACAATCAACAGGCTGACCACGGTGGCGAGCACCGGGCGGCGGATGAACGGGTCGGTAAAAGCCATGGGGATTCCTTGATCAGTCCGCGCGCGGCGGGCTGTTCTGCTCGGCTAAAGTCTTGTCGTCGCTGATTGCGATGGGTGCGCCGTTGTCCAGTTTGATCTGGCCGGCGGTGACCACTTTTTCACCCTTTTGCACACCTTTGTTAATCATCACCAGCCCATCGCGGCGCTCGCCGGTTTCGATGAAACGCCGTTCGGCGATGAGGATCGGCTGATCCTTGTCGTCTTTCTCGACTGTGCCGTCTTCGGCTTTTTTCTGCGCCACCACGTACAGCGAGTTGCCGTAGAGGGTATAGGTGATAGCACTCTCCGGCACGACGATGCGCAGCTGCGGATCCGGCAGCAGGACCTGCAGGCTGGCGAACATGCCTGGCAGCAGCTTGCCCTCGGGGTTGGCCAGGGTGGCGCGCACTTGCACGTTACGGGTGGTGTTCTCGACTTTCGGGTTGATCGCGCTGATGGTGCCGGGGAACGTCTGGGCCGGGTAGGCGGAAACCACGATCTGCACCGCCTGGCCCACCGCGATTTTCGGTACCGATTGCTCAGGCAGGAAAAAATCGACGTACAGGCTGGTGAGATCCTGCAACGTGGCGATCACCGTGCCGCTGGCCACATAGTCGCCAACGTCCACCTGGCGGATGCCGATGGTGCCGCTGAAGGGCGCAAGAATGCGCTTCTTTGCCAGTGAAGCCTTGAGCTGATTGACCGTGGCCTTGTTCTTCTTGAACACGGCAGAGAGCCTGTCGAACTCGCCTTTGGAGATGGCCTGGCTGCCCACCAGCTGGCTGCCGCGGTTGTAGTCGACCTGGGCCAGCCCGAGGTCAGCCTGGGCGGTTTCCAGCAGTGCGCTTTCGACGGCGCTGTCGAGTTGCACAATCGGCTGGCCGGCCTTGACCTTCTGTCCAGACTCAAACTGCACCTCGGTGACGGTGCCGGCGATTTCCAGGCTCAGGTCTACGCCCTGCAGCGCCTTGAGGGTGCCAACGGTAGGCAGGCGGGCTTGCCAGGGCTGCTCGGTGGCGGTGGCCACGGCGACGCTGGTCGGCGGCTTTGGCGCAGAGAAGCCTTGGATCATCGTGTAGATGGAGAAGGCCTTGTAGGCGGCCAGGACCAACACGATCAACAGCACAACACCCAACATGATCAGCATGCGACGGCGCAGCATATTTCCACTTCCTTGGAGAAAATCAGGGCATACAGACCGGCACATTACTCCGAGTGGCGGGGGGATTCCAACTGATAGAACTTACAGGGGGACGGCTTTCGACGGGCGTTGGCCTGAAAAGATCGCAGCCTTCGGCAGCCCCTGCAGGTTGAGCGCATTCCAGTGCAGGGGTGCCGAAGGCTGCGATCTTTTGGCGCTATTACGTCATCAGGTGCAGATGGTTATCCCAGAGCCCTGCAGGCAGTTCCAGGGGTTTTGCCAGCAGGTCCGCCTGGCGGCAATCGTAGTACCGGCAGCGGCCCTGGCCCGAGGTCACGACAAAACCATCAGCCACCGCACCGACCCCGGCGCAATCGGGAAGCGGCGCATCCAGGCGCACTTCGCCGCTGTCCAGGTCCCAGATGAAAAAGCGGTTGCCCCGTGGCGCAGTCAGCGCCACCAGGCGCAAGTCACTGTGAACCGCCACGCTTGCGGTGTAATGACCCATCGCCTGCAACTGGTGTTCAGGCACAGGGAACGCCACGAATGGCTGGCCGGGCCGCTTGATCGCCAACAACTCCGAGGATTCGTGGGACGGCCCCATGAATTGCTGGCCGGCGACGATGGTGCCGTCGTTGGCGATGCCCAGGTGTCGCACACTGTTCATCTGCTGGGCGAGGGTTTCCTTGCTCAGCAGGGTCCCGTCGCGTTTCATCAGCACCAGGCTCGGCTCCATGGCGTTCAGATTCATTTCGACCCGGCTCTCGGCCTCGGTACGAATGCCGCCGTTGGCCACCACCAGGGTCTCGCCATCGGGCATCCATGACACTTGGTGCGGACCGATACCGTGGGTGGAGATCTCGCCGCTGTGGACCAGACGCCGGCCCTCGAAACGGTACACCCCGAGCAGGCCTCGACCGGGATCGGAGGTATCGTTTTCGGTGGCGTACAGCCATTCGCCGCTGCTGTGGATCACTGCGTGGCCGTAGAAGTGCCGGTTGGGCAGCGAGGTCACGGTTTGCAGCACAGTGCCGTCGCGCAGGTCGATCAGGTAACTCTCGGTACCTGGGCGACGGGCCACGAACAAGGCCATCGGCTCTGTTGGATGATTGATGATGTCATGGCAACGCTGGCCAACCTGCGTGGCGAACACCTGAGTGCCGTCCAGACGATACCCGACCGCATAGTGCTTGCCATCGGTGTCGTCCCGCGCCGAGAGCAGCAGAGGGCTCTTGTCCTTTTGCTTGAACAGCGTCCAGCCGCCCAGTGTCACTGCTCCCAGCAGCAAGCTACCTAAAGTCAGAGCCTGACGTCGCAGCATCGCAGTCGCCCTCATCAGTCACCGTCGTTGGCGTTGAAGCCCAGTTGGATGCCCAGCGCCTTGGCCAGCTCGCCTTCGTGCAGGCGATGGACAACGTTGAGGCTGTCATAGATATCGTTGAGTTGCTGGCGACCGGCGTCGTCACCGAGCATTTCGGCCAACGTGCGCTGATTGCTGGCGAACAGTTTCAGGGATGCAGCGTAAGCGGCGTCGATCTTGTCGGCCAGGGGCTTCTGCTCGCTCGGCAACAGGCCGCGCAGGCCTTTGTTGTCGACACCTTCCCAAACGGTCTTGGCGGCGGCAAGGCTGGCTTCCAGGCCGCTCAGGGAGGAATGGCTGCGCCATGCATCGGCCTGGAACGGTTGTGGCACGCCCTTGCTCTGGCGGCCCATCGGCGTGCCGAGTTTTTTCTTCAGGCTGTCGAGGGCGGTCACCTGTACTCGCAGCAGATCGGCGATGGCCTCATGGGAGTCGGCGTAGCGCTGGTTGGGGAACTTGCTCATCTGCGCGAGCATGCCGTCGGTGTTGTTCCAGCTTTTGAGAATGTCTTCGGCCAGCAGTTTCTGATGTTCGCCGATCGCCTTGAGCAATGGGCAGTATTTGGCTTTCTGCGCATCGTTGGCAACGTCAGGCTTGCTGTCGAACAGGATGTATTCGTAGGCCGACAGTCCTTGCACCACAACACTCGATTTGGCGAGGGTAGCAGCGTCGATCTGCGGCTGCGCGGTGACCAGTTGCTCGACCTGACGACCGACCAGGTTTTTCTTGTCCGGCCAGAACTGCACGGACCAGGCACGATTGCCCTCGGCCAGGGGGCCGATCAGCAGCGGTTGCAACTCGGCCCAGGCCTTTTGCGCATGCAGGAAGTCCTTGCGTGCCGTGTCGAGATTTTCCTTGCCTTCGCAGTAGGCGAGGGCACTGACAGCCAATTGGCGATCGGCTTCCACCCAGCGGGTATACGTAGGCAGGATCACCGATTTGGCGATTGCCGCCGACGTGACGGCCTGTGGGTCCTGCGGGGAGCAGGCGCCGAGGGCGAGGGCGGCAAGGCTGGTGAACAATAATTTGGGACGGAACATGTAAGGCTCCCGCTGAGTGAACGCTTATTAAAGGGAATTCAGGAACGCCAGCAACGCAGCGCGCTGCTCGGCGTTGAAAGACAACACCTGTTGCTGCGCCGCCTTGGCTTCGCCGCCATGCCAGAGCACGGCTTCGAGCAGACTGCGGGCGCGGCCGTCATGCAAAAACTGGGTATGGCCACTGACCGCCTGCGTGAGGCCGATGCCCCACAACGGCGGGGTGCGCCATTGGCGGCCACTGGCCTGGAATTCGGTACGGTTGTCGGCAAGGCCTTCGCCCATGTCATGTAGCAGCAGGTCGCTGTAGGGGCGGATCACCTGATTGGCCAGTTCAGGTTCTGCGGCCGTCGCTGCGGTGGTGTATTTGGGGGTGTGGCAGGACTGGCACCCGGCCTGGAAAAACAGGCTCTTGCCCGCCAGCACCTCCGGCGCGCTGACATCGCGACGGGCTGGGACAGCCAGGTTGCGGCTGTAGAACAGCACCAGGCGCAGGATGTTGTCGCTGACTTCCGGCTCGCCATCGGGGCCATTACCGTTGGGCGCCTGCCTGCACGCGGTTTGCGCGTCGGTGCAGTCATCGATGGGCCTTAGGCTGGTTGTGAGGCCCATGTCACCGGAAAACGCGTGGACGTTCTGCTGATTCAGATTCGGTTGCCCGGCTTTCCAGCCAAATCGACCCAGAACGGCTTTTTGCTGCACGTCGTCCCAGACCCAATTGGGCTGTCCGCTGATGCCCCGGTTCTCCTTGGCCTGCGCTTGGGCGTTGGCCAGGATGGCGGCTTCAGGGATGGCTTCGAGCAGACCCAAGCCGATCATCGGCGGAGCGACCCGTGCCGAGAAACGCGTGTCGGGGTGCATCGGGCCGTAGCCGAGCTGGCTGATCTGCAAGCTGGGTTTGCGCAGCTCGATTTCAGTGCCGTCCTTGAAACGCACAGGCACTGGGGTGTAATCGACTCGCACCTTGCCTTCAGGAACCACGCCCGGTACTGACATGTCCTGCAATTGACCGCCGTAGACGGGCTCCGGGACCACGCCGAGCTGCTCAATGACCTTGGCATAAGCCGGCGCATCCGGGATCGACAGGCGCACCAACATTGACACGGCGTTGGCCGCACCCGGCGTGGGCGGGTGGCCGCGACCGTCCTTGATGTGGCAGTTCTGGCAGGCGTTAGTGTTGAACAGAGGCCCCAAGCCGTCGCGTGCGGTGGTGGTCGAAGGGGCGATCACCCAGGGGTTGCGGAAGAAGCTGTTGCCGACGCTGAAGTCCACGCGCCGTGAGGGCGCAAGGTTGGCGGAGGGCAGGGAAAAGGCATTCTGATCTGTCTTGCGCACAGTCGCGCTGCCACCGGAACGGGCTTCACCGGGTTCGGCCTTGGTAAAACGCGGGGCGTCATCGCAGGCACTCAGGCACAGGGCCAGAAACAGTGCGGATAAGCGAAGAGGCAGCGAGAGCATCAGACATCCTGCAGAACGAGCAAAACACGGGCGCAAAGTCTAACAGGGCGGTGAAGATTGAATAAGAGGAATTATCGTTTGGTTGATGTGACGCAGGAAAAGATCGCAGCCTTCGGCAGCTCCTGCGGGTGTACGCCGATCCATGCAGGAGCTGCCGAAGGCTGCGATCTTTTATGGACTGGCGCACAACATGAAGCGAAAACAAAAAAGGCGACCCTAAAGGTCGCCTTTTGATCCAGCCAGCGTTGATCAGAACTCGTGATCAGCGTTGTCCGGGTTCAGGTCGCTGATGCCCAGCTTGCCAGCAGCGGCTTCGATCGAACCGGTCTGCTTGACCAGCGAAGCAATGGCGTCGCGAACGATCTGGTTGCCGGCGGTGTTGCCGGCCGCGATCAACTGGTCGTAGTGCTCACCCTTGTTGGCGTGGTCGACAATGACCTGCATCTTGGCTTCAGTGGCTTCCAGGTCAGCTTTCAACGCGCTGTCGGCAGCCGGATCAGCCTTGGCCACCAGGGACGACAGGCTCGCGCCGGTCATCTTGGTACCGTCGACGCGGGTGTATTCGCCCAGGTATACGTTACGGATGCCTTTGGCGTCGTAGAACTGCGAGTTGTGGGTGTTATCGCTGAAGCAATCGTGCTCGTCTTCAGGGGAGTTGGCTTCCAGGGAAACCTTCATGCGCTCGCCCGCCAGTTCGCCCAGGGACAGGGAACCCATGCCGAACAGCATTTTGCGCAGGCCGGTTTCACCAGGCTCGGCTTCCAGCGTCGCGCGGTAGTTGTCGGCCACGTTCGGCTTCCAGTTGCCGACCATTTCTTCCAGGTCGCTGACCAGCAGTTGGGTCACGGACTTGAGGTAGGCGCGACGACGATCGTTGTGACCACCGGTGGCGCCAGTGCCTTCGAGGTAGTCGGAAGCCGGACGGTTGCCAGCGCCAGGGCCGGTGCCGTTCAGGTCCTGGCCCCACAACAGGAATTCGATGGCGTGGTAGCCAGTGGCGACGTTGGCCTCGGAACCGCCCAGCTCATTGAGGCTGGCGAGTTTTTCCGGGGTGATGTCCTTGACGTCGATCTTGTCTTCGCCGACCTGAACTTCAGTGTTGGCAATGATGTTGGCCGTCGCGCCCGGGTTGCCCAGTGCGTGCTCGTAGGACTTGTCGACATAGTCGATCAGGCCTTCGTCGAGTGGCCAGGCGTTCACCTGACCTTCCCAGTCGTCGATGATGGTGTTGCCGAAGCGGAATACTTCGCTCTGCAGGTAAGGTACGCGAGCAGCAACCCAGGCAGCTTTGGCCGCTTTCAGGGTGTCGGCGTTCGGCTTGGCGAGGAAGGCGTCGACAGCGCTCTGCAGGGTTTTCGCGGTGGATTCGGCATCGCTGTAGACGGCGAAGACGATGTCGGCGTAATGCGCGACAACGGCTTTGGCGGCGGCTTCGTCGACCTTGCCGGCAGCAGCAGGCGCCGGCGCAGCGGCCGGGGCTGTGGTAGTGGCGGCTGGAGTCGGCGCTGGAGCGGCAGCTTTGTCTTTGCCTTCGCCACAACCGGCGAGGGAAATAGCGATGGCCAACAGACTGGCGGTAGCCAGAGGCATACGAATCATGGCGAACATCCTGCTTCGAGAAGGGGGTGGAATGGCGCAGCAAGCGCGCAAAACTGCGACATAATGCAAATCTTTCGCATTATCTGTAAAGGGTTGTGGCTGTAAATATTTCTTGTTCACCCACCTATAGGATCACAGCATTGCTGCGCTGCGCCTGCTTGAGGTAGGCGCTCAACTCTCGCGCCGGCAATGGCTTGCTGTAGAAATAGCCCTGCCCCTCGTGGCAACCCTCGGAGATGATGTAGGCCTCCTGCTCTGCCGTTTCCACGCCCTCGGCAATCACCTGCATGCCCAGGCTTTTGCCCAGCTGGATGATCGCCCGGACGATCGTGGCATCGTCGTCATCGTCCAGCAGGTCCTGGACGAAGCTCTTGTCGATCTTGATCTTGTCCAGCGGCAGGCTCTTGAGGTAACTGAGCGACGAGTACCCGGTACCGAAGTCATCGATCGCAATCAAGGCGCCGGAGCGACGCAGGCTCAGCAGGTGCTGGGCGGCGGTGCTGATGTCTTCCATCAGGCCGGTTTCCGTGACTTCCAGTTCCAGGCTGCGCGGTGGCAGGCGATACATCTGCAGCAGGTTGTTGACCACCCTTGGCAGTTCGGCGTGGTGCAGTTGCACGGTGGACAGGTTGACCGCCATGCGCAGGTCGATGAAGCCTTGGTCATGCCAGTCGCGTAGTTGCTTGCAGGCTTGATCCAGTACCCACTCGCCGATGGCGATAATGGTGCCGTTCTGCTCTGCCAGCGGGATGAACAGGTCTGGCGGGACCAGCCCGTGCTCGGGATGCTGCCAGCGAATCAACGCCTCGACACCCACCACGCGGTTTTCCCGGTAGCTGATCTGGGGTTGGTAAACCAGATAGAACTGGTCGCGGGCCAGGGCATCGCGCAGGTCTTTTTCCAACTCGCGACGGCGGCGCATCTCGGTGTCGACGCTGGCGATGTAAAACTGGTAGCGGTTGCGCGAGCGGGTCTTGGCCAGGGTCATGGTCTGCTCGGCTTTCTGCAGCAGCTTTTCAGTGCTGTCGCCATCCTCGGGAAACAGGGTGATGCCGATGGTCGCGCGCAGGCGAATTTCCTGATGATCAAGAGCAAACGCGGCTTCGAGATCGTCGAGAATGCTCTGGGCCAGTTCCGCCGCTTCATAGGGCTGTTCGATGTCGGCCTGGACCAGGGCGAACTGGTCACCGCCGAGACGGGCCAGTGCGCCAAGGCGTCCGCTGTGGGCCCGCAGGCGATCGGCAAGGGCCAGCAACAGTTGGTCGCCGGTCTGGTAGCTGAACTGTTCGTTGATACCCTTGAAGTCATCGAGGCCCACGCACAGCACCGCCACCCGGCGCTGCAACTTGCCGGCGTCCACCAGGATCTTGTCCAATTGATGCTGCAGCTGCTGGCGGTTTGGCAGGCCGGTCAGGAAATCGTACTGCGACATGCGCAGCAGGCTGTTTTCCGCTTCGTGGCGCAGATGCGTGTTGCGCTCGATGGACTCCAGCAACTGGTTGGCGGTGTTGATCCAGATACCCAGTTCGTTCTTCTCGTGCCCCTTGAGCTGGGGAATCTTGTGTTCGCTGGGTCGGTCCGGGTTGATTTCAGTCAGGTGCTCGATGATCCGCGACAGTGGTTTGGTCAGCAGCCAGTGATACACCAGATACAACACCAGGCCCATGGCCAGTGCCCGTAGGACCCCGGAGATGAAGATGATCACCGAGCTGACGATAAACCCCTGGCCATAGGTGGCGGTGTCGAGGGTGATACTCAGGTCGCCGTAATATTCGCTGTACGGGCCGCGTCCCACCAGTTGCGTGGTGAAGGTGCGTTCCTTGCCAAGAATCAGGTCAGTCAGCCAACGGCTCTCGGAATGCTGCAGGTCGCGGGATTTCTGCGCGAGCATCGCCTCGTTGGGATGGCCGATGGAGGCCTGGCGCACGGCGTCGTCCTGAAAAAGACCTTCGATGACCTGCATGCCCATCTCGCGGTCCAGGCTGTAGACGGCCTGGGTGGAGGGGTCACGAAACATGTCGAGGATGCGCTCGGCATCGTTGGCCACGGCCTGGCGTGTCTTATAGGCATCGAAGACGATCTGCGCGCAGCTCAAGACCACGCCGACGATCAATGCCGACAGGAGCACGACCCGGAGCAACTTCACCGACAAGCTGTTCTTGAGTTCCAGCTTCAAAAGGCTATTCCTTGTTCCGTGCGGGTAGCATCAAGTTGCCATGAGTATTGGCAATCCCGTGATGGCAGTCAAAGGGACATTCATCCGCGGGAGATTTTGCCTGCTGCCTGGCGAAAATACAGTTGCCTGAGGTTTTCTGCTGATCAGCACTGTGTCGTCAGGCGGGCCCTGGAACTTGAGGGCGGCTGGATGATTTTTTCCTCGGGTTGATGTTAGACCGGTCTTTGCGCCCCCATAAAAAAACCCGGCCGAAGCCGGGTTTTTTATGGGGTGTCGATCTTAAGCGGTGAAGGTTTTGCCTTCGAACTGCTCAGCCACGAATTTCCAGTTGACCAGGTTCCAGAACGCTTCGACGTATTTCGGACGAACGTTGCGGTAGTCGATGTAGTAAGCATGTTCCCAGACGTCGCAGGTCAGCAGCGGGGTATCGCCATTGGTCAGTGGGTTGCCGGCACCGATGGTGCTGGCCAGGGCCAGGGAACCGTCAGCCTTTTTCACCAGCCAGCCCCAACCGGAACCGAAGGTGCCGATGGACGTCTTGCTGAACTCTTCCTTGAACTTGTCGAACGAACCGAACGAAGCGTTGATGGCTTCAGCCAGGGCGCCGGTTGGTTGACCGCCGGCGTTTGGCGCCAGGCAGTTCCAGTAGAAAGTGTGGTTCCAGACCTGAGCGGCGTTGTTGAAGATACCGCCCGAGGAAGACTTGACGATTTCCTCCAGGGTCTTGCCTTCGAACTCGGTGCCTGGCACCAGGTTGTTCAGGTTCACGACGTAGGTGTTGTGGTGCTTGTCGTGGTGGTATTCCAGTGTTTCCTTGGAAATGTGCGGCTGCAGGGCATCGTGTGCGTAAGGCAGCGGCGGCAATTCGAAAGCCATGATGATTCTCCTAATCAGGTCAGTTGCGGTGAGCGCAAGGCCGATCACGGGCGGCCAGACAAGCGCCGGGGAGTTTGTACTCTTTGCGGCGCATCGGACCGGATCATAGCACCGGGGGTGCGGCATAACCACGCAACAACTGTGTGGAATAGAGGTTCCAGAGCCTTTTGGAATAAATCAGGCGCTGGTGATGAGTTGCACCGCTACCGTGAACATCATCACCGCCACCAGCAGGTCGAGGATCCGCCAGGTACTCGGCCGGGCCAGCCACGGCGCCAGCCATGCGGCGCCCAGTGCCAGAGTGAAAAACCACAGCAATGACGCGCTCGCTGCGCCCACTACGTAAGCGCCCGGTTCGGTCTGCTGCGCGCCGAGCGAGCCGATCAGCAGGACGGTGTCCAGGTAGACATGCGGGTTGAGCAAGGTCACGGCCAACGCGCTGAGCATGACCGCCCGCAGCGAACGCACGGTCTGGCCCTCGCCCTGTTGCAGGCTCTGTTTTGAACAGGCCCGGCGCAGCGCCAGGCTGCCATACCAAAGCAGGAATATTGCGCCACCCCAACGGGCTACCGCGAGCAAGGTCGGGTTGTGCGCCAATACAGTCGCCAGGCCAAACACTCCGGCGGCGACCAGCAATGCATCACACACCACGCACAATGCAGCGACCGGCAGGTGGTGTTCACGCCGCAGGCTCTGGGCCAGCACAAACGCATTCTGGGTGCCGATCGCCATGATCAGCCCTGCGGCCACTAACAGGCCGTTGACATAGCTTTGCCACATTGAGGGTTACTCCGCATTAGCTGCCAGGTCCCGCAACACGGCCATGGCGCGCTCTGCATCGGCCTGGCCGACGAATAGATGGTCGTGGTAGTAACCTGCGATCACATTGCAACTGATTCCGGCCTGCCCCAGTGCGGTTGCGAAGGCCGCTGTCAGGCCGACGGCCTGCAGCGCCGAATGCACGTTCAGAGTGATCCAGGCGGCGACGTAGTCAAAGTGCAGGCCGGCTTTTTCGGCGTGGCGACGCTCCAGGATCACCGTCAGCCCTTCTTGCTCGCGAAAGCTGCCGATCAACTCGAGACCTGCCGGCAGCTGGCTGTCGTGAAGGGTACAGAAGACGTATTCGCCGGCGTTGAGTTGCGGGCTCATGCTGCGCAGCAGGGTTACCAATGAAGTTTCGCCAGCCATGTGGGTGATCCTTGTCGAAGAGTTCTTGCTGGCCATTCTCCCCGTGGAAGCGGTATAAGAAAAACCAATCTTGCTGATCGCTCATTAGGAAAACTGATGTTCGACTATAAATTACTGTCCGCCTTGGCAGCCGTGGTTGAGCAGGCCGGCTTCGAACGCGCCGCACAGGTGCTGGGTCTGTCGCAATCGGCGATTTCCCAGCGCATCAAATTGCTCGAAGCCCGGGTCGGCCAGCCGGTTCTGGTGCGGGTCACGCCGCCGGCACCTACCGAGATCGGACGGCGCCTGCTGAACCATGTGCAGCAGGTGCGGCTGCTGGAGCGCGACTTGCAGACCCTGGTGCCGGCGCTGGACGAAGAAGGCCTGCCGGAGCGTCTGCGCATCGCCCTCAATGCCGACAGCCTGGCCACCTGGTGGGCCGCCGCCGTCAGCGATTTCTGCGCCGAGCAACACCTGCTGCTGGACCTGGTGGTTGAAGACCAGACGGTTGGCCTCAAGCGCATGCGCGCCGGCGAAGTGGCCGCGTGTATCTGCGCCAGTGAGCGCCCGGTGGCGGGCGCGCGCAGCGTGTTGTTGGGGGCGATGCGCTATCGGGCCTTGGCCAGTCCCGCGTTCATTGCTCGGCATTTCCCGCACGGGGTGCGCGCTGATCAGTTGGCGAAGACCCCGGCGCTGGTGTTTGGGCCGGACGATTTCCTGCAGCATCGCTACCTGGCTTCCCTGGGTGTCGATGGCGGTTTCGAACACCATTTGTGCCCGTCCTCCGAAGGTTTTATCCGCCTGACCGAAGCCGGACTTGGCTGGGGCCTGGTGCCTGAACTGCAGGTGCGCGAGCAGCTGGAACGCGGTGTGTTGCTCGAGCTGTTGCCAGATAAGCCCATCGATGTGCCGCTGTACTGGCATCATTGGCGCAATGGCGGGCAGTTGCTGGGGTTACTGACCGAACAATTGGTGCGTTCATCCAGGCAATGGCTGGTGCCGTTGGACTGACGGGCAGCGTCAAGGCTTACGCATTACGCAAAATGAAACACATCGGAGCACTACATGAAGATTCTGGTCACCGGCGCAAGCGGCTTCATTGGCGGGCGCTTTGCGCGTTTCGCCCTGGAGCAGGGCCTGGACGTACGGGTCAATGGTCGCCGGGCCGAAAGCGTCGAACACCTGGTGCGCCGTGGCGCCGAGTTTATCCAGGGTGATCTCGGCGACCCGCTGCTGGCCCGCGACCTGTGCGTGGATGTCGACGCTGTGGTCCATTGCGCCGGTGCCGTGGGGTTGTGGGGCCGTTATCAAGATTTCCACCAGGGTAATGTCCAGGTCACCGAGAACGTGGTCGAAGCCTGCCTGAAGCAGCGGGTGCGGCGCCTGGTGCACCTGTCTTCGCCCTCGATCTATTTTGACGGCCGCGATCACTTTGGTCTGACCGAAGAGCAGGTGCCCAAGCGCTTCAAGCACCCCTACGCCGCGACCAAGTACCTGGCCGAGCAAAAAGTATTTGGCGCCCAGGAATTTGGTCTGGAGACCATCGCCCTGCGTCCGCGATTCGTGACCGGCGCCGGTGACATGAGTATTTTCCCGCGCCTGCTGAAAATGCAGCGCAAGGGGCGGTTGTCGATCATCGGCAACGGTTTGAACAAGGTGGATTTCACCAGCGTGCAAAACCTCAACGAAGCCTTGCTCAGCAGCTTGCTGGCCACGGGCTCGGCGTTGGGCAAGGCCTACAACATCAGCAATGGGACCCCGGTTCCGCTGTGGGATGTGGTCAATTACGTGATGCGCAGGATGGAAGTCCCGCAGGTCACCCGCTACCGTTCCTATGGGCTGGCCTACAGCGCCGCCGCCTTGAATGAAGGCGTATGCAAACTCTGGCCGGGCCGCCCCGAGCCAACCCTGTCGCGCCTGGGAATGCAGGTGATGACCCGGGATTTCACCCTGGACATCAGCCGCGCGCGGCATTATCTGGATTACGATCCAAAGGTCAGTCTCTGGACCGCCCTGGACGAGTTCTGCAGCTGGTGGAAGGCCCAGGACATCCGCTGACGGGCCCGTCACTGAACCGAGTTGGGGGTTCAAGGTCAATCGATGCGGTTGTGGGGGGGTATACTGCGCCGCATCAAGCCATCACCGCGTTCACAAAGGTTGACTCAATGTCCATGCGTAACGATGCCAACGACGACTTCGATGTACCGAGCCTGCGTGCCGACAGCCTCGACGACGATGATTTTGTGCCTGCCGCGCGTCATTCCGGGCACTCGCGCACGCCCCCGGTGGTCAAGGTCAAAGGCCCGAGCACCGGTCCTCTGTGGGCACTGGTCGGTGCATTGTGCATCGCCTTTGGCGGCCTTGCCTGGTGGAGCTTCCAGCAGATTTCGCTGATGGAGCAACAGCTGGTGGCGACCCAGGAAAGCTTTGCTCGCATCAGCGAGGAAGCGGCAGGGCGCCTGCAGGATATTTCCGGCAAGGTGGTCGCCAGCCAGACCAACGTTTCCAGTGACAGCGAAGCGTTGAAGCTGCAGATCAGGCAGCTGGAAAGCAAACTCCTGGATCAAGGCAAGCAGCAGCAGGGCGTTGTTGGCCAGACCACCGAACTGGACAAGCGCCTGGCGCAGATGACGGCGCAAACCGCCGAGCTCGACAAACGCCTGGCCGAGGCGAGCGCGCAAACCACTGAACAGCAGAGCGCCAACACTCAGTTGCAGGCCCAGGTCAAAGCCCTGAGCAGCGAACTGGCAGCACTGAAAAGCGCCCCAGCCGATACCAGCAAGGTTGACGCCCAGCTCAAGAGCCTCGGTGCCGATATCGCTGCATTGAAGAAGCAGGGCAATCCAGGCGCGGCCATCGACCGCCTGGAACAGGACATGATCGTGCTCAAGGCCCAGCAGGATAATCGTCCACCCGCCAGCGCCAGTGGCAATACTGCCGAATTCGATGCGTTCCGCACTCAGGTCAGCCGCAACATCAACACTCTGCAGGCGCAGATCCAGAATCTGCAAAAGCAACTCAACGCCCGACCCTGAGGACGCCGTGCGCTCCTTGGCGGCTGTGCTCGTCTACGCTGCTTGAACACCAACAGGAATGAGGAACGCGCAATGGGGGTTTGGCATAAATTGATGTTACTGGGGGGGCTGCTGTTGTTAGGCCTTGGCCAGGCACAGGCGGCCGGCACGGAAAAAGACGACAGCCAGGCCGCCAAGGCTCTGCTGGAAAAGGCCTTGGCCTACTACCATGAGAATGGCGACAAGGCGTTTGCCGCATTCAGTCGCCAGGGTGAGTTTGTCGACAAGGACCGTTATGTGTTCGTGGTCGACACCAAGGGCGTCATGCTCGCCAGCGGCGGGCCTTCTTCGGCGTTGATCGGGCGGGATGTGTCGGATGTGCTCGGGCCGGATTTGCAGAAAGCCTTCAAGGATGCGTTGAAAGTGCCTGAGGGCAACGGCATTCAGCAGGCCGAATATCGCTGGCAGAACTGGTCCGACGGCAAGGTCGAGCGCAAGCACGTGTTCTACCAGCGTGTCGGCCAGCGCATTTTGGCAGTGGGCTATTACCTGCCTCGCGCGTCAGCGGAGCAGGCCATGGCGTTGCTGAACAAGGCGGCCGGCGATCTGGCCAAGGATGAGAAAGGCACCCTGACCGCGATCAATTCGCTCAAGGGCGGGTACCTGCAGGATGACCTGTATGTATTCGTGGTGGACCTGGACACCGGTCGTTACGTTGCCCATGGCACCAACCTGCGCTTGATCAACACCGACTTCAGCAAGATCAAGGATCCCGAAGGCAAGCCGGTGGGCGAGCCGATCCTGGCGTTGATTGCCAAACAGGATTATGGCGAATACGAATATCGCTGGAAGAACCCGGTGACTGGCAAGGTTGAGGCCAAGCATGCGTACCTGAAAAAGGTCGGGCATTTCCTGGTGGCTGTGGGTTATTACAGCCCATAAAATCAAAAGATCAAAAGATCGCAGCCTTCGGCAGCTCCTGCGCAAGCTGCGATCTTTGCGTTAACGAACCTTGTCCTCGCGGCCCCGCAACATCATGTTCGGCATTGCAATCGCCGCCGCCAACCCCAGCAGTGACACCGCCGCACTGACCGTCAGCAAGTGCCGAAACGTCAGCAGCAACTCTGCCCGCAAGGCAGTTTGCGCATCCCCCGGCGCGGCGTTCAAACCGTCCAGCAGGACATTTCCCGAACCGCCTTCGCCAATCAGCGTCGAGCTGCCCAAGTGGGCGAAGCTTGAATCCTGCAACAGCGCCAGCAGCAATGCCGACATCAAGGCTACCCCCACCGCGCCACCCAGGGAGCGGAACAAATTAGTCGTGCTGGTGGCCACGCCGATGTCCCTCTGTTCTACCGAATTTTGCGTCCCCACCAGCGAGGTCGGGAATTGCATGCCGCCCGCAATACCACTGAGCAACATGAACAGGCTGCTCCAGATCATCGCCTGGGGAGGGCTGAACGCCATGCCGAGAATTGATATCGGCATCAGCGCCGCGCCGGTCAGGATCATCGGTTTGTAGCGCCCGGTCACCGAGGTGCGACGACCGGCAAAATACGCGCCTATCGGCAGCCCCATGGCCAGCGGTAACAGGTGCAGGGCGGCACTGTCGGCGCCTGCACCGGTGACGCTCTGAAAGCGCAGGGGCATCAGGACGATCAGCGAGATCGCCTGGAAGCTGGTGAAGAAAATCGTGCACCAGCAGAGCAGGGCATTGCGGTTGGCAAACAGGTGCATCGGCAGCAACGGTTCCCGCGCCCGGCGTTCGTGCCAGACGAACAGCCCCAGTATCACGACCGCACACGTGAGCAGCCCCATGACTTCGAGGCTGTTCCAGGCATGGCCCTGGCCGACTTCGGTAATGCCGAGCAGCAAGGCCGTCAGGCCGATAATCATCAGCACGGTGCCGACGTAATCGATCACCGGTTTGCGCTGCGGCACCGGCAGACCGACCAGGGTGCGATGGGCGACCACCAGGGCGCCCACTCCCAGTGGCAGATTGATCAGGAACACCCAGCGCCACGACAGGTACTCGGTCATGTAGCCACCCAGCACCGGTCCGGCGACACTCGCCACCGCGTACATGCTGCTGAAATACCCCTGGTAGCGACCGCGTTCGCGCGGCGGCACGATGTCGCCGATGATCGCCTGGCTGACCGAAATCATACCCCCGGCACCAATGCCCTGGAGAATTCGCGCCAGGACCAACTGCTCCATGCTCTGGGCCATCCCGCAGAACAGCGAAGCCAGCGTAAACAGCCCCATGCCGAACAGCATCAACTTGCGGCGCCCGTACAGGTCGCCGAGCTTGCCGTAGATCGGTACGGCCACCGTCATGGCCACCATGTACCCGGAAATCACCCAGGCCAGCAGGCTGACATCCTTGAATTGTGCGGAGATGGCCGGCATCGAGACTGCCACGATGGTCTGGTCCAGCGCGCCAAGGAAGATCGCCAGCATCAGGGCAATCAGCACGCTGCGAATCGCCGGTTTCGGCGCGTCGGGCTGGGTGAGGTGGGTCACGGTAAAACCTGCGGCAATGGATGATCCGCAGGCAAGAGGCGAGCGGCAATGCTCGCCAGTGTAAGTCGATAGCTGGCTATTCGATAGGCTCGTAGGGAAGGCCGACGTAATTTTCTGCAATGGTCTTGCGACCGGCTTCGGAGTCGACGAAGTACGCCAGCTCTGATTCGGCGATGCGCTGGCTGAAACCGTCGTGGTCGTCGAAGCGGTGCAGCATCGACGTCATCCACCAGGAAAAACGCTCGGCCTTCCAGACCCGTCGCAGGCAAATTTGCGAGTACTTCTCCAACAGATCGAGGCGGTCTTCGCGGTACACCTTCAGCAGAATATCAAACAGCGTACTGACATCGCTGGCCGCCAGGTTCAGGCCTTTGGCTCCTGTGGGTGGGACGATGTGCGCGGCGTCGCCGACCAGGAACAGTCGCCCGTACTGCATCGGCTCGACCACAAAACTGCGCAGTGGCGCGATGCTTTTCTCAATGGACGGCCCGGTGACCAGCGTTTCGGCCAATTCCGCTGGCAGACGGGATTTGAGCTCCTCCCAGAATCGCTGATCGGACCATTGCTCCACCGTCTCCCCGGTGGGCACCTGCAGGTAATAACGGGTGCGGGTTGACGAACGCATGCTGCACAGGGCAAACCCGCGTGGATGGCGGGCATAGACCAGTTCTTCGTGCACCGGCGGGGTGTCGGCAAGGATGCCCAGCCAGCCGAACGGATAAACCCGTTCGAAAATCTTCAGGCTGTCGGCCGGGATCGATTGCCGTGCCACGCCATGGAAGCCGTCGCAGCCGGCGATGTAGTCGCAGTCGAGTCGATAGCTCTCGCCGTCTTTTTCAAACGTGACGAAGGGTTCAGCGGTCTTCATTGCCTGGGGAACGACGTTCTCGACGCCGTAGAGGGTCGTGGCGCCTGCAATCTGACGAGCGGCCATCAGGTCGCGAGTGACTTCGGTCTGGCCGTAGATCATCACGGTTTTTCCGCCGGTAAGGGCGTGCAGATCGATGTGCACCTGGCGACCGTCGAGCGACAATTCAAAGCCGTTGTGGATCAGTCCTTCGGCATCCATGCGTTGTCCCGCACCGGCCTTGCGCAGCAGCTCTACCATGCCCTGTTCAAGCACCCCGGCACGGATGCGCCCGAGGACGTAGTCCGGGGTCTGGCGTTCCAGAATGAGGGTGTCGATTCCAGCGTTGTGCAGCAGCTGGCCGAGGAGCAATCCGGATGGGCCTGCACCAATGATGGCGACTTGGGTTTTTAGCGTTTTCATTGTTTTTATGGCTCGCAAGCTGCACTCGGCCAGGGCCGGTGGACGATTGTTATGGATCGAGTGCTTGCATTTTTCACTTGCGAGTCTGTCAATTGAAGGTGAAAACTGAGCCGATACCTGTACATTCTGCCAATCGGTGCGATTATCGCCCGCTACTATCTCCGAGGCCTGATTGAAGTTATGAACAAGCCTGCCCTGCCTTCCATTCCGGTGTTCAAGCTTTACGGAGAAAGCCTGGACTGGCCCACCCCGGACCTGTTGCATTGTGAAACCATATCCAAACGCAGCCGTGAGCATCAGTGGGAAATCAAGCCCCATCGCCACGCCGATCTGTGCCAGTTGCTCTTCGTCTTCAAAGGTCAGGCAGAGCTTGAGATCGAAGGGCAACGCACACTGCTCACCGAGTCGGCGATCCAGATCCTGCCGCCTTTATCCGTGCACGGCTTCCGTTTTTCGGAAGACGTCGAAGGGTTTATCGTCACGCTGGCTGCGCCGCTGGTCGCGCACCTGCAGGCGCAGCTGGGCAGTTCGATGAATGCCCTGGGCCAGGCCGAGAGTTACCCGGCGGGCAAGGACAGTGAATATCTAAACAGCCTGTTTACCGCGCTGCAGGACGAGTACACCGGTCATCAACCGGCGCGGGAAATGCTTATGCATTCGCTGGTCAGCGTGATCATGGTGTGGGCCAGCCGCCAGGCTCTGCAGCGACGGTCTGCCAGTCAGCGTCCGCAGCGGGCGCGCGAGTACCTCAACGGCTTCATTCAGCTGGTGGAAGAAACCTATCGCCAGCATGTCAAGGTTGAAGACCTGGCGCATCGGCTGGGCATCTCTGTTTCCCACCTCAACGGCACCTGCCGGGAGCTGGCGGGGCAACCGGCGCTGCAGATCATGCACGAGCGCCAACTGCTCGAAGCCAAGCGCCTGTTGACCTATACCAGCATGACGATCTACGAGATGTCCGACGTGTTGGGGTTTTCCGATCCAACCAATTTCACCCGGCTGTTTCGACGCCGGGTGGGTATTTCGCCCAAGGCGTTTCGCGACCGTTTAAAGGCCGATCAGGACAACGAAACCTGACGCCTTTCGTCAGCGAAGGGCGTTGAGGGTGGCGTTGTGGGGAATGCAGCGCTCGAAGTTGCAGCTCGCAAAATCGCGGGGCAGTTGCCGCAGCTGTTCGACCCGCCACGCAGCGGTGCCATAAAGTGCCAGCGTTGCTGCGCAGGTGACGAAAATGGCGAGGTATCTTCTTGTTTTGATGTTCATGGCGCTCACCTCTGAACGAATACCCGGGGGTACTACGTTGAGCATAGTAGGCGCTGCCGAAGGCTGCGATCTTTTGATCTTGTATTTGCTATTGATCTTCCAAAGAGCGCCACCCACAGCTGAAAATCAAAAGATCCTCCGATCAAAAACCCGCCAACCGCCCCCAAGCCCCCGCCAGCCCCTACAGTCGATCCAGCTCGACATCCCACACCGGCTCTTGCGGAAACCGCAGCACCAGGAAATCCAGCATGCAGCGCAACGTCGTCGGCATGTGCTTGCGGGACGCGTACACCGCGTAGATGTTCATCTGCCGCGGTTCGGCTTGGGGTAGCAAGCGGATCAAATCGCCACTGACAATGTGCACGCCCGCCTGGTAGCTCGGCAACATCGCCACCCCGGCGCCGGCCAGGGTGGCGCGCAGCAGGGTGCTTGTCTCGTTGGCGCTGATGTTGCCCTGCACCGTCACCGACTGCGGCTCGCCGTCCTGCTCGAAGTGCCAGAGGCTTTTGCCGAAGTAGGAGTGGGTCAGGCAATTGTGTTCGCTCAAGTCCTCGACCCGTTTTGGCGCCGGGTGCTCGTGCAGATACGCCGGGGAGGCGCAGATGACTGAACGGCACACTGTCAGCCGCCGCGCGATCAGGTTCGGGTCCAGGTCGTTGCTGGTGCGGATGGCCAGGTCGATGCGCTCGTCCACCAGGTTGACCGTGCGATCGAGCATCTGCAGGTCGATGCTGACGCCGGGGTAGCGCCTGACGAACGCCGCCATGGCGTCCGCCAGCTGCGCCTGGCCGAACGAGGTGCTGACGCTGATGCGCAGCAAGCCGCGCGGCGCCTCGTCAGGCTCGGTGACCGCCGCCTGCATGTCGCTGGACAGCTCGAGCATTTGCCGACAGCGCGGCAGTATCTCGCTGCCCGCCGCCGTCAGGCTCAGTTTGCGCGTGGTGCGGTGCATCAGCCGCGCGCCGACCCAATCCTCCAGTTCCGCCAGGTAACGCGAGACCACCGGTCGCGAAAGGTCCAGGTGATCGGCTGCAGCCGACTGGCTGCCGAGGTCGACCACCGAGACGAACACCCGCATTGCTTGAAGTCGATCCATGATTTGCCCGATTTTAGAAACAAACTGTGTCGCAGCATCGCATTTTTTGTATCAGTGCAGGCAACTAAGCTCTGTCGCCTCGCCCAATACGGCAATCGGCATCGGAGCTCTACATGATCGGTTTCACTTCCCTCAAACGAATTCTGCTGGCCAGCGTCACGTTCGGCCTGACAGCCCACGCCCTCGCGGCGCCCCTTACGCTGGACGTCTACAACCCGGGTACCGAGGCTATTTTTCCGGTCAGTTCGGTGCTCGTCAGCGGCGAGAAAGACGCGGTTTTGGTGGACGCGCAATTCGGCAAATCCCAGGCCGAACAAGTGGTGCAGAAAATTCGCGCCAGCGGCAAGCAACTGACCACGATCTACATCAGCCACGGTGATCCCGATTACTACTTTGGCCTCGACACCCTCACCGCCGCGTTTCCAAAAGCCCGGGTGCTGGCGTCGCAGCCGACTGTCGATCACATCACGCAGACGGTCGACGCAAAGCTGGCCTTCTGGGGGCCGAAAATGGGAGCAGATGTGCCGGCCAAAACCATCGTGCCGCAGGTGCTCGAGGGCGACAGCCTGATGCTTGAGGGGCAGAAACTGCAGGTGATCGGCCTCCAGGGCAAGCAACCGGATCGCAGCTTCGTGTGGATCCCGTCTATCAAGGCGGTGGTGGGCGGCGTGGTGGTGGCGCAGAACATCCATGTGTGGATGGCCGACACCCAAACCCCACAGTCCCATGCCGATTGGCTGGCGACGCTGCAGTCCATCGAGACGCTCAAGCCGCAGACTTTGGTGCCCGGCCATTACCTGGGCGAGAGCACCCGGTCGCTGGCGGCCGTGCAGTTTACCGCCGACTACATCCGGGCCTTCGACGAAGAAACCGCCAAGGCCAAGGACTCGGTTGCGCTGATCGCGGCCATGAAAAAACGGTACCCGACCCTGGGCGAAGAGAGTTCGCTGGAGCTCAGTGCCAAGGTCGCCAAGGGTGAGATGCAGTGGTAATACGCTAACCCTGGCACCTGTGGGAGCTGCCGAGAGAAACGAGGCTGCGATCTTTTGATTTTGATTTTGATCTTGATCTTGATCTTGATTTTAGACGCCAAAAGATCGCAGCCTCGTTTCACTCGACAGCTCCTACGCAGCTCCTACGCAGCTCCTGCCAGCTTTTGCGTTACCGCGACTGAGCCTGCTCCACCAACCACCCCATCAGCTCGCGCAGCTTGGGCGACGGCTCGGGTTTCTGCGGGAACACCAGGTAGTAGGCCAGACCGGTTTTAACCTTCAGCGCGAAGGGCATCACCAGTCTGCCCGCGCTCAGGTCATCCCCGATCAGCGACCAGTCTCCAATCGCCACACCCGTCCCTTGGGACGCCATCGACATGGCCAGGTCCAGGGTTTCGAAATGCTGGCCCTTGCCCACGTTGTTCAAGCGTATCCCGGCGCTGGCCAGCCAGGCTTTCCAGTCGCGTTCGTCCTGGGTGGGGTGCAACAGCAGATGCTGTTGCAGGTCGTCCGGGGACTGCAACGGTACCGGGCCTTCGAGCAGCGGCCTGGAACAGACCGGGGTCAGTTGTTCGTCGAACAGGTGCAGGGAGGCCAGCGCATTGTCCGGTGGCGCTCCGTACATCACTGCGGCGTCGAACTGTTCGCGATGAAAATCCACTCCGTGTTTCACCGTGGTGGTCAACTCTACCGGCACGTCCGGACGCTCCCGTTGCCACTGCAACAGCCGTGGCAGCAACCAGCGCATGACGCAGGTCGGCGCCTTCAACTGCAGGGTCTCGCGCTTCTCGCCGATCTGGTCCACGGCTTCGTCGATCAAGCGGAAAATCTTCTGCACCCGCGGCAGCCATTCGCGCCCCTCGGTCGTCAACTCCAGCCCCCGGGCCTGGCGAATGAACAGTTCATAACCCAGGTGATCCTCCAGCCCGGCGACTTGCCGGCTCACCGCGCCCTGGGTGATGTGCAACTGTTCGGCGGCACGGGTGAAGTTGCAGCACTGCGCGGTGATCAGAAAAGTGTGCAGCGCCGGCAGGGGAGGCAATCGTTTCATGGGGATCCAAGGTATGACGTAAGGACATGGCTAGTATGACTTTTTATCCATTGTTGAGGCGACGTGTCGCCCGTTCCAATGAGGCCATCCCTGGACCTGCCCACGCATCATAAACACTGCGCAGGTCCGGCGTCTCAAACGAACAGGAAGGGCAATGACATGGCGACGTGTGGCGAAGTATTGGTCAAGTTACTCGAAGGTTACGGGGTCGAGCAGGTGTTCGGCATTCCCGGGGTTCACACCGTGGAGTTGTACCGCGGGCTGGCCCGTTCGAGCATCAACCATGTCACTCCGCGTCATGAGCAGGGCGCCGGTTTCATGGCTGACGGCTATGCGCGCACCAGCGGCAAGCCCGGTGTGTGCTTCATCATCACCGGCCCTGGCATGACCAACATCACCACTGCCATGGGGCAGGCCTACGCCGATTCGATCCCGATGCTGGTGATCTCCAGCGTGCAATCGCGCAGCCAGTTGGGCGGTGGCCGGGGCAAGCTTCACGAGCTGCCAAACCAGAGCGCGCTGGTGGCCGGGGTGGCGGCGTTTTCCCATACGCTGATGTCGGCGGCCGAGCTTCCGGGCGTGTTGGCCCGCGCCTTCGCGTTGTTCCAGGCGGGTCGTCCGCGCCCGGTGCATATCGAAATTCCGCTGGATGTGCTGGTCGAGGAAGCGGATGACCTGCTCGCCAGCGTGCCGGTCAATATTGATCGTGCGGGTGCTTCGCCGAGCGCGATCAGCCGCATGACCGCGCTGCTGGCCGGCGCGAAACGCCCATTGATTCTTGCCGGTGGCGGAGCCATTGATGCCGCAGCCGAGCTGACTGAATTGGCCGAGTTGCTCGATGCGCCCGTGGCCCTGACCATCAATGCCAAGGGCATGCTGGAATCCACGCATCCGTTGCTGATTGGCTCGACCCAGAGCCTGGTGGCCACGCGTGCTTTGGTCGCCGAGGCCGACGTCGTACTGGCCATCGGCACCGAGCTGGCCGAGACCGATTACGACGTGACGTTCGCCGGTGGTTTCGAGATTCCCGGTGCACTGTTGCGGGTGGACATCGACCCCGACCAGACCGTGCGCAACTATCCGCCACAGGTCGCACTGGTGTCCGATGCACGCAACGCCGCGCAGGCACTGTTGAGCGCGCTCTCGCACAAATCCCTGGCCGAGCGCCGTGCCGATTGGGGCCAGGTGCGTGCTGCGCGTCTGCGCGACGACCTGGCAGCGACCTGGGACGCGCCGACCCTTGCACAAACCCGCTTCCTGGAAACCGTGCTGCACGAGTTGCCGAATGCGGTGTTTGTCGGCGATTCGACCCAGCCGGTGTATACCGGCAACCTCACGTTCAACCCCGAGCGCCCGCGCCGCTGGTTCAATTCCTCCACCGGCTACGGCACCCTCGGCTACGCCTTGCCGGCGGCGATTGGTGCCTGGCTCGGTGGCAGCATCGAGGGCGGCGCGCGCCCTGCGGTGGTGTGCCTGATCGGTGACGGCGGCCTGCAATTCACCTTGCCGGAACTGGCCAGCGCCGTGGAAGCCCGGACTCCGGTGATCGTCCTGTTATGGAATAACCAGGGCTACGAAGAGATCAAGAAATACATGGTCAACCGCGCCATCGAGCCGGTGGGCGTGGACATCTATACACCGGACTTTATCGGCGTCGCCAAAGCCCTTGGCTGTGCAGCGGAAGCGGTGAACAGCGTGGAGCAATTGCGCACGGCGCTGCGCGTCGCCGCTGATCGGCAGGGCCCGAGCCTGATTGAGATCGACCAGAGCCAGTGGCTGCAGGCGGTGTCGAAATGAGCCTGCCGACGACGTTGCACGGCCTGTTTATCAATGGCCAATGGTCTGCTGGGCCGGAGCATCTGCGGGTGATCAATCCGTCGACCGAAGCCCTGCTGACCACGGTCAACGGCGGCGACGCGGGTGCCGTCGATCAAGCCGTCACGGCCGCGACCGCTGCGTTCAAGCACTGGTCGCAGACCACCGGTGCCGAGCGTGGCGCAATCCTGCGCAAGATCGCCGCAGGGGTGCAGGGTGCTCGTGAACAATTGATGTACCTGCAGTCGAGCAACAACGGCAAGCCGCTGTTCGAAGCGGCCATCGATGTCGATGACGTCGTCGCCACGTTTGAATATTATGCCGGCCTCGCCGAAGGCCTGGACGCAAAGCAGGACAGCCCGGTCGAGTTACCCACAGACGATTTCAGCGCCCGTTTGCGTCGCGAACCTTGCGGTGTGGTCGGCCTGATCGTGCCGTGGAATTTTCCCATGGTCACTACCGCCTGGAAGCTGGCCCCGGCCCTGGCTGCCGGTTGCTGTGTAGTACTCAAGCCGTCCGAAGTGACGCCACTGCCAGAGCTGGAGCTGGCGGCGATCATTGCCCGCTCGGGTCTGCCCCAGGGTGTTTTCAACCTGGTCTGCGGCACCGGCCTGGCCGTCGGCGCACCGCTGTCGGCGGACCCGCGCATCGCCAAGATCTCCTTCACCGGCAGCAACGCGGTAGGGGTGCAGGTGATGCAGCGCGCGGCCGAAACCGTCAAGGGCGTGAGCCTGGAACTGGGGGGTAAATCCTCGTTGCTGGTGCTGGCTGATGCCGACCTTGAACTGGCGGTGGAAGTGGCCTGTGGCGGCGGATTTTTTAATGCCGGGCAAATGTGTTCGGCGACCAGCCGAGTGCTGGTGGCCGATGAACTGGCGGACGAATTCCTCCTGCGCCTGAAGGCTCGCGCCGAAGCCATTCGTGTGGCGGACCCGTTCGAACCAGACGTGGAAATGGGCGCGCTGGTCAATCAGGCGCAATACCAGCGGGTACTCGGCCACATCGACCGTGGCTTGAGCGCTGGCGCGAAGCTGATATGCGGCGGCAATCGCCCGGCGGACCTTCCACGAGGCTATTTTTTGCAACCGACGATCTTCACCGACGTGCCCCAGGGCAGTGCGCTTTGGTGTGAAGAGATTTTCGGTCCGGTCATTTGCGTGCGCAGTTTCGCCTCCGAAAGCGAGGCGATTGCCCTGGCCAACGATAGCCAGTTCGGTCTGGTGGCCAGTGTCGTCACGCGCAATGCCGAAGCGGCGGATCGCGTCGCGAACGCCTTGCAGGCGGGGCTCGTGTGGATCAACGCGCCACAGGTGATCTTTGCGCAGACCGCCTGGGGTGGTTACAAGCAGAGCAGCATTGGCCGCGAATTGGGGCCGTGGGGCTTGCAGGCTTTCCAGGAAATAAAACACGTCATTCGAGCCATCTGATCGCTCGAAAATGGTGAGTGCGTGCCTCTTGTCGAGGCATGTGCTGATGTCATGGCTTCGATGAGTTTTTATCGATAGTCAGGTGTTTTGCACGACCTCAGGATGAACTCGCTGGTTCGGCCAACCCCCGAAAATACGAGGGATAACGCTGATCCGGACGCGGATGCAACAGTTTCGACCTGCCTTATACCTACAAAAACAAAGGGAGTCCGTAATGGGCGAGCATGATCTGAACAGACGTCAATTCATCAAGACCGTGGGCGTAGCCTCGGTAGCTGCGGCGGCCATGAGCATGCCGTTCATCAAGGCCAACGCCAGCGACACCCGCTTCCAGGGTAAAACCCTGCGCCTGCTGACCTGGTCCGACGACACCGGCCTGGCCGCGCTGCGCAACATCGCCGCGACCTTTGAAGACAAGTACGGCTGCAAGGTCATCGCTGACCGAACCGGCAGCACCTCGGAAATGGTCGCCAAACTCAAGGCCGGCGGCGATCGTGCGCAGTACGACATCATCACCCTGGCTGGCGTTGGTGCCGAGGGCCTGGCGGCGGCCAACCTCCTGGAAAAACCCGACCTCAACCGCATTCCCAACCTGGTCGATGTGCCGGAGAAATACCGCACCGGTGCCAATGGCCACGGGATTGGCTACCTGCTCTGGTGCAACAGCCTGGTCTACAGCACCCGCACCATCCAGCAAGCACCGGACAGCTACGCCGCCCTGTGGGACGCCGACCTGTCGCCGAACATTTTCCTGCCTCCGCCGAACTGGACCGAGGCCATGGACCTGATCATCATCGCCGCCAAGCTGGCCGGTGGTGACGAGCACAACATCGAGCCGGGCTTCAGGAAGCTCGCAGAGCTCAAGGACCGCGTGGTGACGCTGGGCGAGAACCCGAACCAGATCGCCGAGCTGTTCCGCACCGGTTCCCTGGACATGGGTGGCCTGTATGCGCCGGCTTTTTTCCCCAAGCAGATCCGCGATCCGGCCTACGGCCTGGGTGCTACCTTTGGTATGAAAGAAGGCTTCTACACCGACCTGATGCTCTCGGTAATGCCGAAAAATCGCCCCGGCGATACCGACCTGGCCTACGCCTTCATCAACCACTCCCTGGACCCGCTGGTGCAGGGCAAGATGGCCGAGGACATCTACAACGGCCCGGTCAACGCCAAGGCGATCATCTCCGCCGAGGCCCGCAAGAGCCCGTACATCCTCACGCCGGAGCAAATTGCCGAGAAGGCGATCATGCACGACAACGCCTTCCTGGCCTCTGTGCATGACCAATGGATTCGTCGCTACACGGAAATCTTTTCTTCCTGATCTGCCATACGACCTGCAAGGCACGATCCCCTGTAGGCGCTGCCGCAGGCTGCGATCTTTTGACTTTGATTTTCAGGATCAAGAGATCTCAGCCAGCGGCAGCTCCTGCCGGGGTGGTGCACCAGATCGTCCTGTGCAATTGACGAGACCCTAGCCATGGAACACCAACCCCTGACCCACCCCGGCAACATCGCGGCATCACCGCCAAAACGCGGCGTGTCAGCCACCGCCCGCGCCTGGCTTTTTCTCACGCCATCGATGCTGTTCCTCGGCGTGCTGATTGCCGCCAGCCTGCTGGTACTGCGCATGAGCGTGGGCACCAAAGGCGCGGAATGGACCGGCTTCAGCCTGGCCAGCTACGCGCAGTTGCTGGAACCTTACTACCTCAAATCCTTGTTGCTGACCCTGCGCCTGGCGTTGATCAGCGCGGCGATTGCCGTGGTGCTGGCGATCCCGGTGGCCTACACCATGTCACGCCTGACCTCACCCTTGGTGCGGCGAATTTTCCTTGCAGCAGTGTTGCTGCCCTTGCTGGTCAACCTGCTGCTGCAAAGTTATGGCTGGCTGGTGATCCTCGGGCCTGGCGGAATGCTCAATCAGGCCTTGATGGGCCTGGGTCTGATCAAGCGTCCGATCATGTTGCTCTACAACCAGAACGGCGTGCTGATGGGGCTGGTGCAAACCGCCTTCCCGCTGGCCGTACTGCCAATCGCCAGCGCCATGCGCGGAGTCGCCCGCACCTACGAAGAGGCGGCGGCCACCCTCGGCGCCAGTCGCTTGCAGGTATTCCGCCAGGTGGTACTGCCGATGAGTCTGCCGGGCATCATCACCGGCGCGACGCTGGTGTTCGCCTATAACGCCAGCAGCTTCGTAGTGCCCTTGTTGCTGGGTGGTCGGCGCGTGCCGATGTTGGCGGTGATGGTCCATGACCAGATCGCCCCGCTGATGAACTGGCCCGCCGCCTCCGCAGCCGGGGTGGTTCTGATTGTCACCACGCTGCTGATCATGACCCTGTCGGAATATTTCACTGGCCGGCGTCGGCGCAGGATGGAGGCTTCGCAATGAGCACTGTGATCAACAAGCGTCATACGTTACTGCCGGGCGATACCGGCAAGTTTGCCTGCGTGCTGTCGGGCTTTATCCTGCTGCTGGCGGTGCTGCCGATCCTGACGATGATCGTCATGTCATTCAGCGGCGCCTCAAACCTCGACTTCCCACCCAGCAGCTACAGTCTGCAGTGGTACAAGGCCGCCTGGAACAGCTTTGTCTCGCCCGACTCCAGCGATGTGCTGAGCCTGGGCAAAGCCATGACCACCAGCCTGATGGTGGCTTGCCTGACCATGGTCTTCGCCACGATCATCGCGGTGCCTGCGGCCTATGCGCTGACCCGTTGCGAGTTCCGCGGCAAGGGCGTGGCGCTGCAACTGATGTCGTTGCCGCTGGTGTTTCCCATGGTGGTACTGGGCCTGGCCTTGCTGCTGGTTTTCGACAGCCTGCCGTTCCAGATGACCACCTCGCGCCTGGTGATTGCGCACGTGATCCTGGCATTACCCTTCGTGGTGAAGAATTGCACCGCAGCGATGCTGTCCATCGGCAGTGAGGTCGAAGAGGCTGCGCAGATGCTCGGCGCGTCGCCCACCCGGGCGATCGTTGACGTGGTGGTGCCGTTGATGAAGTCGGGAATCCTGGCGGGGATGCTGTTGGCGTTCATCGTCTCGTTCAACGAGTTCACCGTGACCTACTTCCTCTACACCATTGATGTCATGACCGTGCCGATCTGGATGTACAGCCGCACCGTGTCATCGCTTGACCCGACTGTCTTTTCCTTTGCCGTGCTGATCGTGCTGATCGACTTCGTCCTGATCTGGGCGTTGGAGAAGCTGGTGGGCGAGGGCGGCGTTTCCTTTTGATTTGAGGTGCAACATGACTGGTCTGATTCTGGAAAACGTCGAAAAACACTACGGCTCGGCCTGCGCGGTCAAGGATGTGAACCTGCATTTGCCCGAGGGCAAGCTGGTGTGTTTTCTCGGCCCCTCGGGCTGCGGGAAAACCACCCTGCTGCGCATGATCGCCGGGCTCGAAACCCTCTCGGGCGGGGAGATCCGCCTGGACGGTGAAGACATCGGCCACACCCCGGCGCATCTGCGCAATTTCGGCATGGTGTTCCAATCCCTGGCGCTGTTTCCGCACATGACCGTGGGGGAGAACATCGCTTACCCTTTGAAGCTGCGTGGGGTCAGCAAGGCTGATCAACAGGCGCGGGTGGTGGAGTTGCTGCAGCTGATTCAGTTGCAGGAGATGATTGATCGCCCGGTGTCCAAGTTGTCCGGCGGGCAACGCCAGCGCGTGGCGATCGCCCGGGCAATTGCCTCACACCCGAAAATCCTGTTGCTGGATGAACCGCTGTCGGCGCTGGACGCCAAGCTGCGGGAATCGATGCAGGTAGAAATCCGCCAACTGCAACAGCGCCTGAACATCACCACCATCATGGTCACCCACGACCAGCGTGAGGCCATGACCATGGCCGATATCGTCGTCGTGTTGGGCGAACATCGGGTACAGCAGGTCGGGACGCCCATCGAGATTTACCGGCATCCGGCCAACGAGTTCGTTGCCGACTTCATCGGCTCGGGCAACATATTCCCGGCTACGGCGCTAGGCAATGGCAAGGTCGGTTTGCCCGGGGGGGACGCCCTGCAAGTGCCGATCTGCAGCAGCATAGTGGCGGGGGCGAAGGTCAAGATGCTGATTCGTCCCGAGGACCTCCAGCTGTCGCAGCCCCAGGCCACGGCGGGAAACCGTCTGCTCGGCAGGGTGACGTTCGTGCGCGACATCGGCGCGACGATTGAAACCACGGTGGAGTGTTCGGGGGTGTCGTTTACTGCCTTGAGTACGCCTTGCCAGGGCTTCGGCCTGAGCATCGGCAACCCGGTATCGGTGACCCTGCCGGCCGAGGCGTGCCGGGTGCTCGGCGCCTGATCCAGATTCGATGGCGGCCTTTGCGGCCTCATCGCGGGCAAGCCCGCTCCCACAGGTTCTGTGAACGCTACAGATTACTGTGGGAGCGGGCTTGCCCGCGATGAGGCCAGTTGCCACCCGACACTATTTGGATTACACCGACAACCGCAACCGCGCCAAATCCCTTAACGGCGGCGCACCGAACAGCCGGCTGTACTCCCGGCTGAACTGCGACGGGCTCTCATACCCCACTCGATACCCCGCCGCCGACGCATCCAGCCCTTCGGCCAGCATCAACCGCCGCGCCTCCTGCAAACGCAGCTGCTTCTGATACTGCAGCGGACTCATCGCGGTCATTGCCTTGAACCGGTGATGCAGCGTCGACACACTAAGGTTTACTTCCTTGGCCAGGTCATCGATGCGCAACGGTTGCTCGTAATTGCCATTGAGCCATTTGATCGCCTGGCTGATGCGATGGCTCTGGCTGTTGGCAATGGCAATCTCATACAGGCGATGCCCCTGCGGGCTGCGCAGCAGGCGGTAGAGAATCTCGCGGCGAATCAGCGGCGCAAGCATGCCGATGTCCTTGGGTGAATTGAGCAGGCGGGCCAGGCGCAGCACGGCGTCGAGCATCGCGGTATCGATCTGCTCCACGTACAGGCCGCGTCCCGCGGGGCGGGTCGGCACGCCAAGGGGGCCGGCGTCGGCAATCAGCGCGGTAATTTCCGCCGGGTCGATGTCCAGGCGCACGGCCAGTATCGGTTCTTCGCAAGTGACATTCAGCACCCGCCCACTCAGCGGCATCGAGACCGACACCACCAGGTAATTCAGCGGGTCGTAATTGAAAAACTCATCGGCCAGGCGCACCTCTTTTCGCCCCTGGGCCATGATGCACAGAGCCGGTTGCGCGAGCACCGGGGCAAAATCGTGGGACTTGCTGTGGCGCGACATGAACAGCGAGCCGACGGCCGTGGCATAGGTGCCATCATCCAGCGTGTTGCGGCGAATGATCGCGGCCAGCTCCGCCCGCTGTTTCTCCATGTCGGCGTCCAGCGGGGCTTCAAAGTGATCGAGCGACGACATGCACGGCATCCTCGGCGAAGTGGTGGGATGAGCAGAGCTTAAATTTGTGCAAGGAACAACGGTAGACACATCCTGCGAAATGCTTGCCTGATTCTGCAACGCGCTCAAGTGTTTCACGTTGGCGGCGGGCGCTAGCCGGGCAAACTTGCTTGAAAGTCATATTTCAACGCTGTGACAGGATTTACAGGTTGTTACAGGTTCCCGGAGAAGCGTGGCAGGATCGTGCAACAAGCCGGCAGGAATCGACTAACCGCGTTCTCCCGGGCGCGCTTAACCTTTGATCCTGTCGCAGCCCGTCCCACGGCTGCCACTTGAGTACCTGGGAGGGTTTAACATGTCTACGCAAATCCCCGTCAGCCATATGGCCTTTGTTCGTGCTCGTGCCGGGCGTTCGGCGGAACTGGGCGCGCGTCTCAGTGCCCTGATAGAACCGTCGCGTACTGCACCGGGCTGCCTGAGCTTCGCCTTGCAACATTCACAATGCGATCCGGAGTTGTGGCTGGTGTCCGGTTTCTGGCTCGATCAACAGGCCATGACCGCCTACTTCAGCACCCCGGCCATGCAGATTTTTGCCGAGTTGGTGGAGGACCTGGTGGTCAACAGCCTGGATTTTCATACCTTCGAGCAAGTATCAGCCGCCCAGGCGCTCGGACAGACCCGGTCCTGGGTACACAAAATGGCGGGTTGAGGGTTTAATGACGGCATTCTCAATCAGCCAGGATGCCCGACATGGCACGTAAAGCCTTTGAAACCTTCGAAGCCGTATCGGCCGTTGTCCCCCGCGAGGGCGGTTACTACGCGGCGATTGCCACCAAAGCCATCGGTAGCTCGGGCGCACCGCGCTTCAACAAGCTGCTGGAAGAACAGACCTTCAAGACCGCCAAGGAGGCGGACGAGGCTGCCGCCATGCAACTGACGCACCTCAAGGGCGTCGGCGAAGACGGCGAACTGATCTGGTAGTCATCTGAACAGTAGCTACCGGGTCGCCCCCGGGCGGAACATCTTGAACAGTGCCTCCGGCCCCAGCTGGAAGTAATCCGCCGGCCCGCCGCCGCGCAGAATCGGTTCTGCCGCGGCGGTGTCGTACACCCCATCCTTGAGTAGCCATTTGGCAATGTGCACGGCCACCACTTCGCCGAGTATCAGCCAGCTGGGCACCACATTGCCGTCAGCCCGTTGCAGCTGAATGATTTGCGTAACCTTGCATTCAAAGGACACCGGGCTTTCAGCAACCCGTGGCACCTGGATCACTTTCGAGGCAACGGGTGTCAGCCCGGACAACTCGAATTCGTTGACCTCAGGCCCGACCATCGCGCAGCTCTGATTCATCTGCTCGGCCAATGGACGAGTGGCCAGGTTCCAGGCGAATTCGCCGGTCTGCTCGATATTGTTCAAGCTGTCTTTGCGCCCGACGCTGGAGAACCCGATGATCGGCGGAATGTAGTTGAAGGCGTTGAAAAAGCTGTAGGGCGCCAGGTTGAGGCGGCCGTTGGCATCCTGGGACGAAATCCAGCCGATGGGCCGCGGCCCGACGATGGCGTTGAACGGATCGTGGGGCAGGCCATGGCCGTTGGCAGGTTCGTAGAAGTGGATGTCGTCGGGCATGAACGGGTTCCTGGGGATCGTTTCGGGTGGCTTCTGCAGGAGCGAGCTTGCTCGCGAAGAACGTGCGGGAAACGCGTTCCTCCAGGCGGCCCACGTTATCGTTGTCGTCCATCGCGAGCAAGCTCGCTCCTACAGTGGACACCACAATGAAAAAGGGGCAGGCCCGCGAAGGACTGCCCCTTTGATGACGCCAGCGGACTTAGTCCGTGGTGATGCGCGAGTGCTTGCGAGTGTCTTTCATGGTGATATACACCAGCAAAGACACTGCGATACACCCGGTCACGTACCAGTAGTAGCCGGTTTCCATGCCGCTGCTCTTGAACCACAGCGCGATGTATTCAGCAGTACCGCCGAAGATCGAAACGGTCAGCGCGTAAGGCAAGCCAACACCCAGTGCACGGATTTCGGTCGGGAACAGTTCGGCTTTCACAACCGCGTTGATCGAGGTGTATCCGCTGACGATGATCAGCGCCGCCATGATCAGGAAGAACGCGCCCCACCAGCTCTGCACGGTGTGCAGGGCGGTCAGGATCGGCACGGTGAACAGCGTGCCAAGGACGCCGAAGGCGATCAGGATCGGTCGGCGACCGACTTTATCCGAGAGCCCGCCTACCAGCGGTTGCAGGCACATGAACAGGAACAGCGTGGCTGCCGAAATCGTGGTGGAGTCGGAGATGCTCATACCGACCGTGTTCACCAAGTACTTCTGCATGTAGGTGGTGTAGGTGTAGAACGCCAGGGTGCCGCCCATGGTCAGGCCGACCACGGTGAGCAGTTCCTTGGGGTGGCGCATCAAGGTGCGCATGGCGCTTTCCTTGGCCTTTTCTTTCTTGGTGAAGGACTCGGTCTCTTCCATGCCGCGACGCAGGTAGAGCGCAACCACGGCACACAGCGCACCGATGGCGAACGGGATGCGCCAGCCCCAGGCATACAGTTCCTCGGTGGTGAGGACGTTCTGCAGGACGATCAGTACACCCAGCGCGATGAGCTGGCCGGAGATCAGGGTCACGTACTGGAAGCTCGAGAAGAAACCGCGACGGTCCTTGGTCGCCATCTCGCTGAGGTAAGTGGCCGAGGTGCCGTACTCGCCACCGACCGACAGGCCTTGCAGCAAACGGGCGAAAATCAGCAGGATCGGCGCGCCGATGCCGATGGTTTCATAGCCCGGGCTCAGGGCGATCAGCAGCGAACCGAAGCACATCAGGTAAACCGAGGCCATCAATGCTTTTTTACGACCAACCTTGTCGGCGTACAGGCCCATCAGCCAGCCCCCGATCGGACGCATCAGGAAGCCTACGGCGAAAATCGCGGCGGTATTGAGCAGCTGTGCGGTGGTATCGCCTTTAGGGAAAAAGGCTTTGGCGAAGTACAGCGAGAACGCGGCGTAGACGTACCAGTCGTACCACTCGACCATGTTGCCGACCGAACCGCTGAAGATCGATCTGATGCGACTGGAGGTGGTTCTGGTCTTGGCCGGCACGGCAGCCGATCCTGCGGGCAGGGTGTTGGAGTTATCCATTGAAGGATCCTTAATCTAATTGTTGTATTGGAGCGCATTGAAACGCAGCCTGCGGGGGCTATAGCAGGAGCTGTGCCAACGGGGGGAGGGCCGGTTTAGAGGGGTTTGGACGGGTGCGTAAGCGGATTTCCGCTTATTGGAAAATGGGGGTGAGCGGAAATTCGCTTATCAGCTTGCAGATGTGTATTGGCAGCAACGGCCTCTTCGCGGGCAAGCCGGCTCTCAAAGGGATCAAGGTGGAACACGGATATGTGCTCGGCCACAAAACCTGTGGGAGCGGGCTTGCCCGCGAAGAGGCCGATCCAGGCGCTACAAAAACATCTCGCGAGTCAGCCCATGGCGCTGCATCTTTTCATTGAAGGTGCGGCGCGGCAGTTGCAACTCTTCGAGCACCGCTTTCACATCGCCTTTATGCCGGGTCAAGGCCGCCCGCAGGCAGTGTTCTTCGAAAGCCTCCTGACGAGCCGCCAGTGACTGCCCCGGTTCGCTGCCCACCGGTGCCGGCTCATCGAGCCCCAGCACCTGGCGCTCGGCTACGTTGGCCAGTTCACGGACGTTGCCGGGCCAGTCATGGCTGAGCAAGTGGCTTAACTGCGCGCCGGTCAGTGGTGGAAATGTGCGGCCCAGGCGATCGGCGGCGCTCTGGGCGAAGGTTTCGAACAGCAGCGGGATGTCCTCGCGCCGGTCTCGTAGCGGCGGCAGGCGCAGTTCGGCGACGTTCAGGCGATAGGCCAGGTCTTCACGGAAGCGTCCGGCCCGGGCTTCGTCCAGCAGGTCGGGCTTGGTTGCGGCGATGATTCGCAGGTCCACGCGAATGCTCTGGTTCGAACCCAGGCGCTCGAGTTTCTGTTCCTGTAGCACTCGCAGCAATTTCACTTGCTGGGCCAGTGGCATACTTTCGATTTCATCGAGAAACAGCGTGCCGCCGTCGGCGTATTCGAGCTTGCCGATGCGCTTGCCCTGGGCGCCGGTGAATGCGCCACTTTCATGGCCGAACAGTTCGGCCTCAAACAATTGCTCGGGGATCGCTGCGCAATTGAGCGCCACAAAGGGCTTGGCGGCCCGTGTCCCGAAGTCGTGCAGGCAGCGAGCAACCAGCTCCTTGCCACTGCCGGTTTCACCGCGGATCAACACATTGACCGGCAATGCCGCCAGTTCCAGCACTTGCCGGCGTAACGTCTGCAGTCCTCGGGATATTCCCAGCAGTGTGGCGTCGAGCTTGGCGCGGTTGTCGGCCTGTTCATGCAGGGCGCGGTTTTCCAGCACCAGCCGGCGTTTGTCTAGCGCGCGTCGCAGGCTGCCGAGTAACGTCTCGGGGCTGAAGGGCTTTTCGAGGAAGTCGTAGGCGCCGTCGCGCATCGCGTCCACGGCCATCGGCACATCGCCGTGGCCGGTCAGCAGGATCACCGGCAAATCGGCATCGCGCCGCTGGACCTCGGCCAACAGCTCCAGGCCGGTCATACCGGGCATGCGCACGTCGCTGAGGATCACGCCAGGAAAGTGCCGGGGCAACTGCGCCAGGCACTCTTCGGCGCGACTGAACAACTGCACTTCGAAGCCTGACAGGCTCAACCATTGTTCGACGGCGCTACGAATGCTGCTTTCGTCGTCGACGACGATCACTGAGTTGAGCATGGGCCCTGGGCCTCCTGGTCGATCGGCAGGGTGAGGGTGAAAGCGGCGCCGTTACCCTGGTTGGTCGCGCTCAGGCGGCCGCCGGATTCGTGAGCGATGGCAAAGGATACGGCCAGCCCGATGCCCAGGCCATCGCCCACGGGTTTGGTGGTGAAAAACGGATCGAAGACTTTTGCCAGGTGTTCCTCGGCAATGCCGCCACCATTATCGGACACGGTCAGGCGCCACAGCTTTTCATCTTCTTCCAACCGGATTTCCAGGCGCTTGCAGGGCTTGTCGTGCATCGCGTCCAGGGCGTTGCGCAATAGATTGATCAGCACCTGCTCCAGGCGAATCGAATCACCACGCACCCAGGCCGGGCGCGTCAGGTGCAGCACCGTGCTGACCTGTTCCTCGCGCAGTCGGGTTTCGAGCAGTTGCAGCGCCTGGTCCACCACAGTCGCCAGGTCCAGGCGTTCGCGCAGGCCGCTGGGGCTCTTGCGGGCAAACGTCTTGAGGTGGCCGGTCAGGGCAGCCATGCGCGTCAGCATGTCATCCACCGGTTTGAGTGCCTTGTAGGCGTCATCTACCCGGCCGTGGTCGAGCAACAGGCGCAGGGTGGCCAGTTGCATGCGCTGGGCGGTCAGCGGCTGGTTGATTTCATGGGCCAGGGCGGCGGACATCTGGCCCAGGGCGGCGAGTTTGGCCGACTGCACCAGGCCATCCTGAGCGGTGCGCAGGTCGCGGGTGCGTTCTTCGACCAGGCGCTCGAGCTCTTCGCGACTGCGCTGGCGGATCCTGGCCAGACGCCAACGCTGATTGAGAAATAGCAGAAGGAAAACCAGCGCCAGCCACGACCCGGCTGCAGCCAGTGCAGCAGTGCGGCTGTCTTCAAAGGGCACCTGCGGGCGACGCAGCAGATGCAGGGTCCAGCCTTCGGCGGCCAGGGGCAGGGATTCCCACAGGTAGTCAACTTTGCCATCCGGGCCATCGACCCGCGCCAGGTGACTGTTGTCGTCGAAACTCTGCAGGGGCTGATAGTCCAGCTGTTTCAGGGGCTGCTTGTCGTACTGGCGGGTGGCCTTGAGTTCGGCGTGATCGCTGTCATTCAGTGGTTTGAGCAAGCGATAACGCCAGCCTGGCTGATTGGCAATGAAGATCACGCCGCGGGCATCGCTGACCAGCAAAGTATCGCTGCCCTGGCGCCATTCACGCTCCAGCTCGGGAAACTCGAGCTTGACCACCATGGCACCGAGGAAGCGCCCATCGTCGGCAGTCACCGCACTGGACAGGAAATAACCGGGAATCCCGCTGGTCACCCCCACTGCATAGAAGCGTCCGGACCCCAGGGTGCGGGTCTGGCTGAAGTAGGGACGAAAGCCATAGTTGTGGCCGACGTAACTGCTGGGCAGGCGCCAGTTGCTCGCGGCCACGGCGAGACCGGTTTCATCGAGCAGTTCCAGGGTCGAAGACTCGGCGGCGCCGTTGATCTTTTCCAGCTTGCGGTTGAGCAGGTCCTGCTGTTGGGCCGTCAATGGTCCATCGAGTGCCGAACGCAACTCAGGGTCCAGGGCCAGCACAGCGGGCAGGGCGCGGTAGCGTTCGATCAAGGTGTGCAGCGAGGTCGCGTACAAACCCAGCTGCTGGTTGGCCCGGGCAGCGTCCTCCACCAATGCCTGGCGCTCGGCATGGCGCATGGCCAGGGTGGCGGCGATGACGGCGCCGGCAACGATGACGAGGGAGTAGAGCGTCAGGCGCAAGGGGCGAGAGGACTCGAACATGCTGGGCGTTACACAACGGGACGGTGGGCGCGCACCATAGCATGAGCCATAAAAAAGGCGACAGGAGCATGACCCCTGTCGCCTTTGCCAGACGTGTCTGAAAGGCTTACTGCACTTCTACCGCCAGGCTTTCACTGATCTTTTTCTGCCAGATGGCAGGACCGGTGATGTGTACCGATTCACCCTTGCTATCCACTGCAACGGTTACCGGCATGTCTTTCACGTCGAACTCGTAGATCGCTTCCATGCCCAATTCGGCGAAAGCCACCACGCGGGATTTCTTGATGGCTTGCGCCACCAGGTAAGCCGCGCCGCCCACTGCCATCAGGTAAACGGCTTTGTGGTCCTTGATCGCTTCGATGGCGGTCGGGCCGCGCTCGGATTTGCCGATCATGCCCAGCAGGCCGGTTTGCTCGAGGATCTGGCGGGTGAACTTGTCCATCCGCGTTGCAGTGGTCGGGCCGGCAGGGCCAACCACTTCTTCGCGCACCGGATCAACCGGGCCGACGTAATAGATGAAGCGACCCTTGAGGTCCACCGGCAGGGTTTCGCCCTTGTTCAGCATCTCGACCATGCGCTTGTGCGCAGCATCGCGGCCGGTGAGCATCTTGCCGTTGAGCAGGACCGTTTCGCCCGGCTTCCAGCTCTGCACTTCTTCCGGGGTCAGGGTGTCGAGGTTGACGCGACGAGCCGACGGGCCGGCTTCCCAGACGATTTCCGGGTAGGCGTCCAGCGGTGGCGCCTCCAGCGAGGCCGGGCCGGAACCGTCGAGCACGAAGTGCGCGTGACGAGTAGCGGCGCAGTTGGGGATCATGCACACCGGCAACGAAGCGGCGTGGGTCGGGTAGTCCATGATCTTCACGTCGAGCACGGTGGTCAGGCCTCCGAGGCCCTGGGCACCGATGCCCAGCTGGTTGACCTTCTCGAACAGCTCCAGGCGCATCTCTTCGATACGGTTGGACGGGCCGCGCTTCTTCAGCTCGTGAATGTCGATGGATTCCATCAACACTTCCTTGGCCATCACCGCAGCTTTCTCGGCGGTGCCGCCAATGCCGATGCCGAGCATGCCCGGTGGGCACCAGCCGGCACCCATGGTTGGCACGGTTTTCAAGACCCAGTCGACGATCGAGTCGGACGGGTTGAGCATGGCCATCTTCGACTTGTTCTCGGAGCCGCCGCCCTTGGCCGCCACGTCCACTTCAACGGTGTTACCCGGAACGATGGAGTAGTGGATAACTGCCGGGGTGTTGTCTTTGGTGTTCTTGCGAGCGCCTGCCGGGTCGGCGAGGATCGAAGCGCGCAGGACGTTTTCCGGCAGGTTGTAGGCGCGACGTACGCCCTCGTTGATCATGTCGTCCAGGCCCATCGTGGCGCCATCCCAACGTACGTCCATGCCCACGCGGACGAACACGGTGACGATGCCGGTGTCCTGGCAGATCGGGCGGTGGCCGGTGGCGCACATGCGCGAGTTGATCAGGATCTGTGCCATCGAATCACGGGCCGCTGGCGATTCTTCGCGCAGGTAGGCTTCGTGCATCGCCTGGATGAAATCCACGGGGTGGTAATAGGAAATGAACTGCAGGGCGTCAGCAACGCTCTGAATCAGGTCGTCTTGCTTGATCACGGTCATGAGTCGCGCTCCTCTTAAAGACGGGAACATTCAATAAGGTGCTTGCAGCTTGGGTGCATCGGTCGGTTGCAAGCACCTTTCAAGGCACGCCGGGGCTGCTGGCGCGACGCTAAAAAGGCGCGGCAGTATAGCGCGCCTCGGTTTGGTAAACACCCGCCAGAGGTCATTCGTTGGTCGCATAGGGTTCAGGCGTCATCGAAGGCAGGATTGACCAGCAAGTCGAGTCATGGTTTTGACGCCATTTTTTCGATCTTAGAATTGATTGGTCATTTATCAGGCTCGCCACTAAAGTGGCATCCGGACTGTAGAGTAGGACACTCAAACAGCGTTTTTTTCGCACGGTGAGTCAACGATTGACCCATAACGCCATCCAACGACTTTTACTCAAACGCTTCGCCCTCGCCGCCGGTACCTATGCCCTGGCCTTGCTGCTACTGTGGCTGGCTTTTTTTACCGGCCATTACGATGCGCCCCTTGCCAGTGTGGTCATTGGCAGTGTGCTGGTGGTCATCACTCAGGTGGCACTGTTCGGGTATTTCTACAGTGGCCGCAACCTGCGCCTTGCCGACCCCAGTCTGACCGAAGCACAGGTGCTGCTGGGCCTGGCCTGGCAAACCTGGTTGATTGCCCACCTGGACGATGCCCGCGGCGCGTTCCTGGTCTTTTATGTATTGATCCTGCTGTTTGGCCTGTTCCATCTGTCGCGCCATGCGTTCATTCGTTGCGCGCTGCTGGTGTTCTTCAGTTTCAGCGCTATCACACTGTGGGACGGTTACCATTTTCAGCTGGCTGACCCGGCTCTGGCCATCCTGCAGGTTTGCCTGCTGTTTATCGTGCTGGTCTGGCTGGTGTTTTACGCCCGTTATGTCCAGGCCTCGCGACAGCGCATGCGCCAGCGCCGTTTTGCCTTGCAGGCGCACCAGGACACCCTGCGCGGAATGATGCGCCAGCTCGAAGACCTGGTGGCCACCGATGAGCTGACCGGCCTGTTCAACCGCCGGCACTTCCTGCGCCTGGCGACCCGCGAGTTGAACGCGATGGATGCTGATGTCGTGCACGGCCTGGCACTGATCGACCTGGATCACTTCAAGCGAATCAATGATGTCCACGGCCATGCTGCCGGCGATCAGGTGCTGCAGGCGTTTGCGGCGGTCGCCAGCGCCTGTCTGCGCGAAGGTGACGTACTCGCCCGCTATGGCGGCGAAGAGTTCGTGGTGCTGCTGCCCGACTGCAATGCCGAGCGCCTGACTTCATGTTGCGAGCGTTTGCGCATCGCCTTTACCGACGTCGAGCTGATCGGCATCAGCGTCAGCCACCTCAGCCTGTCGGCGGGCATGACATTGCTGGAGTTGGGTGACGATCTGGACGATGCCTTGCACCGCGCCGACCAGGCGCTTTATCGCGCCAAACGCGACGGGCGCAATCGCTGCGCGGCGGCGTGGGAGAACGCCGATGCCTGAGTTGCGCGTGGGCGAGCGGCGGTGGTCGGTCGCGCCGGGCAGCAACCTGCTCGACGCGTTGAACAGCAACGGCGAGGCCGTGCCATATAGCTGCCGCGCCGGCAGCTGTCACGCGTGCCTGGTGCAGTGCCTGCAAGGGCTGCCCAGCGACACCCGGCCCGACGCCCTCAGTCCCGAGCAGCGCCAGCAGGGTTGGCGGCTGGCCTGTCAGTGCCAGGTGGTGGAGGATCTGCAGGTGCATGCCTTCGATCCACAGCACGATGGTCGCCCCGCCGAGGTGAGTGCGATCGATTGGCTCAGCGCCCATGTGTTGCGCCTGCGCCTGGTGCCACAACGCCCTTTGCGTTATAGCGCCGGGCAGCATCTGGTGCTGTGGGCGGGACAAGTCGCACGACCCTACTCGCTTGCCAGCCTGCCTCAGGAAGACCGGTTCCTGGAGTTTCACATCGATTGCCGGCAACCGGGCGCGTTCAGCGATGCCGCCCGGCTGATGCAGATCGGCGATTCGATCCGTCTTGGCGAGTTGCGCGGCGGGGCACTGCACTATGATGCGGACTGGCACGACCGCCCGCTATGGCTGTTGGCGGCGGGCACTGGGCTGGGGCCGTTGTTCGGCATCCTGCGCGAGGCATTGCTGCAGGATCACCAAGGGTCCATCCGCGTGATTCACCTGGCCCACGACCCCAGCGAGCACTACCTGGCCAAGCCGCTACAGGCCATGGCCGCCACCCGCCCGAACCTCAGCATCGAGCTGTGGACCCCGGCGGATCTGCCCACGACACTGGCACAACTGCGCCTGGTTTCCCGGCAGACCCAGGCCTTGCTATGCGGCGGCCCCGACAGCGTTGATGCCTTTGCCCGGCGCCTGTACCTGGCGGGACTGCCGCGCAATCAACTATTGGCCGACGCCTTCCTGCCCCGCGGTTGAGTGCTGTTGGCTGGCGGGGGCCCATCAGATACCCCAAAAAAAGGCCCCCCAGCGCGAACTGGGGGGCCTCCTTTTTACTGGCTGAAGTCTCAGACCATCGGGTCGCCAACGTGCAGGATCTTCATGCCGTTAGTGCCGCCAATGGTGTGGTAGCTATCGCCTTTGGTCAGAATCACCCAGTCGCCTTTCTCCACGACGCCGCGCTTGAGCAACTCGTCGATTGCAGCCTGGCTGACTTGCTCAGGCGGCAATGATGCCGGGTCGAACGGTACGGTGTAGACGCCACGGAACATGGCCGCGCGCGCCTGGGTTTCACGGTGCGGTGAGAACGCGTAAATCGGTACCGAGGAGCGGATGCGCGACATGATCAGCGGCGTGTAGCCACTTTCGGTCAGGGCGATGATCGCCTTCACGCCCGGGAAGTGGTTAGCGGTGTACATGGCTGCCAGCGCGATGCTCTGGTCGCAGCTTTCGAAAACCTTGCCGATGCGGTGGCTGGAGGTCTTGCTGGTTGGGTGCTTTTCAGCGCCGATGCAGATGCGCGCCATGGCCTGTACGGCTTCCAGCGGGTAGAGACCGGCAGCACTTTCGGCAGACAGCATCACGGCGTCGGTGTAGTCGAGCACGGCGTTGGCTACGTCGGACACTTCGGCACGGGTTGGCATCGGGTTCTGGATCATCGACTCCATCATCTGGGTCGCCACGATCACGGCTTTGTTGTGGCGGCGAGCGTGCAGGATGATTTTCTTCTGGATACCCACCAGCTCGGCGTCGCCGATTTCCACTCCGAGGTCGCCACGGGCAACCATCACCGCGTCGGAAGCCTTGATCAGGCCGTCGAGGGTTTCATCGTCGGCCACGGCTTCGGCGCGTTCGATCTTCGCCACCAGCCAGGCGGTACCGCCAGCTTCGTCGCGCAGTTGGCGCGCGTATTCCATGTCTGCGGCGTCACGCGGGAAGGACACGGCGAGGTAATCAACCTCCATTTCAGCAGCCAGCTTGATGTCGGCTTTGTCTTTCTCGGTCAGGGCCGGTGCAGTCAGGCCGCCGCCGCGACGGTTGATACCTTTGTGGTCCGACAGCGGACCGCCAATGATCACGGTGCAGTTCAGTTCGGTGGCGGTCGCGGTGTCGACGCGCATCACCACGCGACCGTCGTCGAGCAACAACTCGTCGCCCACGCCGCAGTCCTTGACCAGGTCCGGATAGTCGATGCCGACGATCTGCTGGTTGCCTTCGGTCAATGGATGGCTGGTGGAGAAGGTGAATTGATCACCGATCTTCAGCTCGATCTTCTTGTTGGCGAATTTGGCGATACGAATTTTCGGGCCTTGCAGGTCACCCAGCAGGGCGACGAAGCGGCCGTGCTTGGCAGCAAGGTCCCGCACCAGCTTCGCGCGAGCCTTGTGCTCGTCGGGGGTGCCGTGGGAAAAGTTCAGGCGGGCGACGTCCAGGCCAGCCAGAATCAGCTGTTCTAGAACTTCCGGCGAGTTACTGGCCGGGCCAAGGGTAGCGACGATTTTGGTACGACGGACGGACATGCAAAGACTCCTGAGTTCAAGCGCTGAGTGAGGCTACTATGCTCTTGGGTTGTAGTCATTGTTCCCGTGCACTACTTATTCGTTTGTCTGTTGAAACGAACATTGCTGAAGATTTTCGCCGACGGGTCGATACAGAGCTCAAGACAGGAGAACCCTCATGCGATTCGTGCTCATAGCCGCCCTGGCCCTCAGTATCACGGGCTGCACCCGTTGGTCGATGAACCATCATTTAAATAACGCCTACAGTGCTTACGACCGCGGCAATTGCGAGCAAGTGACGCTCGAACTGTCGAAAGTCGAACGCGCCAGCCGCGCGCGGCCTTATGTATGGCCGGAAGTGTCGATGTTGCGCGGATTGTGCCTGGAACGGCAGAAACTGTTTGTCGATGCCGCGCAAACCTATCAATTCATCCTCGCATCGTACCCGCAAAGCGAATACGCGTTCCGCGCCCGTGCTCGCCTGGAGACCCTGCAGTCACTGGGCCATTACCCGCTGCGCAGCACCAGCACCAGCGCCGTGCGGGCGACGCGTTTCTGATTACAGTTGTCATACCAAGCCTGGCTCACCGCGTGCGGTGAGCTATAGTCCAAGGGCCCGGGTCTGGGGCCCTGTCTCCAGACAGGCGCCACACCTGTGATCGGCCCAAGTAAGCGGCAGCGGTTCAACGGACTGTCGAACCAGGATCGGGGAGAGCGTACCCATTGCCCACGCAGGCGGGTCCGTTCCGAAGCATTAGTGCGGCCCTGCTTAAGGGCCTGGCAAAGCGAATTCAGCATGTTCACCAACCGCCGGATCGAACGGCATCAGCTGCCGTATTTTCTGAGAGTGTTTAACAGCGTGACAGACAAACCCATCGGGTTCCTGGGTAATGTGTCCGAGGACGGGCTGATGTTGATCAGCCAGTTGCCGATGATGGTCGGCGCCGATTTTGATTTGCGCCTCAAAATCCCGGCCACTGATGGCAGCCAACAGATCATCGATGTGCGGGGATGTTGTCTTTGGTGCCACGAAGACGCGACGCCGCATCATTACGATGCCGGTTTCAGCCTGCAGCGAACGCCTGCGGAATATGGGTATCTGGTCAGCGCCCTGAGGCAGTACTTCAGTTTCCAGCCGTTGCCGGCCTCGGCCTGACAGCAAGCGCAAGCTTCAGGTGCTGCCACTGCGCTTCAGGCTTAAATAGTGCGTCACCAGCGCTGCCCCCAGTTCCCCCGGGCGCACATCCACCACCGGTACGCCATGGGCGCTCAGTCCCTCGTGGAGCTGCGCCCGTGAGTTCATGTAGTCCACCGTGCCGCAGTAGGTGAGTGATTCCTCGAGGGTCTGCACCGGAGTCTGCAGCACGCGGTCGAGCACCTCTTCGCGCAAGCTTGCCAGCAGCACCCTGTGTTGTTTGCCCAAGCGTTGGACGGCGCTGAGCAAGCCTTCATCGTCCTCGTCCCGCAGATTGGTGATCAGCACCACCAGGGCGCGGCGTTTCTGCCGGGCCAGTAGCTGGCTGGCGGCTGCCTGGTAATCCGCAGGGCGCTGGGTGGTGTCCAGGTCATAAACTGCATTGAGCAACACGTTGAGCTGGCCGCTGCCTTTGACCGGCGCCAGATAGCGCGGCTGGTCGCTGGCAAAAGTGCACAGGCCCACGGCGTCGCCCTGGCGCAAGGCGATATAGCTCAACAGCAGGCAGGCGTTGAGGGCGTGATCGAAGTGCGCCAGCTCGCCGTCCTGGCTGCGCATGCGCCGACCGCAGTCGAGCATGAAAATGATCTGCTGGTCGCGTTCATCCTGGTATTCCCGGGCAATCGGCGTGCGCTGGCGTGCGGTGGCTTTCCAGTCGATCTGTCGCAGGCTGTCACCCTCGCGAAATTCGCGCAGCTGATGAAACTCCAGACCCAGGCCCCGGCGTTGCCGCTGGCGCACCCCGAGCTGGCTGAGCCAGTTGTCTACTGCCAGTAGCTGGCCGCCGTAGAGGTGGGCGAAGTCGGGATAGACGCGGGTGCTGTCGATCACGGGTAACAGGCGCTTGCGGGTCCACAGGCCCAGTGGACTCGCCAGATTGATTTCGCAATGTTCGAAACTGAAGTGGCCGCGCTTGAGTGGGCGCAGACGATAACTGAGCTGGCTGCGATGTCCCGGTTGAAGTTCGACCGACAGTGGCAGGTTCTCGACGCTCAGGCCATCGGGAGCGTGGTCATGCAGTTCAAGGATTCGTGAGTGTGCTGAGTCATGTTCGACCTCCAGTCGCACGTCACTCCAGCGCCCCAGAGCCAGGCTTGTGGGCATATGCCGGGTGATCCGCGGCGAGGCTTGGCGGCTGGCACGCACGGCGTCGAGGATCGCCAGCATCAGCAGCGCCAGGAGCAATCCCCAACTGATCGACGCCAGACTGGCGGGCAGCGCGACGCCGAGCGCGCGTAACGCTCCGAGCGCGATACCGATGGCCAGCAGCAATGCCAGCCAGATCAGCAGCAGGCGCGAGGGTTTCACAGCCGCGGTGCCGGCACTTGATCGAGCAACTGCCTGAGCACCTGGTCAACGTCCAGGCCTTCGATATCCAGCTCCGGGGTAATGCGCACCCGATGGCGCAGTACCGCAAGGGCGCAGCCTTTGATGTCATCGGGGATCACGAACTCGCCGCCGCGCAACAACGCCCGCGCCCGGGCACAGCGCACCAGCGCGATGGATGCCCGTGGCCCGGCGCCAAGGGTCAGGCCCGGCCAGCTGCGGGTGGTGCGCGCCAGGCGAACGGCGTAGTCGAGCACCTGGTCATCCAGTGCCAGGTCGCTGGCAATGCGCTGCAGGGCCAGTACGTCCTTGGCCTGTAGCACCGTGCGCAAAGGCTGTACGTCGAGCATGTCGGCGCGGGTCGAGCGGGTGACCTGACGCACCATGTCCAATTCCTGGCTGGCGTCGGGATAATCCATGCGCACCTTGAGCATGAAGCGGTCCAGTTCAGCTTCGGGCAGAGGGTAGGTGCCTTCCTGTTCGATCGGGTTTTGCGTGGCGAGCACCATGAACGGTTGCGCGATGGGCAGGGCGCGGCCTTCGAGGGTGACTTGGCGTTCCTGCATGGCTTCCAGCAGCGCCGCCTGCGTCTTGGCCGGGGCGCGGTTGATCTCATCGGCCAGCAGCAGGTTGGTGAACAGCGGACCCTTGCGCAACTTGAACTGTTCGGTCTGCAGGTCGTAGACCGCGTGCCCGGTGACGTCGCTGGGCATCAGGTCCGGGGTGAACTGGATGCGCGCAAATTCACCGCCGAAGCATCGGGCCAGGGCGCGCACCAGCAGGGTCTTGCCCAGTCCCGGCACCCCTTCGAGCAGGACATGTCCGCCCGCGATCAGGGCGGTCAGCACGTCATCGATCACTGAATCCTGGCCGATCAGTGCCTTCTGCAACTCAGCCCTGACCGCCTGGGCCAGCTGGCTGGCGCGCAGGCGTTGCTGGGCAGCGTGGCTTGGCGTTCCAGGTTCTGGCTGTTCACTCATCATAAGGCGTTCCTCAAGGATTGCAGGTGGGCCACCTGGCGGCTGAAGTCGGCGCTGTTGAGCCGCTGCTTCGGTCGCGGGCTCATGGCCTGGCTAATAGCGCGTGTGGGGTGGCCGGTCAGGCGTGACAGCACCAGCCATTGTTCGGCGACGCCGAGTTGATCAAACCCCTGGTGACGGCGTCGCACGCGCCGCAGGATGTCCTGTCGCAAGGCTTGCAGCAGGCTCTGCTGGCCATTGCGGCGCAGCATGAAAGCAGCGCTGGCGCGCAAGTGTTCCAGCAGTTGGCGGCGCGCTGGCGCAGGGGGTTCCTGCAACGGGCCATGGCGTACGCCGGCGTGCCAGCAGCCCAGGCCGATCAGCGCGATCAACGCCACCAGTGCCTGGGGGAAATAGCGCAGCAGCAGGGTCACCAGGTTGTCGTGATCGGTATTGAACACCAACGTCACCTGCGTATCGGCGGTGAGGTACCAGAGCAGCCAGGCATTGTCGTACTGGTCGATGGCCGGGTTTTTCCACAGGTCGGCGTCGGTAACCACCACGATCGAGCCCAATCCGTGATTGAGTTGCATCATGTGCGTGGCCTTGGCGCTGTTGGCCCAGGCCTGCGCCAGGTTGTGCGGGTCTTCGAGATGAAAGGCGGTGTCGAAACCGGCGTAGGCCGGCCCTGCGTCATCTTCCAGGTAAAGCTTGGTGAGTTTGGGGTAGGGGTTATCACCGGGCGCTGTCGGCGGATCTTTCAGGTCCTTGCTCAGGGATTGATGCAGCTGTACGCGGTCGAGCAGCAGGTCGTTGCTTTGCCCGGTCCTGTCATCCCACAGGGACTCAGCGACGAACACCAGGCGCCCGCCTGCACGGGTCCAGTTCATGATCTGGTCGACCTGCCTGGGCGTCATGTTGTACCGATCGCCGAACAGCAACAGGCTGTGCTGGCGCGGATCGAGCGAGGGCAGGATGTCGAGGCCATTGGCGTGGCCGACGCTCAGGCTCTGTTTGCGCAGGAATTGTTCGGCTGCCAGATAAGGGTTGGCCAGGGCTTCGGGCGCGGGACCGTGATCGATCTGCTCCTGATAAGGCGTGGCCTTCAGATACAGGTAGATAGCCAGGCACGCCACCAGCACCGCGATGATCGTGCCGAGCACCAGGCCGTAACCGCGTTTCAACGCGAGGCTCCCGGGCCGAACAAGGCACGCCAGCCGTCACACAATTGCTGTTGTGCCAGTGTGGGAGGCACGCAATGCCCGTAGGCCATGTTCTGCCAGTGACCGGTAAGGCTTTTACTGAAGGCGACCAATGCCGGCTGGTTCAATTGTTCGATACGCTGCAGCACCTCGCCTTCGGTGTCGGCCGGTTTCAGCGGCATGTTGAAGTCGTGCAGCAAGTGGCTTAGCAGGGCACGATAGAGCAAGCCCAAGGCTTCTCGGGGTTGGGTCTGCCACAGCCGTTCGGCACTGGCGGCAATGTCGGCGGGCAAGGTTTCGCGGCCAAGGTCGAGGCCGAATGCCTGCCGGGGCGGCGCCTGCAGTGTTTTTCGGTTTGTTGGCGGACGACGGCTGACGAAGGCCTGCAGCCAGTCGCGGTAATGCCAGATCAACAAGCCCGCCGCCCCGATCACTGCGCCCCACAGCAACGCTTCGAGCAGCGTCGCCACTGCGCCGAAACGCTGTGCGTTGAGCAGTTCGAGTAATGCCTTGAGCCAGCCAGGGGTGGGGTCATCATCAGCGTTTCCAGGGCCCGCTTGCTCTTCGCCGAAGCGATAGCGGGTCACGGTTTCTTTATTCTTGAACGGCGGGTTATCAAGGATTGCCTTGATGCTGTCCCGGGAGGCCTGGCTGGTCAGGGGTTGTTCCAGAAGGCGCGGGCTATCAGGGGAAACGGCCGGCACTGCGGCCCAGGAATCTTGCATCGTGGGCATCATTAAAAAACTCGCCAGCAGTACAATGGCGGCAGTGCTCAGGCGCTGGCGCAGTCGGCGAAACACCAGTTCGAGGTCCCAGGCCTCCAGCACCGTGCGCCGGTTCAGGTACAGGCTGAAACCACAGGCTACATAGATCGGTTCCCACACGATCAACACCAGCACGTAAAAGAGATTGCTCAGGTGTTCGAGCCACCCCCAGTCCTGCTGACTGGCGGAAATCAAGGCTTGCCAGCCCCAGTCGACTTCAATCTGTTGCGGCAGCAGCAGATAGAACAGCACCATCAGGCCAATCCACAATGTGCTCTCCAGGTGCACGCCGATGACCGTCAGCCAGCGCGCCGCATTGGCGTCGCGCTGCATCAGGACCTGCAGGCGCTGTTCCCTTGCCTGGCCATCGAGGCCTTCGAGTTGCATGACAGGCATCAGGAAACTGCGGCTCAGGCTCAGGCGGCGCCAGGTCAGGCTGGCGATTAACTGAGGCTTTAGCAGCCGCGGCCATTGGCGCAGCGCCTGTTTTAATGTCGGTGTTTCACCGAACAGTGCTGTCGACAGGATGAACAATGGCAGGCGCTCGAATGCCGGTTTCAACCACCAGAAGATGAACACGGCCAGGGTGGGTGAATCCCATAGCAGCACACTAAGCAGCGCAAAAACGGGCAGGGTCACGATGGCCCAACTGGTCATCAGCAAGCGGCGATGACGCTGGCATAGCAGCACACCCAGGTCCATGGCTTCCCAGGTTCGGCGGGGGCGAATCACGACCGTTGCATCACTCAGGCGCATGGCGCGTCCGTCCGGCAAACAGTAGATACGCGCTGACCAATGACCAGAGCACGGCGCCGACCAGGTACTTGATGGCGGGTGCCGGCCCGGTCATCGATGACCAGTACGCTTCGATAAACGCGGCAATTACCAGAAACAGCATCACCCCACAGATCAGCCCCACGCTTGTCCTGGCCGCCGTTCGCAAGGCCTCGGCGCGCCTCAGCCGTCCCGGCGCGATCAACGCCCAGCCCAGTTGCAGGCCCGCAGCACCCGCCAGCACGATGGCCGTGAGTTCAAAGGCGCCGTGCCCGATCACGAACGACCAGAAGGTTTGCCCGAAGCCGATATGGGTCAGGTGGCCGGCCACCGCGCCGATCATCAAGCCGTTGAAGACCAGGAAAAACGCGCTGCCAAGGCCAAACAGCAACCCGCTGGCGAAGGTCTGAAAGGCGATGCCGATGTTGTGCATGATGTAGTAGCCGAACATCACCCAATCCTCGCTGGCGGCCCGTTCCGGCGTGCGCCCCAGCTGACCGGATTCGGGGTTATACATTTCCTGCATTTGCCTGACCTGCTCCGCCGGAATCAGGTTGTAGATCAGCTCCGGAAACCAGTAAACCAGCAGCGCAAAACCGATCAGGCTGGCGAAGAACAACAGGCCTGCCGCGAGGACGAAGTGCCACTGCTCGCGCACCAGTCGCGGAAAGTCGGCCAGGATAAACGCCAAGGTCTTGGCTCCCAGCTGGCCGCGTTGGCGGTACAGTTGCTGATGACCACGCAGGGCCAGTTGCTGCAATGAGTCAACCAGGAAGCTGCTGTAGCCACGCTCACGGGCCAGCGCCAGTTGATGGCACAGGCGACGGTAGTCCGCAGGGAAACTGCTCGCGCCGGAGGTTTTTTTACCCCGTTCCAGGCCGTCGAGCGTCAGGGAAAATCGCTCCCATTCAACCTTGTGGCGGTTCTCGAACAGACTCTGCTTCATGCCGGCCCCATCAAGCCGCGGGCAATCCCGCCGAGTTCGGCGACGGCCTTCGGTTCGTGGAGTTGCAAGGGTTGGGCGACGATGGCGGCCAGCTCGCCGGCCCGTGCTGCAGAAAGGTCACCCTGACGTTCGGCAAATCCGAGGATGGCCCGCTGCTCGGCCAGGGTAAGGGTCACCACGGGACGACGGGGTTCGACGTCAGGCAGCGCCGGGCGCTTGGGCGGTTGTTCGCGGTAGATCACCAGCGTGCCGGCGGCGAGGTCGCCCAGGCGTTTGAAGGTAGGGTGTTGCAGGCAACTGATCGCGCCCAGGGCATAGCCGAAGGGCAGCATGTCAACGAACCGCAGCAGGTTGCGCAACAGCGAGGCGGACCAGCCGACCGGGGTGCCATCGTCCTGTACGACGCGCAACCCCATCCACTGCTTGCCCGGCGAACGGCCCTGGTTGAGCACTTCAAACAGCACCATGTACCACCAGCTCACGACGAACAGCAGGATCGAACCCAGGCCAGCGCCGAGCTTGCCCAGAAAAGACAGCACGATGAACAGCAAGCCGAGGATCAAGCCGCGCAAGGCCAGGTCGATGGAGAAAGCCAGTACACGTACCACCAGCCCGGCCGGACGCAGTGGCAGGTCGATGCCCTCTGGCGTCTCGACCTGATGCCGCGTGTCCAGTGGCGGTGACAGCGTCGCTTTCCTTGGCAGTGCCGGGGTCTCGAGCATGGGCAACCTTGATGTAGCCTGTTCGGGATTCGATCGACTGGATGCTAACAGCCTCGCGGGGGGAAACGACATCACAATGTAATACCCCGTATGCAACTTGCGCTGCCGGAATCACATCAGCACTGGCCGCAGCCTTGCTTGAACGCCTAGACTTTGCCGATCTTCAGTTCAGGAACAGCCCGTGACTTCCATCTTCTGGTACGACTATGAAACCACCGGCATCAATCCGCGCTGCGATCGCCCGCTGCAAGTTGCCGGCATCCGCACCGACTTCGCGCTGAATGAAATTGACGAGCCGGTCAACCTGTACTGCCAGCCCAGCGAAGATATCCTGCCGCATCCTGCCGCCTGTGCGATCACCGGCATCACGCCCGGGTGCCTGGCCGAGCGAGGTTTGAGCGAAGCCGATTTCATGACCCGGGTGCACGCCCAACTCGCCGCACCGGGCACCTGCGGCGCCGGCTACAACACGTTGCGCTTCGACGATGAAATGACCCGTTACAGCCTGTACCGGAATTTCTTCGACCCTTACGCCCGCGAGTGGCAGGGCGGTAACAGCCGCTGGGACCTGATCGACGTGGTGCGCGCCGCCTACGCCCTGCGCCCCGATGGCCTGGCGTGGCCGACGGACGAACAGGGTAGAGTGACACTCAAGCTCGAACGCCTGACGGCAGCCAACGGCATCGACCACGGCAACGCCCACGAAGCGCTGTCGGACGTGCGCGCCACTATCGCCCTGGCGCGGCTGATCCGGCAAAAGCAGCCAAAACTTTACGACTGGCTCTTTCAGTTGCGCGGCAAGCAGAAGGTGCTGGATCAGATCCGTCTGCTGCAACCCATGGTGCACATCTCCGGGCGCTTCTCGGCGGCGCGCAACTATGTCGGGGTGGTCTTGCCCCTGGCGTGGCACCCGAAAAACAAGAACGCCCTGATTGTCTGTGACTTGCACCTCGATCCCCAATGCTTGCTCGATCTGGATGCCGAAGCGCTTCGCGAGCGCCTGTATACCCGCAGCGATGATCTGGCCGAGGGCGAATTGCCGGTGCCGTTGAAACTTATTCACATCAACAAGTGCCCGGTCGTAGCGCCCTTGTCGGTACTGCGTGAGCAGGATCAGCACCGCCTTGGGCTGGACATGACGCTTTATCAGGCGCGTGCGCTGCGGCTAAGTGACGCACAGCAAGTTTGGAAAGATAAAGTTCAGGCGATCTATGCCCGCGAAGGTTTTCCTGCCAGTGATGACCCGGAACAACAGTTATACGATGGTTTTATCGGCGATCGGGATCGGCGTTTGTGTGAACAAGTCCGGTCGGCAGATCCCGCGCAACTGGCACAACAGAAGTGGCCGTTCGATGATGAACGCCTCCCAGAATTATTGTTTCGATATCGCGCGCGCAACTTCCCTGACACCCTGAGTTTCGAAGAACAGGAACGCTGGCAGATATTCTGTCGGCAGCGTTTGTCTGCACCTGAGTGGGGCGCGCCCAATACCCTCAACTCTTTTGCAGAGGCCGCAGCTCAACTGATGCTTACTGCCACGCCGGAGCAGTGTGCAGTGCTGGATGACTGGCAAAAATATGTCCAGGTATTACGGGTTCGTTTGAACCTTTGAAAACGAACATGCCCGGTGTTGAATGCCGGGCATAAAAAAACGCCAGCATTTAGCTGGCGTTTTTTTTGGCGCGGATCAGTCTGCGCCACGCTCTGTGGCTTAGCCCAGCAGAGTCGCCCAGCCTTCAACCACGTCACCGCCCCACTTGGCTTTCCACTCTTTCAGAGTCTTGTGGTTGCCACCTTTGGTTTCGATGACTTCACCGTTGTGCGGGTTTTTGTATTGTTTAACTTTGCGAGCACGCTTGGTGCCAGTAGTTTTTACTGCGCCACCGCGTGGAGCCTTGGTTTTGGATTCCGGATCCAACAGCGCAATGATGTCGCGCAGGGACTTGGAGTACTCGCCCATCAAGGTGCGCAGTTTGCCTTCGAATTCCAGCTCGGTTTGCAGTTTGTCGTCTTGGGACAGATTCTTCAACCGGGCTTGCAGCTCTTTAATAGCTTCTTCGGTGGCGCGATATTCGTTGATCAAGGACATGAGGACTACCTTATGATGGACGCTGGATAGCAGGTGACAGTGCGCCAATAATAGTCAGGGTGTTTCATCAAGTAAACATTTAACCGAAGTTTATTTAATTCACTTACGATGAGTAGGCGATAAATTGTGCGGGCAATTAAACACTCTGAACCGGTCTTCGCCCATCTTCACAATTGTCGCTTGAATATCGGCTGTCAGAGCACCATCGCGCGCAGCGGAACCGTTGCCGGAGCTGTTTCCCCGGGCCAGGCGCAACACCCGCCATCATCAGTACTGCAGTTTTGCTGCGTAATCGCTAGAATGGCGGCCTTTGCGAAGTTCTGGAGTTTCCCCCTCATGCGCACTTTTCGGCTGGTGATTGCTTGCCCGGACCGCGTCGGTATCGTTGCTAAAGTCAGTAACTTTCTGGCGTCACATAATGGCTGGATCACTGAAGCGAGCCATCACTCGGACAACCTCAGTGGCTGGTTCTTCATGCGTCACGAAATCCGTGCCGACTCGCTGCCTTTTGGTATTGAAGCTTTTCGCGAGGCCTTCGCACCTATTGCCGAAGAGTTCTCGATGAACTGGCGCATTACCGATACCGCACAGAAGAAACGTGTTGTATTGATGGCCAGCCGTGAATCCCACTGCCTGGCTGACCTGCTGCACCGCTGGCACAGCGATGAGCTCGATTGCGAAATCTCCTGCGTGATTTCCAACCACGATGACTTGCGCAGCATGGTCGAGTGGCATGGTATTCCTTACTACCACGTTCCGGTGAACCCGCAGGATAAGGAACCGGCATTCAAGGAAGTCTCGCGTCTGGTCAAACAGCACGATGCCGAGGTGGTGGTACTTGCCCGATACATGCAGATCCTGCCGCCGGAGTTGTGCAGCGAGTACGCGCACAAGGTGATCAACATTCACCACAGCTTCCTGCCTTCGTTCGTTGGTGCCAAGCCGTATCACCAGGCTTCGCTGCGTGGCGTGAAGTTGATCGGTGCCACTTGCCACTACGTGACCGAAGAGCTGGACGCCGGTCCGATCATCGAACAGGACGTGGTGCGTGTCAGCCATAGCGACAGCATTGAAGACATGGTGCGATTTGGCCGGGATGTAGAGAAGATGGTGTTGGCCCGTGGCCTGCGTTATCACCTCGAAGATCGGGTGTTGGTCCACGGCAACAAGACTGTGGTGTTCTGATAGCCGCACCACCTTGTTGAATTTCGAAGGGCCTGGGCGTTCAATCGCGGCAGGCCCTTTGTTGTTTATGCAGTGAGGATTTGTTAATGGCTGATCCACTCGACAAGGCGACTTCCACGCCTCCCGCGACGTTGGGGGAGGGCTGTTTGAGTCGTTACGATCCCGATGACTTGAGTGCCGAGGATGGCACGGAGTTTCCAGGCGCGCGGGAGTTGTGGGAGACGTTGCATCCAGAGGACGAGGATTTGGGCCCCGTGGAAACTTCGGGGCAAACCACCCCTAAGCCTGCTTGAACCTCATCAACTTCCTCAGCAGCGGCCGCCCCAGCAGCAAAAAGAACACCGGTCCTCCCACCACCAGATAGAAGTAATAAGTCACGGCCCGCCAGATCAGGATGGCCGCCGCCGCCGTCGACTTGCCCACCATCGGCGCCAGCAACGCGGCCGAGGTCAGTTCTGCCGCTCCGGCGCCGCCGGGCAACAGGCTGAACTGCCCGGCGCTGAGTGACAGCATCTGGATCAGGAACGTCCAGGCCCACTGCAAGTCCGCCCCCAGGCCACGCACGGCCAGGTACAACACGCTGTAACGCAAACCCCAATGCAGGCAGGTCAGTGCAAATACCTTGATCAGCGTCTGACGGGGAAGTTTCAGGGTGTCGGTGAATGCGGCGAGAAAGTGCAGGAGTTTGCGTGCCCAGCGCAGGCGCGTTGAGGCTTTGACATTGAGACGCGCCAGCAGGCGGCCGCTCAGGCGGATCAGCAGTCGGTGGTAGCGCGCCACCGCGACGCAACTGACCAGGCCGCCAAACATTGAAATGGCGCTGACCATCAACAGCCATTCCATTCGCTGGCTCAGGTGCTGGAACAGTGCGTAGATCAGGATCCCGCTCAGCGCGCACAGGAAGAACACCAGGTCACTGAGCTGATCCATCGCAAACACCGCGCTGCCCCTGGCCGGGCGAACGCCCTGGCGCGAGAGCAAGGCCATGATCGTCAGAGGTCCGCCGCTGCCTCCAGGCGTAGCGCAATAGGCAAACTCGGCGGCCATCACCACCCCAAGACTTTTCAGCCGGCCGACCTTGTGACACTGATCGCCCAATAACAGCCGCAGGCGCAGGGTGTTCAGGACCCAGCACGACAGAATCATGCCGAACATGATCAGCAGCCAGTGCAGGGGGAAATGCCGCAACCGATACCAGGTTTCATTTCCGCCCAGCAGGGACGGGATCAGCACCGCCACCAACAGCGCGACGAGCAGAAGAATGACGCGGCTCATGCGCGGCGACCGACAGCTGCGTCTGGCAGTCGCAACCAGTCGGCCTTGGTCAGCGGCCTACGCCCCTGATCCAGCAGACGCTTGACGGTTTGCAGCCAGTAATCCCGGGAAAACCGGTGGCGCATGTCCACTGGATGCAGGCCGAGGCGAATCACCGGCGCTTGCTGCCAGCGTTGCTCCCGGCGGTCGCTGAGCCACTTCGACAGGCCGCGACGCCAGGCACTGCGGGCGCTCCACACCAGTCCCGGCGCGTCCACAACGCTGAAGTCGGGCAGGCGGTAGAGGTGCTGTGGATCACTGGTGTAGCTCAGCGGCAACTGGCGCAGGGCTTGCCGTGTTCCGGCACTCATCAACCAGGCCGGCGCGACGAACCCTTCCAGGGGCCAGTCGTAGCGCCGGAACATCTCGATGCCAGCCTGCAGGCGGGACAGCGCTTGCTGCTCGGTCAGGTGATAAAACTCACCTTCGTGGGTGTAGATACGGCGCATGAACCAGTCTCGTGGGGTGCTCGGCGGTGAACCTTCGTCGCAATGAAAATAGCCGTGCAGCGCCAGTTCGTCACCCCGGGCCAGACGGTGGGACAGTAGTCGGCGAAAGTCCGGGTGCGCTTGCAGGTCATTGTGTTTGTGGAAGTCCGGTACCACCAGCCAGGTCATCGGCACCGCGCCCAGGGCATCGACAGCTTCGACGAAAGGCTGATAGTCGGGCCAGGTCTGCGGTGCGACATCGTGCAGCACCAGCAGCAGGCAGGGAGGATTCGCGGATTCAACCATTGGCGATCAGCGGCCATTGCGTGCCCAGCACAGCATGATAATGCCCCAGCAGGCTGTCGACCACCGTATCCCAGGCGTAATGCTGTTCCACATGACGGCGAGCCTGTTGACCCAGGGCCGTACTGCCCGAACTGAATAACGCGTGGACGGCACTGGCCATTGCCGCCGGACTGTTGGGTGCGCAGAGCAGGCCGCACTGGTCGGTGACGATTTCCTGAAAGGCCCCGGCCGCTACAGCGATTACCGGGATACCGCTGGCCATGGCTTCGAGAATCACCAGGCCGAAGGTTTCCTGATCGCCGGCGTGCAGTAGTGCATCGGAACTGGCCATCAGGCGAGCCACTTGCGGCGCCGGGCAGAACTCATCGATCACCGTGACGTTATCCGGCACGAGTGCGGGCATCGATGAACCCACCAGCAGCAGGTGAAAGCGCGGGCCCAGTCGCTTCATGCAATCGAGCAGCACGGGCAGGTTTTTTTCCTTGGAACCGCGACCGGCAAAGATCAGCAGGCGGCTGTCTTCGGCAATGCCCAGTTCCGCCCGCAGCCCCGTGTCGCGAGCACCAGGGTGGAAGGTTTGCAGGTCGACGCCCAAAGGCTGCACATAGACATTTTTCACCCCCAGGCCAATCAGCTTGTCGGCCATGACCTGGCTGGGCGCGAGTACCCGATCGAAGTTGCCATACAGCTTCCTGACATAGGCTTCGACATTGGGTGTCACCCAGTTGCCCATGCGATTGCTGCACAGCAGCGGCAAATCCGAGTGATAAAAGCCAATCACCGGAACATCCAGCTGACGTCGCGCGTCCAGGGCTGCCCAGGCCGTGAGGTAAGGGTCGCCGACTTCAATCAGGTCGGGCTGCAGATCCTGCAGGACATTTCGCCAGGGGGCGAGGCGAACGGGAAAACGATAGCCTTTGCCGAAGGGCAGGGCGGGGGCGGGAACAGTGTATACGCCGTCCTGTTCACCCAGGTGGGCGCCGGGAATCAGCAGGCTGTGGCGAATGCCGGGCTTGATGCCCAGGCGTCGGTGTTTGGCATCCAGATACGTGCGCACGCCACCGCTGGCAGGGGCGTAGAACATGGTTATGTCAGCGATATGCACGATGAGCATCCCTCCGGTCCGTTGTTCTCCCTTGGTTGACCTTTTTGAAGGATAGATGTTCGGTTGGGGTTTGCCGGGTGGCTGCGCAGTTGGCGTTGTGTTTGATTTGAGAGCGCCATCGCGAGCAGGATCGCTCCCACAAGTCTGGACGTTAACCTGTGGGAGCGAGCCTGCTCGCGATGGCGTAGGTTCTGATGTCAGATACGGAAGCTACCCACCAACTGCTTCAGCCGCGCCGCCTGCTGCTCCAGGTCTGAACACGCCCGCAACGTCGACTGCAGGTTCTCCACCCCTTCCTGGTTCAGCGTGTTGATCTCGGTAATGTCGACGTTGATCGATTCCACCACCGCCGTCTGCTCCTCGGTCGCCGTGGCTACCGATTGGTTCATCCCGTCGATCTCGCCGATGCGCAGGGTCACGCTGTTCAGGCGTTCGCCAGCAAGGTTGGCGATGTCCACGCTGTCCTGGCTGTGACGCTGGCTGTCACTCATGTTGCTCACCGATTCCCGTGCACCGACCTGCAGTTCCTCGATCATGGTCTGCACCTGCTGTGCCGATTCCTGGGTGCGATGCGCCAGGTTGCGCACTTCATCGGCGACCACCGCGAAGCCACGTCCCGCTTCGCCGGCGCGTGCCGCCTCGATCGCCGCGTTCAGTGCCAGCAAGTTGGTTTGCTGGGAAATGCTGGTGATGACTTCGAGGATCTGCCCGATATTCACGGTCTTGCTGTTGAGCGATTCGATATTGGTGCTCGAGGCGCTGAGCATGCTCGACAGTTGATTCATCGCGGCAATGCTGCGATCCACCACTTGCTGGCCGTCTTCGGCCAGATTGCGCGCGTCGCTGGCCTGGCTTGAGGCCTGGGCGGCGTTGCGGGCGATTTCCTGGGCTGCGGCGCCCAGTTGATTGATCGCGGCAGCCACGCTGCTGGTGCGCGAGGCTTGCTGATCGGAATTGAACATCGACGAATTGGACGCGGCGACGACGCGCAACGCCACTTCATTGACCTGGCCGGTGGCCGACGACACTTCGCGGATCGAGCCGTGGATGCGCTCGACGAAACGGTTGAACGCCGTGCCCAGGATGCCGAATTCATCGTTGTTCTGGATGGTCAGGCGCTTGGTCAGGTCTCCCTCACCGTCGGCGATGTCTTCCATGGCCCGGGTCATCACGTGCAATGGCTGGATAAGCAGGCGGATCAGCATGCCCAGCAGGGCGATGATGATTGCCACGGCGATCAGCGTCGCCACAACCGCCGATGCACGGAACTCGCTGAGCATTGAGAAGGCTTTGTCTTTGTCGACCGACAGGCCGATGTACCAGTTGACCGAAGGCAGGCCCTTGACCGGGGTGAAGTTGACGATGCGGGTCTTGCCATCGACTTCCACTTCGCTGAAGTCACTGCTCAAACGCGGCGCTCCCTGGGGAAAGGCCTCGCTCAGCGTCTTCATGACCAGCGTTTTGTCCGGGTGAACCAGGATCTTGCCATCGGCACTGACCAGGAACGCGTAACCCATGCCGTCAAAATCCCGGGCGCTGAGGGTATCGATTAGGGTTTGCAGGCTCAGGTCGCCGCCCACCACGCCGACGCTCTGGCCGGCTTTTTTCGAGGCAGTGGCAATGGATATGATGGTCTGCCCGGTGGCCGCATCGATGTAAGGTTCGGTCAGGGTGGCGGTGCTGCTGCTTTCGGCACCTTTGTACCAGGGGCGCACTCGCGGATCGAAGCCGGCAGGCATTTTGGCGTCCGGGCGAATGGTGAAACTGCCGGTCGCGTCGCCCAGGTAGGAGGCCATGAAGGTCGACGTCAACGCTTTCTGCTCAAGCAGGCTGGCCACAGTGCCCGGCTCGGGGTTGATGGCGATGTTCTGGGCCAGGTTGTCGATCAGCAGGATGCGCCCGCTCAACCACGTCTGGATATTGCTGGCGGTAACGTCGCCCATCTCGTTGAGGTAGTTGTCCAGGTCTTCGCGGATGGCGTTACGTTGCAGGTAGTCGTTGTACAGCGTAAACGAGGCGAAGGCGGCAATGACGATTAGCGCGGCGGCAAGCAGGATTTTATGGCTGAAATGCAGGTTTTTGTTCATGGCTTGAGGTTCCGCTAAGGTCTTAATGGCCAGGGCGTGCTTTTATAAGAGAACGCGAAAGTGGGTGGTGACGAGCACAAGCGCACAGCTCCGTTTTTTCTGTAGGAAATTACCGACGCTCTTCAATCCCCTGTATCGGCCATCAGGAATCAAAGATTAACCATGGGTGACGAAATGCCTGACTCCTCGCAACTTGTTATTGGTGCTGATCTCGCTGGTAGCCCTATCGCCCAGGCGATGCGCCTGGCCAATCGTCATGGCCTGGTCGCCGGGGCGACCGGGACCGGCAAGACGGTCACCTTGCAACGCCTGGCCGAAGCCTTCAGCGACGCCGGGGTGGCGGTGTTCGCCGCCGATATCAAGGGCGACCTGTGCGGGCTCGGGGCTGCCGGTAATCCCCAGGGCAAGATCGCCGAGCGCATCGCCGGCATGCCCTGGCTGAATCACCAGCCCCAGACGTATCCGGTGACCTTGTGGGATATCCACGGCAAATCCGGTCACCCTTTGCGCACCACCCTCAGTGAAATGGGCCCGTTGCTGCTGGGCAGCCTGCTGGAACTGACCGACAGCCAGCAGTCGGCGCTGTATGCCGCGTTCAAGGTCGCGGATCGGGAAGGCCTGCTACTGCTGGACCTCAAAGACCTGAAGGCGCTGCTCAATCACCTGCGCGATCATCCGCAGTTGCTGGGAGACGACGCCGCGCTGATGACCACCGGTTCCAGCCAGGCGTTGTTGCGCCGCCTGGCAACGCTTGAACAGCAGGGGGCCGAAGCGCTGTTCGGTGAGCCCGCGTTGCAGCTCGAAGACATCCTGCAACCGACCGCCGAGGGCCGCGGGCGCATTCACCTGCTCGACGCCAGCCGCCTGGTGCATGAAGCGCCGAAGGTCTACGCCACGTTCCTGTTGTGGTTGCTGGCTGAACTGTTCGAGCAATTGCCCGAGCGCGGGGATGCAGACAAACCGCTGCTGGCGCTGTTTTTTGATGAGGCGCACCTGCTGTTCGCCGGTACCCCCCAGGCCCTGCGTGATCGCCTGGAGCAAGTGGTGCGGTTGATCCGCTCCAAAGGCGTGGGGGTGTATTTTGTGACCCAGTCGCCGGGTGACCTGCCGGATGACGTGCTGGCCCAGTTGGGCTTGCGTGTGCAACATGGGCTTCGCGCGTTCACCGCCAAGGAGCAGAAATCCCTGCGTGCGGTCGCCGAGGGCTTTCGTCCCAACCCGGCGTTCGATGCCTTGTCGGTGCTGACCGAATTGGGTATCGGCGAGGCGCTGGTGGGCACCTTGCAGGACAAAGGCACTCCCGCGATGGTGCAACGGGTGCTGGTAGCGCCGCCGCAGTCGCGGATCGGACCGCTGACCGAGACCGAGCGCACGATGCTGATCGCCGGCTCGCCGTTCAAAGGCCGTTACGACAAGCCGATCGATCGCGAGTCAGCCTATGAAGTGCTGATGGGGCGCAAGGGCTTGGCGCCGGAGCCTGAAGCCACACCGGGCAAGGCAGGCGCTGAAGAGCCAAGCTTCACCGACAAGGCCGGGGAATTCCTTGGCACGGCGGCGGGTCAGGCGCTCAAGTCGGCGATGCGTCAGGCGGCCAATCAACTGGGGCGGCAGTTGGTGCGGGGGTTGATGGGGTCGTTGCTCGGAGGCAACAAACGCCGCTGAAAGCAAAAGATCGCAGCCTTCGGCAGCTCCTACGTAGGAGCTGCCGAAGGCTGCGATCTTTTGATCTTGCCGTTAAACCTTTGGTTTGGCGTGAGCCGCCAGCCGTTCCAGCGCTGCCCGAAGATTCGGATCACTGATCCCGTCGGCCGTAGCCTGGATCGTCGCCCCGGCATCCGTCGACAAACTGATGGTATGCCCCGCAGCACCTTGCTGAACGGTGGGCGGCTGTACCTTGAACAGAATTCGCGTCAGGCTGGCAAACTCGTCAAACATTTGTAACTGACGTTGCAAACGCTTCTGCTGATAGCGTAGCCGGGTCGCCCAATGACCATCGGTCACGATCAGCAGCAAACTGCCTTCGCGCCAGGAGGCCACATGGCAGTGTTCCCGGGCGGCAGGCTGCAGCTGGCTTTCCAGCAGGCGCTGCAAATGACCCAGGCGTTGAGCGTGGCCAAAGATGGCTTTGAGCGGTTTGGCTTCGCGAAGCAGAACGGCGGGTGCTCTGGCCGTGAGAGGGCGAAATGCCATGATCAGACACCTGAAGTAACAGAGCAGCCATCTTAGCAGAAAGGCCTGCCCGCCCCCCATCCATCGTCCTGGTGACGCTTTATCCATTAAATCAATGATTAACTTCGTACTTGTCCGGGTTGAAACTGGCAGAAAAGGCCTTATTGTAAGTGAGCCCCGTCACAGCGCTGTGCCAGCATCGTGGAATAACGCCACTTTCCTCACCACCGTTTCCGGGTAGAATGCTCGTTCGCATGCGGCCATGAGGGCTGCTCGGGCGACTCACGGGGCCGCCCTCCATCCCTTTAGTGTGGAAGATCCTGCCGATATGTTTGCGCCTTTGTTAAAGAAACTTTTTGGAAGCAAGAACGAGCGTGAAGTCAAACGCATGCTCAAGACGGTGCAACTCGTCAATGCCTTCGAAGAGCAAATGGTGGCCCTTTCGGACGATCAGTTGCGTGCCAAGACAGACGAGTTCAAGGCCCGCATCGCCAAAGGGGAAACCCTCGACAAGCTGCTGCCTGAAGCCTTTGCGGTCGCCCGCGAAGCCGGCAAGCGCGTCATGGGTATGCGCCACTTCGATGTCCAGCTGATCGGCGGCATGACCTTGCATGAAGGCATGATCGCGGAAATGCGTACCGGTGAAGGCAAGACCCTGGTGGCAACACTGGGCGTTTACCTGAACGCGCTGTCCGGCAAGGGCGTGCACGTTGTGACCGTGAACGACTACCTGGCCCGTCGCGACGCCAACTGGATGCGTCCGCTCTACGAATTCCTCGGCCTGACGGTCGGCGTTGTCACGCCGTTCCAGCCGCCGGAAGAGAAGCGCCTGGCTTACGCCGCCGACATCACCTACGGCACCAACAACGAATTCGGTTTCGACTACCTGCGCGACAACATGGCGTTCAGCATGGAAGAAAAATTCCAGCGCGAACTCAATTTTGCCGTGATCGACGAAGTCGACTCCATCCTCATCGACGAAGCCCGTACCCCGCTGATCATTTCCGGTCAGGCCGAGGACAGCTCCAAGATGTACGTCGAGATCAACCGACTGATCCCGCAACTGGAGTTGCACGTCGAGGAAGTAGAAGGCGAAGTCACCAAGGCTGGCCACTACACCGTCGACGAGAAGACGCGTCAGGTCGAGCTCAACGAAGCCGGTCACCAGTTCATTGAAGACATGCTCACCCGCGTCGGTCTGCTGGCCGAAGGCGAAAGCCTGTATTCGGCACATAACCTGGGCCTGCTGACCCACGTCTATGCCGGTCTGCGTGCGCACAAGCTGTTCCATCGCAACATCGAATACATCGTGCAGGACGGGCAGGTTGTGCTGGTCGACGAACACACCGGTCGTACCATGCCGGGTCGTCGTCTGTCCGAAGGCCTGCACCAGGCCATCGAAGCCAAGGAAGAGCTGAACATCCAGGCCGAAAGCCAGACCCTGGCATCGACCACGTTCCAGAACTACTTCCGCCTGTACAACAAGCTGTCCGGCATGACCGGTACGGCAGACACCGAAGCGTTCGAGTTCCACCAGATCTACGGCCTGTCGGTCATGGTGATTCCGCCAAACCGTCCGCTGGCACGTAAGGACTACAACGACCTGGTATTCCTGACCGCCGATGAGAAATACGCGGCGATCATCAACGACATCAAGGAATGCATGACCCAGGGCCGTCCGGTGCTGGTGGGTACTGCAACCATCGAAACTTCCGAGCACATGTCCAATCTGCTCAACAAGGAAGGCATCGAGCATAAGGTCCTGAACGCCAAGTTCCACGAGAAGGAAGCCGAGATCATCGCCCAGGCCGGTCGCCCAGGCGCACTGACCATCGCCACCAACATGGCCGGTCGTGGTACCGACATCCTGTTGGGCGGCAACTGGGAAGTGGAAGTGGCTTCGCTGGAGAATCCGACCCCTGAGCAGATCGCCCAGATCAAGGCCGACTGGCAAAAGCGCCACCAGCAAGTGCTGGAGTCCGGTGGCCTGCAGGTCATCGCTTCCGAGCGTCACGAATCGCGCCGTATCGACAACCAGTTGCGTGGTCGTGCCGGCCGTCAGGGTGATGCCGGTTCGAGCCGCTTCTACCTGTCGCTGGAAGACAGCCTGATGCGTATCTTCGCCTCTGATCGGGTGAAGAACTTCATGAAAGCCCTGGGCATGCAGCCTGGCGAAGCGATTGAGCACCGCATGGTGACCAACGCCATCGAAAAGGCCCAGCGCAAGGTAGAAGGCCGCAACTTCGATATTCGTAAGCAACTGCTCGAGTTTGACGACGTCAACAACGAACAGCGTAAAGTGATCTATCACATGCGTAACACGTTGCTGGCCGCTGACAACATCGGCGAGACCATCGCTGACTTCCGTCAGGACGTGCTCAACGCGACCGTCAGCGCGCACATTCCGCCACAGTCGCTGCCAGAGCAGTGGGACGTGGCCGGTCTTGAGGCTGCATTGCAGAGTGATTTCGGTGTTGCCTTGCCGATCCAGCAGTGGCTCGACGAAGACGATCACCTGTACGAAGAGACCCTGCGCGAGAAGCTTATGAACGAGCTGATCGCCGCGTATCACGAGAAAGAAGACCAGGCGGGCGCCGAAGCGCTGCGAACCTTCGAGAAGCAGATCGTGCTCCGCGTACTGGATGACCTGTGGAAAGACCACCTGTCGACCATGGATCACCTGCGTCATGGTATCCATCTGCGTGGCTACGCCCAGAAGAACCCGAAGCAAGAGTACAAGCGCGAGTCGTTCACGCTGTTCTCGGAGCTGCTGGATTCGATCAAGCGCGATTCGATTCGCGTGCTGTCTCACGTACAGGTTCGTCGCGAAGATCCGATCGAAGAAGAGCAACGCCTGCGCCAGGAAGCCGAAGCTCTGGCCGCACGCATGCAATTCCAGCACGACGAGCCGCCAGGTCTGGAGCAGCCGGAACTGCTGGGTGAAGAGGTCGATGTTGCCCTCGCCACCGCGCCGGTGCGTAACGAACAGAAGCTGGGCCGTAACGAACTGTGCTATTGCGGTTCGGGCAAGAAATTCAAGCATTGCCACGGGCAGATCCAGTAAAACCCGTTCAGCAAGCTGAAATACCCGCGCCGCGACCGGCATCAGCCGTCGCGGCGTTTTGCCATTTGATACCGCCGATCACCTGCGTCGGCGATGACTATTTTAAGGAGCGCATTCATGGCTGTTGGTCTTGGTCCTTTGCCAACGTTGCACCCGGTTGCCGGTTTTGAACTCGGTATTGCTTCGGCCGGCATCAAGCGCCCGGGGCGCAAGGATGTCGTGGTCATGCGCTGTGCCGAAGGCTCGACGGTCGCTGGCGTGTTCACCCTGAACGCCTTTTGCGCCGCACCGGTGATTCTCGCCAAGCAGCGAGTGCAAGGTCCGGTGCGCTACCTGCTGACCAACACCGGCAACGCCAACGCCGGCACCGGCGAGCCTGGCCTGGCCGCCGCCGAGCGCACCTGCGCGAAGCTGGCAGAGCTGACCGGCGTCGATGCCCGCCTGGTGCTGCCGTACTCCACCGGGGTGATCGGCGAACCGCTGCCGGTCGAGAAGATCGAAGGCGCCTTGCAGGCAGCGCTCGACGACCTGTCGGTCAACAACTGGGAAGCTGCCGCCACCGGCATCATGACCACCGACACCTTGCCCAAGGGGGCGAGCCGCCAGTTCGACCATGACGGCGTGACCATCACCGTCACCGGCATCAGCAAGGGTGCGGGCATGATTCGGCCGAACATGGCGACCATGCTGGGCTACATCGCCACTGACGCCAAAGTGTCCCGTGATGTATTGCAAAACCTGCTGCTGGACGGCGCCAACAAGTCGTTCAACCGCATCACCATCGACGGCGACACCTCGACCAACGACTGCTGCATGCTGATCGCCACTGGCCAGGCGGCGCTGCCGGAAATCACCCGGGCCGAAGGCGAGCTGTTTGCCAAGCTGAAACAGGCCGTGTTCGAAGTGTGCATGGATGTCGCCCAGGCCATCGTTCGTGATGGCGAAGGCGCGACCAAGTTCGTCACCGTCCAGGTCAATGGCGGCGGCAACTACCAGGAGTGCCTGGACGTCGGTTACACCGTGGCTCACTCGCCCCTGATCAAGACTGCACTGTTTGCTTCCGATCCGAACTGGGGCCGTATCCTGGCCGCCGTTGGTCGCGCGGGTGTGCCCGATCTGGATGTGAGCAAGATCGACGTGTTCCTCGGGGAGGTGTGCATCGCCAGCCACGGCGCCCGTGCGGCCAGCTACACCGAAGCCCAGGGTGCGGCGGTGATGCAGCAGGAAGAAATCACTATCCGGATCGAACTGGGTCGCGGCGCGTGCAGCGAGACGATCTGGACCACAGATCTGTCTCATGAGTATGTAAAGATCAACGCTGAGTACCGTACCTAAGTCAGACCGGGTCGGTCGAGCGCGACCCCGGCCCATCGCGGGCAAGCCCGCTCCCACAGGATTTGCGCTGAACCTGTGGGAGTGGGCTTGCCCGCGATGACGGTCGACCAGACGCTGAAAAATCTGGCCCATACCTCTTATCCAAGGGTCCCGAACATGAGCCTCCACCTGATCATCGGCGACAAATTGTATTCCTCCTGGTCCTTGCGCGGCGCGCTGGCGCTTGACCTGGCTAAAGCCCCCTACAGCGAAGAACTGATCAAGCTGAACCAGCCTGACACCCGTGAACGATTGCTCAAACACTCGCCGACCGGCAAAGTCCCGCTGCTGAAAACCAGGCATGGCACCATCGCCGATTCCATGGCGATTGCCGAGTACCTGGCCGAACAGTTCCCGGATGCTGGCCTCTGGCCCAGCGATGTGGCGGCCCGGGCCCAGGCCCGCTCGGCCTGCGCACAAATGCACGCCGGGTTCTTCGCCTTGCGGGCCAACATGCCGTTTGACCTCAGCCGCGACGCGCCACTGGTGTCGGCTCCGACTGAAGTCCAGGAGGACATCGAACGAGTGCTGGCGTTATGGGCGCAGTGCCGGGCCGCTGCGTCCGACGCCGGTCCGTTCCTGTTTGGCAAGGTTAGCCTGGCCGATGCTTTCTTCGCCCCGATTGCTGTGCGACTGCGCACCTATCAGGTGAAAGTACCGGCCGAGGATGAGGCCTACATCGATACGATCTACCAATGGCCAGCTTTCAAGGCCTGGCAGAAAGCAGGTCTGAAGGAGGTTGGGCAGTGAAACGCGTACATGTAGCGGCTGCGGTTATTCGTGACAGCAGTGGCAAGATACTGATCGCCCGGCGCGCCGATACCCAGCACCAGGGCGGTCTGTGGGAATTCCCGGGTGGCAAGGTCGAGGCTGACGAGTCCGTCGAAACCGCCTTGGCTCGCGAGCTTCATGAAGAGCTGGGAATTGTGGTCGGCGCAGCGCGCCCGCTGATCAAGGTCCGCCACGATTATCCTGACAAGCAAGTATTGCTGGATGTCTGGGAAGTCTCGGCGTTTACCGGCGAGCCGCATGGGGCCGAAGGCCAGCCGCTGGCCTGGGTGGCTCCGCGGGACCTGCAGGACTACGAGTTTCCGGCGGCCAACCAGCCGATCGTCGCGGCGGCGCGCTTGCCGGCCGAATACCTGATCACCCCTGGAGATCTGGAGACCCCGGCACTATTGCGCGGTATCCAGAAAGCCATCGCAGGCGGCATCAAGCTTATCCAGCTGCGCGCACCAAACGGATACGACCCCAAATACCGGGATCTGGCGGTGGATGCGGCGGGACTGTGTGCGGGCAAGGCGCAGTTGATGATCAAGGGGCCGTTCGAATGGCTGGGTGATTTCCCCTCGGCCGGGTGGCATATCACGGCCGCCCAACTGCGCAAATACGCGGCAGCGGGTCGACCGCTGCCGGCGTCGCGCTGGCTGGCGGCGTCCTGCCATAACGCAGAGGAGCTGGCGTTGGCCGAGCAGATGGGCGTGGACTTTGTCACCCTGTCTCCGGTGCAGCCGACCCAGACCCACCCGGATGCCCAGCCGCTGGGTTGGCAGCAGGCGGCAAGCTTGATCGAAGGCTTCAGCAAACCGGTGTTCCTGCTGGGTGGCGTGGGCCCGGCTGAGCGGCAGCAGGCTTGGGAAGCTGGGGCGCAGGGGGTGGCGGGGATCCGCGCGTTCTGGCCTGAGGCTTGATCGTGTATTGAGGCTGCTGGCCTCATCGCTGGCAAGCCAGCTCCCACAGGGTTTGGTGTCGTTCACACATGTTGTGCACACGACGAAACCTGTGTGTATTGAGGCTGCTGGCCTCATCGCTGGCAAGCCAGCTCCCACAGGGTTTGGTGTCGTTCACACATGTTGTGTGCACGACGAAACTTGTGGGAGCTGGCTTGCCAGCGATGGCGCCCGAACAGGCGCTACACTTCTGTGGGCTTCACCGCCGGCTGCCACAAGATTTCCGCAACCCCCTGGCGCCTGGCAATCACCCTTGCCATCACAAACAGCAAATCCGACAACCGATTGATGTAAGCCAACCCGACCCCGGCCAGCGGCTCAGTCGCATTCAAATGCTGACAGCGCCGCTCCGCACTGCGCGCCAGGCTGCGGCACACGTGCGCCTGGGCAATCAGCGCCGAACCGCCAGGCAAAATGAAATTCTCCAACGGCCCCAGTTCTTCGTTCCATACATCGATCGCCGCCTCCAGGCGCTCGATCTCTGCCACGTTCAGAGCCTGATACTCAGGCATTGCCAGCTCGCCGCCGAGGTCGAACAAGCGGTGCTGGCAAGGCGCTAACACCTCGACCACTTCATTAAGCCCAGGATACGCAGCACTTTCCTGCGCCAATCCCGCCAGCAGCACACCAACCTGACTGTTTAGCGTGTCAACCTCACCAATTGCTTCAATTCGTGGATGGTCCTTGGGCACTCGGCGGCCATCGCCAAGGCCTGTTTCGCCTTTGTCGCCAGTGCGGGTGTAGATTTTCGACAAGCGAAAGCCCATGGGTTACCTCTATAGCTGATTGAGTTCCTGAGAGACCAGCGCAGTGCTTGCCAAGGGCAGGCGCAGGGTGAAGCAGGTGCCCTGGCCGAGGGTCGATTGCACTTCCATCTGGCCCTTGTGGTTGTTGGTGATGATGAAGTACGACACCGATAAACCGAGCCCGGTCCCCTGGCCGATTTCCTTGGTGGTGAAGAACGGTTCGAAAGTACGCTTGCGCACGCTCTCGCTCATGCCGATGCCGTTGTCCTCGACCTGGATCTCCGCCCAGGGCGGGTTCAGGCGGGTGCGCAAGATGATCCGCCCCGGTTCACGGTCATCCTCGCGCTGATGAATGGCCTGGGCGGCATTTTTCAGCAGGTTGAGCAGCACCTGCTCCAGCTCGTTGGCGGTGCCGGGGACCGGGCCGAGTTGAGGGTCGAACTGACGAATGATCGCCTGCCCCTTGAAGTCGAAACCGATCGCCAGGTCGAAGTCGTTGCCTGCGATTTCCACCGCCTGATCGATCAGCGCCGGCAGGTCGCAGGGCGCCATTTGCCGGGTGCTGCGCCGGCTGAAACTGAGCATGTGCGTCACGATCTTCGCCGCGCGGGCGCCAGCCTGCTGGATACCGTCGAGCAGCTGCGGCACTTCACGGGCCACCAGGTACTGGTTCACGGTTTCCAGTTCGATGCCGATGTGCTCGGCCTGTTCAAGGTTCTTCGGCAACTCCGGGGACAGGCGCCGGCGGATGTTTTGCACGTTGTGCAGGATGGCGCCCAAGGGGTTGTTGATCTCATGCGCCATACCCGCCGCGAGGCCGCCGACTGAGAGCATTTTCTCTGACTGCACCATCATTTCTTCCAGCGAGAGACGCTGGGTGATGTCGTCGATACGGATGACCACGCCACGACCCGCGCCGCCCATCAGTGGATAAAACGTCAGGGCGTAGTGCCTGGCTTCATCATCCTTGACCCAGGTTACCCGCTCGATCTTGGCCACCGTGTGCTGTTCGACCGTTTGCTTGAGCTGCGGCAAATACGGCTTTAGCGGTTCGAAGGCGAGGAAGATCGGCTGGTTCAGGGCCTCGTCCAGGCGAGTCCCGGACAGCGCGCTGGCCTCCTGATTCCATTGGGTGACGTAGAGCTGTTCATCCAGGGCAATCAACGCCGAGGGCATCGAGTCGATGATGCTGTTGAGGTAATTCTGGAAACCCGTGAGCTTTTTCTCGATCTTGCTGCGCACCTGCACTTCCAGCTCCAGCTTGCGATTGGTATGGCGGGTTTCTTCCGCCAGCCCCTGAGCCTGGTCGTAGGCGGCCTGGGAGTCGTCCCGGGCGCGCTTGAGCTGCTGTTCCCGTGCCTCGATCCGCGACAGCATGGTATTGAACGCCTCGGCAAGGCTGCCGATTTCGTCATGGTTGCCGCGAGAGGCGCGCAGGGCGTAGTTCTCTTCCCTTGTGACTTGCCGGGACAACTCTTCCAGCTGATGGATCGGCCGGGTAATCAGGCGCTTGATCTGCCGGGCGATCACCAGCCACAACAGGATGCTGAAGATCAGGATCCCCAGGCTTGCCGTCAGCGTACCGGTGTAGAACGCCATCGGCAGCTCGCTGCTGGCAACCAGCAGCAAGTGACCGGGCGCCGTGCCGGGGCGGGGCAGGGTGATCACCTGGTTGCTGCGAAATTCGGTGGCTTGCCAGGACTCGATGTGCCGGTAGTGCTCTGGCAACTTGAGCTTTTCCCCCTGTTGCAACTGTGCCAGGCGCTGGCCTTTGCCATCGTAGAGGGCGGCTGCCCGCAGAGGCGAATAGCTGTTGAGCTCGTTGAGCAGGCGTTCGGCGCTTTGTGGTGACTGCAAGGCGTCGGAGATGAGGCTGGGGTTGGACACCAGGCGGCCAATGGTCTGCAAGGCCTGGGGCGCCATGCTTTCCTGGGAAATATAATAAGCGGCGCTGATAAAGGTCAGGTTGGCGACCAGCAGAACAGTGGTCAACAGCACCAACAGGGCGGCCAGCAATTTCTGACCGACCGGTAGGTTTTCAAGGCGCTGGCGCAATGGCATCAGGTTCGTCGCTGCAAAGGAACAAGTGGCCAGCGTAGCCGCTGCTTAGTCGCTGGGCAATCCAAGGCTGTGCAGATGGGCGATCAGGCGCGACTCGAGCTGCTCCAGGTGTGGCAGGTGCAGCGAGTGCCGGCGCGCGGCTTTACAGGCGTAACCCAGCAGGTAGCTGATCTCGGTGCGCCGCTGGCTGTCGACATCCTGGTACATGGACGAGTAATTCGCCGCAGTGGCGTGGATCACGCGCTCTACTTCCTGCTGCAAATCCTCGGCCGCAGCCGGCTGGCCGCAGCGTTGGAGCAGCTCGCTCAGTTCACCGCAGAGTGTGGCGACTTCGCAATGATGCGCTTCAAGCCCGCCATTGCGGCACTGGTACAGGACGGTGAGCGGATTGATCGCACAGTTGAGCGCCAGTTTGCGCCACAGCCGGGTCAGGATGTCGGTGCTCCATTCATGGGGAATGCCGGCGGCCGTCAGATCATCCAGCCAGATCGGCGGCACCGGGTGGCTGGCGTCCCCCAGCCAGGTATAGCCGTGGCCGGCGAAGACCACTCGCCAGTCGCCGTCGCGAAACGCCCCTTCGGTGCTTGAAGCGTATAGGCAGCGAGCGTGGGGAACCCGTGCGGCAACGGCGTCCTGGCTGCCCAACCCATTTTGCAGCAGGATCAACTCGGCGTCGGGTGCCAGGCGCGGCGCCAGTTGGGCCACGGCGCTCTCGGCGTCATAGGCCTTGCAGGCGACCAGCAGGCGCCTGATTGGCTCGGCGCTGTCCGGTGTCTGCGCCGGGATCGGGTAGCTGCGCGCCTCGCCATGTTCGACCAGGGTCAGCGCGCCTTGCGCCTCGTAGGCCTGCAGTCGCGCCTGATCTCGCACAATCAGCGTGACCGGCACCCCGGCCCGAGCCAGACGAGTGGCCCATAGGGTGCCGAGGCTGCCCGCACCGAGGATGTGCCAGGTGGTCGACATCAGCTTTTTGCTCTGTTTATGACGCGCATCGGAGGCTCGCAGTGAATGATCGGAAAGACCCGTTATAATCAGCGCGGATTTTAACCGCAAGCCAGGCGTGCTCCATGGGCACCCCTTTTACTGGAGAGATTACATGCCGTCGTTCGACGTGGTATCCGAACTGGACAAACACGAAGTCACCAACGCGGTCGAAAACGCCGTCAAGGAACTCGATCGCCGCTATGACCTGAAAGGCAAGGGCACCTTCGAATTCAAGGAAAAAGACCTGACCGTCAACCTGACCGCAGAAGCCGATTTTCAGCTTGAAGCCATGATTGAGATCCTCAAGCTGGCACTGGTCAAGCGCAAAATCGATGTGCAGTGCCTTGAGGTCAAGGACGCCTATGCATCGGGCAAGCTGATGAAGCAGGAAGCCGTACTGAAGGAAGGCATCGACAAGGAGCTGGCGAAGAAGATCGTCGCCCACGTCAAGGATGCCAAGCTCAAGGTGCAGGCCGCCATTCAGGGTGAGCAAGTGCGCATTACCGGCAAAAAGCGCGACGATCTGCAGGAGGCCATCGCCGCACTACGCGCCAAAACCTTCGACATGCCGCTGCAGTTCAACAACTTCCGCGATTGATTTCGAAGGAGAGCAACAATGGATTTGAATGCTGAAGTGGACAACCTGGTCAGGGCGTCCCAAGCCTGGATTCCAATGATCATGGAATACGGCAGCCGCGTGCTGCTCGCCATCATTACCCTGGCCATCGGCTGGTGGCTGATCAACAAGGTCACGCAGAAACTCGGCGGCCTGCTGGCACTGCGTAACGCCGACCTGGCGTTGCAGGGCTTCATCAGCAGCCTGGCGAACATCATCCTGAAAGTGTTGCTGATCGTCAGCGTCGCGTCGATGATTGGCGTGGAAACCACCTCCTTTGTCGCGGCGATCGGTGCGGCAGGCCTGGCCATCGGCCTGGCATTGCAGGGCAGCCTGGCGAACTTTGCCGGCGGGGTGTTGATTTTGCTGTTCCGTCCGTTCCGGATCGGTGACTGGATTGAAGCGCAGGGTGTTTCGGGTACCGTGGACAGTATCCAGATTTTCCATACTGTGCTGCGTACCGGTGATAACAAGACCATCATCGTGCCCAATGGCAACTTGTCCAACGGCATCATTACCAACACCAACCGTCAGCCAACCCGCAAAGTTGTGTTCGATGTGGGCGTGGATTACGAAGCGGACTTGCAAAAAGCCCGTGAAGTGTTGCTCGACCTGGCCAAGGACGAACGCGTATTGGCGGAGCCGGCGCCACAAGCGGTCATTTCCACCCTGGGCGACAGTTCGATTACTGTTTCCCTGCGCGTTTGGGTCAAGACTGCTGATTACTGGGACGTGATGTTCATGTTCAACGAGCAATCCCGGGATCGTCTTAAAACCGCTGGTATCGATATTCCGTTTCCGCAACGGGTGATTCGAGTGGTTCAGGAAGGGGCCGTGCAGTAACAGGCATAAGCTGCAAACAATAAAAAAGGCCCATCCGAAGATGGGCCTTTTTTTATTTAGAGCTAACTAACAGCTTTCGATTACAAGATCGACAGCGGGTAGTCAACGATCAGGCGGAACTCGTCGATGCTGCCTTCGCCTTGGTCAGCGTTGGCGCGGTGCCATGCTTGACGAATGCGGAACGACAGGTCTTTAGCCGGGCCGTTTTGTACTACGTACTTGGCTTCAACGTTGGTTTCGTGGTGTTTGCCATCTTCGCCGTACAGGCCAGCGTAAGCGCCATTCACCGGAGCGTTGGAGCCGTCGATGTCCCAACCTTTCACGTAACGGGTCATGAAGCTCAGACCAGGAACGCCGTACTCGGCCATTTTCAGGTCGTAGCGTACTTGGGCCGACTTCTCGCCAGGACCGTTGAAGTCAGAGTACTGGATGGAGTTGGCGAGGAAGATCGAGTCGCCGCCACGGTTGTTTTTACCCACGCCGACGTAGTCGAACGGGGTGTCGCCGTTGATTTTCTGGAAGCCAACGGTCAGGGTGTGCGCTTTCAAGAACGAGAAAGCAGCTGCCAGGGAGAACGCGGTGTTGCTGATGTCGCCTGCTTCAGCGCTACCGGAATCGTCTGTGCGGTAGATGTTACCGTCCAGGTTCACCGACTGATCGCCACCCATAGGGATGGTGTAGTTGGCGTTGGCGTAGTACTGGTTCCAGATGTCTTCGAGCTGAGCGCCGTACAGCGATACGCTGAAGTTTTCGTTGATGCCGTATTTGGCACCACCGTAGTTGATGGTGTCAGCTTCGACGCCAGCGTAGTTGGCCCACAGACCGCCGTCACGGCCGTTTTTGTCCTGGCTGGTCGCCGAGTAGAAGTGACCGGCTTCGAGGTCAAGGTCTTTGATCTCGCTGCTTTGCAGTTGGAAACCGCTGGCAGTTTGCGGAAGGATACGGGAACCGCCAACAGCAAATACTGGTGCGGTGCTAGGCTGCATGTCGCCCGCTTTCAGTTCGGTCTTGGAGATGCGAACTTTAAGTGCAGCGCCTGCTTTGCCCTGGCTGTCATTGTTTTCGCCAGCAGCGTTGGTGCTCAGGTTACCCGAACCCGAGTACTTGTCGGAACCGTCCAGTTTGATGGCGAGGTAACCGAAAGCGTCAATACCAACACCCACGGTGCCCTGGGTGTAGCCAGAGTTGAATACACCGTGGAAACCCTGGGTCCAGTCTTTGTCATCGACTGCGCCGTCTTTCTTGTTACGGTTGAAGTAGTAGTTGCGGAGCAGCACGTTGAAAGTGCTGTCTTCAACAAAACCTTTGGCTTCGGCCTGGTCGCCTACGAAAGGTGCGGCCGTAGCCATTTGAGTGCTGGCTGCTGCTGCAACTGCCAGTGCGATCATGCTCCACTTCATCACGCGCATCGTGATTTGCTCCTTTGGTTTTAGAAGAGTACTGCCGTCCCACCTGTTTTATTATCTGGGCGGCTCTTTCTTTTTGTGTCGGCGCAAACTTATATCACGCCGACCATGTTGGCGATACTTGCGCATCTAACCTTTCAGCATCTTTACGACCCTGTCGCAAACAGCTGGGTAGATGTCGCAAATTTACAGCCCCAATGCAAGAGGACTGACAACTTGTTCGTTGTTTTCCAGGGCCTGAGCATCGGTAAAAAGAGTCCCTGGTGAAACGAGTGAATCTCCATCGGGCTACCTTGCCACTGTTTTTATTGGCCTGGTGGCTTCCACTTCCAGCGGAGGCGCAAAAGGCGATGTGGGTGTGAATGCAACAAGTGTGCTCAAAACGGAAAACTGTCTGTTTTTTTTCTGCAATATCGCCAAAAGCCGTAAAGGCCTCATAAAACCGGGGGGTTCGTGCCCCGAGGTTGGAGCTTGACGCCAGGATCGGCATCGTGTTTCACCTTTCTGGCTGTCAGCGCGACAAGTCAAAATGTTACCGGTTCACCCCGCAAGTGAGTAAAAGGCGGATCCCCGACCCATCAGCGTAGACGCAGTGTGCGGTTTTGGTGCAAAAAATTTGCAGCACTGTGCTCAATTCACACAGCGCGGCCATGATGCGGTTTGGAACCTCGCCTTGATAATCAGTCACTTCAGCGCTTTCGCCCTCCTGGTTGGTGCTGAAATGGTGCATCTTGCACAGAAAAGGCCCATCTCGGAGCGTGCTGCCTGCCGTCGTCGATGGTCGTGAAGCGAGCGACGTTCGCAGGTATGCTGCTCATCTGTCGCCTGGTGAAGCGTCGTTGAAGATGTGGCCAGGTTGTAAATGATCATCTGCTGGAGTGCGCACTGTGTTTGCCTTGGATTCACGACTTCAACAAGACACCCTGCCGATAGGGGATTTCCCGCTCTGTCGACTGCTCTTGTCCAACGATTCGAATTACCCCTGGTTCATCCTGGTGCCACGCCGCGAGGATATCAGCGAGATATTTCAGTTGGATGTCGCTGATCAGCTGCAGCTGTGGCAGGAGACTACAACGTTGGCGCAGACGCTGAAGGACTCGTTCGATGCCGACAAGCTGAACATTGCAGCGCTGGGTAATGTGGTCAGCCAGTTGCACATGCATGTCATCGTGCGCAAACGCGATGACGCTGCCTGGCCGGCCCCGGTCTGGGGCAAACATCCGGCAATGCCGTACAGTGCCGAGCAGGTGGCAGCTATCCGCGAACGGCTGCAGCGGGTGTTAACTGAAGGCTTCACGTTTCTGGAGGGTTGAATCATGAGTCTTGAGGAACGCATCAATGACCTGGAAAGCCGCCTGGCATTTCAGGATGACACCATTAATACACTCAACGATGTGCTGGTGGCGCAGCAGGCCGTCGTCGAGCGGCTGCAGCTGCAGATGGCGGCCCTGATTCGACGTCAGGAGGAAATGGTCGGGCAGTTCGAGTCTTCCGAAGAAGAAGCCCCGCCGCCCCATTACTAAAGGGTGGGCATAAAAAAACCGCGAACAGCCGGGCTGTTCGCGGTTTTTTTTCAGCCGGGAATCAGCGGCGCGGCAGAGCCGCGATCACGTCTTCGGCCTGCAGGCCCTTGTCGCGATTCATCACGGAGAACTCCACGCGCTGGCCTTCGACCAGGACGCGGTGACCTTCGCCACGAATGGCCCGGAAATGCACAAAGATATCATCGCCGGAGTCACGGGAAATAAAGCCAAAACCCTTGGAAGTGTTGAACCACTTGACGGTGCCGGTATCGCGGTTGGTCATATCGTAGCTGGGCGAAGCGGCGGCCGGTGAAGATTTGTAGAAGCTGATCGCCAGGTGCAGGAGGACGGCAATGACGGCAGCAGCCAGGCTGAACAGCACGTTGGGTTGACCGGAGACAAACGCAATCTCCGCAAGAAGCGTCAGCGTCTGCAATACGACAGCCAGGACCAGCAAGGCGCTGACCAGGTTCTGCAGTTGATGACGCGGGCCTTTGTTCCAGTAGGGAATGACAGGCGCGAGGGTAAGGTTGAGCAGGCCGAAAAAGGCCAGGTACAGTGCATCGGGTTGTTGCAGGTAAGGAACAGCTTCGGATCGCAGGCTAGGGATGAAGGACAGCAGCAAGGCTGCTGCGCCCATTAGCAGGTGGACGATTTTCAACATTTTGATTAACTCACGTTAAGACGGATCACAAGGAAGAGCTGACGGAGCACGGTTCGCTTCAGAACAATAAGAGGCGTTGGGCACGTACCCGAAGTCAGCCTATGCGCAGCGTCCGGAAAAATAGACGCTGGCGACACACTGCCTATTTAACAGCAAAGCTTGTGGCTACTCAAATCAGGGAGTCCAGCGGCGTCATGCGGGCAATTTGTCGCACAGGGACTGGCCATCCAGTGCTGCGGTGTGGCGACAGCCTTGCTAGAGTGGTCCCTGCACCTGTTGGATGGAATCAATCACCTTTAGGGGAACCGCATGGCAATTGATATTGGTATCAGTGAAGAAGACCGCAAGTCCATCGTTGACGGACTGTCGCGCCTGCTGTCGGACACTTATGTGCTTTATCTGAAAACCCACAACTTCCATTGGAACGTCACGGGGCCGATGTTTCGGACCCTGCACCTGATGTTCGAAGAGCAATACAACGAGTTGGCCCTGGCCGTGGATTCGATCGCCGAGCGCATTCGCGCCCTCGGGTTTCCGGCACCGGGTGCCTATTCCATCTATGCGCGCCTGTCTTCCATAAAGGAAGAAGAGGGTGTGCCGAATGCCGAGGACATGATCCGCCAACTGGTTGCCGGTCAGGAAGCCGTCACCCGCACCGCGCGCGGTATCTTCCCACTGCTCGACAAGGTCAGTGACGAACCGACTGCCGACCTGCTGACCCAGCGCATGCAGGTTCACGAAAAAACCGCGTGGATGCTGCGTTCCTTGCTGGATCAATAAGGCGCATGCGCACGGCTGGCATCCTTGGGTGTCACCCGTGCGTAGTCCGGCACCCTTCACCTCGAACGATTTTGCACCGGGCGTTGCAGGAAACCGTCCAGAGCAGGACCGTCATCCATGATCTCCCTGCAGTTGCAGCAAAATCCTGCGAGGGTGGTTAAAAAGCCATCTGGATATCCCGTTTTTCCTGCGCTTGCACAGGCACGGGCTTGCTCGTCGAGCGCCCCGTTGACCGGGGCGGCAGGGCGAAAGTTGCAGAGTGTCGGTCTGTGCAGTCTTACGGCTGCACTGGCTGCATTTAATGGATATAATCCCGCTCTTTGCCGCAAAACCCCGGGTCTGCGGTAGCAATCTGATCGCCGAGACAACCCCCATGCCGATGTACGACTATCAATGTGCTTCCTGTGGTCATCAGTTGGAAGCCATTCAAAAGATCAGCGCTGCGGCGCTGGTCGACTGCCCTGCGTGCCAGGCACCAGAGCTGAAGAAGATGCTGTCCATGCCGGGCTTCCGCCTCAGCGGCACCGGCTGGTACGAAACCGATTTCAAGACCGGCTCCAAGAAGAACCTGGCCGGCGGCGACAAAGCTGACTAGATTCCAGGTCCGAGTTGAACGACACGTGCGAGCTCCTGCATCATCCAGCTCCTGAGATGGGCAAGACCTCCTACCGAATTTCGAATTACGAGAAGTGAAACCATTACCATGATGCGCAGCCATTATTGCGGCCAACTGAACGAAAGCCTGGACGGCCAGGAAATTACCCTTTGCGGATGGGTCCACCGTCGCCGTGACCACGGTGGGGTGATTTTCCTCGATATCCGTGATCGTGACGGTCTGGCCCAAGTGGTGTTCGACCCGGACCGCGCTGAAACCTTCGCCGTCGCCGACCGTGTGCGCAGCGAATATGTGGTCAAGGTCACCGGCAAGGTGCGCCTGCGTCCGGCCGGTGCCACCAACGCCAACATGGCGTCGGGCATGATCGAAGTGCTGGGCTACGAACTTGAAGTGCTGAACGAGTCGGAAACTCCGCCGTTCCCGCTGAACGAGTTCTCCGACGTTGGCGAAGAAACCCGCCTGCGTTATCGCTTCCTCGACCTGCGTCGCCCGGAAATGCTCGAGAAGCTGCGTCTGCGTTCGCGCATGACCACCAGCATCCGTCGCTTCCTGGACGAGAACGGCTTCCTCGACGTCGAGACGCCGATTCTGACCCGCGCCACGCCTGAAGGTGCGCGAGACTACCTGGTGCCGAGCCGCACCCACGCCGGTTCGTTCTTCGCCTTGCCGCAATCGCCACAGCTGTTCAAGCAATTGCTGATGGTTGCCGGCTTCGACCGTTACTACCAGATCGCCAAATGCTTCCGTGACGAAGACCTGCGGGCTGACCGCCAGCCGGAATTCACCCAGATCGACATCGAGACCAGCTTCCTCGATGAAAAAGAGATCATGGGCATCACCGAGCAGATGATCCGCAACCTGTTCAAGGAAGTGCTGGATCTGGAGTTCGGCGACTTCCCGCACATGACCTTCGAAGAGGCCATGCGTCGTTACGGTTCCGACAAGCCGGACCTGCGTAACCCGCTGGAACTGGTTGACGTTGCCGACCAGCTCAAGGAAGTCGACTTCAAGGTGTTCAGCGGCCCGGCCAATGACCCGAAAAGCCGTATCGCCGCTTTGCGCGTACCGGGCGGGGCGAGCATGCCGCGCAGCAAGATCGACGACTACACCAAGTTCGTCGGCATCTACGGTGCCAAGGGCCTGGCGTACATCAAGGTCAACGAGCGCGCCAAAGGCGTCGAAGGCCTGCAGTCGCCTATCGTCAAGAACATCCCTGAGGCCAACCTCAATGTGATCCTCGATCGCGTTGGCGCGGTCGACGGCGACATCGTGTTCTTCGGTGCCGACAAAGCCAAGATCGTCAGCGAAGCCCTGGGCGCGCTGCGGATCAAGGTCGGCAACGACCTGAACCTGCTGACCTGCGAGTGGGCGCCGATGTGGGTCGTCGACTTCCCGATGTTCGAAGAGAACGACGACGGCAGCTTCAGTGCCTTGCATCACCCGTTCACCGCGCCCAAGTGCACGCCACAAGAGCTCGAAGCCAGCCCGGCGACCGCTCTGTCCCGCGCCTACGACATGGTCCTCAACGGCACCGAACTGGGTGGCGGTTCGATCCGTATCCACCGCAAGGAAATGCAGCAGACGGTCTTCCGCCTGCTCGGCATCGACGAAGCGGAACAGGAAGAGAAATTCGGCTTCCTGCTTGACGCCCTGAAGTACGGCGCACCGCCCCACGGTGGCCTGGCCTTCGGCCTGGACCGCCTGGTCATGCTGATGACCGGCGCCCAGTCGATCCGTGAAGTGATTGCATTCCCGAAAACCCAGAGCGCGGCCGATGTCATGACTCAGGCTCCGGGTGCAGTCGATGCCAAGGCCTTGCGCGAATTGCACATTCGTCTGCGCGAAACGCCAAAAGCCGAGTAAAGCGGGTCGTCAAGGCGCATCCTTATGGGGTGCGCCTTTTCTTTAGGTCGAGATTTTTGGTTGCTGGCTGGCGCCGTTCGCGTGGCGGGCAACGTTTCAAAGTGAATTCGGAGCGAGTTATGGCGGGTCATTCCAAGTGGGCGAACATCAAGCACCGCAAAGAACGTCAGGATGCCAAGAAAGGCAAGATCTTCACCAAGTGGATCCGTGAGCTGACGGTTGCTGCCCGCCAGGGCGGCGCTGACCCGGGTTCCAACCCGCGCTTGCGCCTGGCGCTGGACAAGGCCCTGGGCGCGAACATGAGTCGCGACATCATCGATCGCGCCGTAGCGCGCGGCGCGGGTGCTGCCGATACCGACGACATGGTCGAACTGACCTACGAAGGTTATGGCCCAGGTGGCGTGGCAGTGATGGTCGAGTGCATGACCGACAACCGCAATCGCACCGCCGCCGCTGTTCGCCATGCGTTCAGCAAGTGCGGGGGCAACCTGGGCACCGATGGCTCGGTGGCCTACCTGTTCGAGCGCAAGGGCCAGATCTCCTTTGCGCCGGGCGTCGATGAAGACTCGTTGATCGAAGCGGCGATGGAAGCCGACGCTGATGACGTGGTCACCAACGAAGACGGTTCAATTGACGTGTTCACCTCGTTCGCAGGGTTCTACTCCGTACGCAACGCGCTGGAAGCGGCCGGCTTCAAAGGTGATGACGCAGAAATCGTGATGTTGCCAACCACCAGTGCCGAGCTGGACCTGGAGGGTGCCGAGAAGGTGCTCAAGCTGCTCGACATGCTGGAAGACCTGGATGACGTGCAGAACGTCTATTCCAACGCGGACATCCCGGAATCGGTTGCCGCACAGCTGGGTTGATGTCCATACAAAAGATCGCTGTCTTTGCAAAGCCCTACGCTAAACCTGTAGGAGCTGCCGAAGGCTGCGATCTTTTGACTTTAAGATCGAAAATCAAAAGATCGCAGCCTTCGGCCGCTCCTACGGGGATATCCTGAGGTACCGCGATCTCCTTGCGCAGGCGTTATGACTCTAATTCTTGGTATCGACCCCGGTTCGCGCATTACCGGGTACGGCGTGGTATCTGATACCGGGCGCGGCTGCGTCTACGTGGCCTCGGGCTGCATTCGCACCGGCTCCGGTGAATTGCACGAGCGCCTGCAAATCGTCTATCGCGGCGTGCGCGAAGTCATCCAGACGTACGGCCCGATCACCATGGGCATCGAAAAAGTGTTCATGGCACGTAACGCCGACTCAGCCTTGAAGCTGGGTCAGGCCCGCGGTGCAGCGATCGTTGCCGGTGCCGAGGAAAACCTGGAGATCGCCGAATACACCGCGACCCAGGTCAAGCAGGCCGTCACCGGTACTGGCGCGGCAAACAAGGAACAGGTGCAAATGATGGTGATGCACATGCTCAAACTGACCAGCAAGCCGCAAATCGATGCGTCGGATGCCCTGGCCATTGCAATTTGCCATGCTCACACCCGCTCCAGCCTGCTGCCCCATGGTCTGGGAACGGCACGCAGTCGTGGCGGGCGCCTGCGTCTCTGATAGCATCAGCACATCTTTTCCAGGACCAGGGGTCCTGCGCCTGTGTTGCCGGCGTGAAGCCCTCGGCCTGTCAGTCGCCAGCCCTGTACTGGCCAACGCTCAAGGATCTGAAACGTGATTGGACGCTTGCGCGGCACACTGGCTGAGAAACAGCCGCCGCACCTGATTCTGGATGTAAATGGACTGGGGTATGAGTTGGAAGTACCCATGACCACGTTGTATCGCCTGCCGTCGGTCGGCGAACCGCTGACGCTGCACACCCATTTGGTCGTACGTGAAGACGCGCAGTTACTCTATGGCTTCGCCGGCAAGCGTGAGCGAGACTTTTTTCGTGAGTTGATCCGTCTCAATGGTGTGGGGCCAAAACTGGCGCTGGCCTTGATGTCGAGCCTGGAAGTCGACGAACTGGTGCGCTGCGTGCAGTCCCAGGACACCTCGGCGTTGACCAAGGTGCCGGGCGTGGGCAAGAAGACTGCCGAGCGCCTGCTGGTTGAGCTCAAGGATCGCTTCAAGGCTTGGGAAACGGTGCCGGCGATGTTTGCCCTGGTACCGAACCAGCCAGGTGGCCCGGATGTGGCTCCGGTGGCCAGTGCCGAAACTGACGCGGTGAGCGCGCTGATTTCCCTGGGCTATAAACCTCAGGAGGCCAGCAAGGCGATTTCTGCGATCAAGGAGAAAGGTTTGAGCAGTGAAGACCTGATACGTCGTGCCCTTAAGGGAATGATCTAAGTGATTGAAGCGGATCGTCTGATTACAGCTGCACCCGGCCCACGGGACCGTGAAGAGGTCCAGGACCGGGCTATCCGTCCGGTCAGCCTGGCCGATTACATTGGCCAGCCGACCGTCCGCGAGCAGATGGAGCTGTTCATCCAGGCCGCTCGCGGACGCAATGAATCCCTGGACCACACGTTGATTTTTGGTCCTCCGGGTCTGGGTAAAACCACCCTGGCCAACATCATCGCCCAGGAAATGGGGGTTTCGATCAAGAGCACGTCGGGCCCCGTGCTCGAGCGTCCGGGCGACCTGGCCGCGCTGTTGACCAATCTTGAGCCCCACGATGTGCTGTTCATCGACGAAATCCATCGCCTGTCGCCGATTGTCGAAGAAGTGCTGTACCCCGCCATGGAAGATTTCCAGCTGGACATCATGATTGGCGAAGGCCCGGCCGCGCGCTCGATCAAGCTCGACCTGCCGCCATTTACCCTGGTGGGCGCCACGACGCGAGCCGGCATGCTGACCAATCCGTTGCGTGACCGCTTTGGTATCGTGCAGCGCCTGGAGTTCTACAACACGGCGGACCTGGCAACGATTGTCGGTCGTTCGGCGAACATCCTCGGCCTGCCGCTCGACCCGGAAGGCGCCTTCGAAATCGCCCGCCGTGCCCGGGGTACGCCGCGGATCGCCAACCGCCTGTTGCGGCGGGTGCGCGACTTTGCCGAAGTTCGCGCCAAGGGGCACATCACCAAGCCAATCGCCGACCTGGCCTTGAACCTGCTGGATGTCGACGAGCGTGGCTTCGACCATCAAGACCGGCGCCTGCTGCTGACCATGATCGAGAAGTTCGACGGCGGCCCGGTGGGTGTCGACAGCCTGGCTGCAGCTATCAGTGAAGAGCGGCATACCATCGAGGATGTCCTGGAGCCGTACCTGATCCAGCAGGGCTACATCATGCGCACACCCCGGGGGCGGGTGGTGACCCGGCATGCCTACCTGCACTTCGGTTTAAACATCCCGTCACGATTGGGTGAGATGCCCGTGGTAGACGAATCCCTCGATGCAGTTGACGATTAATCACGTTGCGGGCTGATCAATTCCGGGTTTGTGCTGTCTGAGGACGGTGCTTTCGCGATAAAGCCGCAGAACAATGAAAAACAGTTGCCTGGCCGGATTGGCAACCTGAGGAGTAAGCACTAGAGTATGCGCGCGCAAAACGGGCTTGGGCCTTTCGCACATCGTTGTCGCGTTTATTACGAAGACACCGATGCGGGTGGCATCGTGTATTACGTTAATTACCTCAAGTTTATGGAACGGGCTCGAACCGAGCGGCTCCGGGAGCTGGGCTTTGCCCAATCCCAGCTGGCAGGGGAGGACCTGTTATTCGTCGTGCATTCCAGCGAAGCGCGTTACCACGCGCCGGCGCGACTGGATGACGAACTGCTGGTAAGCGCTGAAGTAAGCGAATTGAACCGTGCCAGCCTGCGTTTCAAGCAGCAGGTCAGGCGGGCAACGGATAATGCGCTGCTCTGCGAAGGGCAGTTTCTGGTGGCCTGTGTGCGCACTGAAAGTTTAAAACCCCGGGCCATTCCCGAAGCTCTACGTGCGGCCTTTGCCGACGTGAGCGGCGCGGGTACTCACTCAAAGCAGGAGATAAAGCGTGGAAGCTAACGTCGTCGACCATTCCTCCATGTGGAGCCTGGTCAGCAATGCCAGTATTGTGGTGCAACTGGTAATGCTGATCCTGGTAGCCGCATCGGTCACCTCATGGATCATGATCTTTCAGCGCAGCAATCTGCTGCGCGCCGGTCGACGTGCCCTGGAGAGCTTCGAGGAGCGCTTCTGGTCGGGTATCGACCTGTCCAAACTCTATCGTCAGGCCGGCAGCAACCCTGATCCGGATTCGGGCGTCGAGCAAATCTTCCGCGCCGGCTTCAAGGAGTTTTCCCGTCTGCGCCAGCAGCCAGGGGTTGATCCTGAAGCGGTCATGGAAGGTGTGGCCCGGGCCATGCGCGTCGCTATTTCCCGCGAAGAAGAAAAGCTCGAGCAGAGCCTGCCGTTCCTCGCGACCGTAGGTTCCGTGAGCCCGTATATCGGCCTGTTCGGTACGGTCTGGGGCATCATGAACTCCTTCCGTGGCCTGGCCACTGCGCAGCAAGCAACCCTGGCCACCGTGGCTCCGGGTATCGCCGAAGCCCTGATCGCCACCGCGATCGGCCTGTTCGCCGCGATTCCAGCTGTCATCGCCTACAACCGGTTTGCTGCCCGCAGCGAAACGCTGATCAGCCGCTACTACACCTTCGCCGATGAATTCCAGGCGATCCTGCACCGCAAAGTGCACACCAGCGAAGAATAAGCAGGTAATTTCCAATGGCTTTAATCGCTCGAGCTCGCAAAAAGCGCAAGCCGGTCGCCGAGATGAACGTAGTGCCCTACATCGACGTGATGCTGGTGCTGCTGGTCATCTTCATGGTGACCGCGCCGATGCTCAATCAGGGCGTGAAAGTTGATCTGCCCAAGGTTTCCAGCGAAGCCTTGCCGCAGGACAACAATACGCAGGTCCTGACCATTTCGATCAAGGCTGACAAGACCTACTACTGGAACCTTGGCAGCGAAGTCGATACCCAGAAACAGCAGGACAAGGCCATGACCTTGCCGCAGATGACCGACGCGGTGACCAAGATCATTCGCGCCGGCACCGAAGGCGGCAAGCAGACCCAGGTCTTCATTCGAGGCGACAAGACCGTCGATTATGGATCGGTCATGGGTGCCATGGGCGGTCTCCAGAAAGCCGGGGTCGGTAATGTTGGCTTGATTACCGAGGCGCCCTGATGCAGCAACAACGAGAGCCGACAGCCTCGGAAAGCTACTTCTGGCCTAGCGTCTGGGCAATTGGCTTGCACGTGCTGGTGTTCGGCATGTTGTTTGTCAGTTTTGCCATGACCCCGGAGCTGCCGCCGGCCAGGCCGATCGTCCAGGCGACCCTGTACCAGCTGAAATCGAAAAGTCAGGCGACCACCCAGACCAATCAGAAGATTGCGGGTGAGGCGAAGAAATCCGCCGCGCGCCAGACCGAAGTCGAGCAGATGGAGCAGAAGAAGATCGAGCAGGAAGCCATCAAGGCTGCGGAACAAAAGAAGGAAGATACGGCTCAAAAAGCCGAAGAATCCAAGAAGGCCGACGAGACCAAGAAAGCGGAAGAGGCGAAAAAGGCGGATGAAGCCAAGAAAGCCGACGAAGCCAAAAAGACCGCGGAAGCCAAAAAGGCTGAAGAGAAACAATTGGCTGATATAGCCAAGAAGAAATCTGAAGAAGAAGCCAAGAAGGCAGCTGAAGAAGAGGCCAAGAAAGCCGCCGCTGAAGAAGCCAAGAAAAAGATCGTCGAAGACGCGAAGAAGAAAGCCGCAGAAGACGCCAAGAAGAAATCTGACGCTGAGGAGGCGAAAAAGAAAGTCGCCGAAGACGCGAAGAAGAAAGCTGCTGCCGATGCTGCGAAGAAGAAATCGCAGGAAGCGGCACGTAAATCCGCCGAAGACAAAAAGGCCCAGGCCTTGGCAGATCTGCTTTCCGACACGCCGCAACGTCAGCAGGCCTTGGCGGACGAGCAGGGTGACGAAGTCGCTGGCAGTTTCGATGACCTGATTCGTGCACGTGCAGCAGAAGGCTGGGCTCGTCCCCCTTCGGCACGCAAAGGCATGACGGTCGTGCTGCAAATCGGCATGTTGCCGGATGGAACAGTGACCTCGGTTACCGTCGGCAGATCAAGCGGAGATGGTCCGTTCGATGCTTCGGCAGTGGCGGCGGTCAAGAATATTGGACGTTTGACAGAAATGCAGGGAATGAAGCCGAGCGATTTTGCTCCGTATCGTTCATTCAAGATGACATTCACACCTGAGGATCTAGCCTTGTGAGAAACCTTCTTCGAGGAATGCTTGTCGCCATCTGCTGCCTGGCAGGGATGGCGGTAGCCGATGAGAAAAACATTCTGGTAACCAGCGGCAGCGATCGGGCTACCCCGATTGCCGTCGTTCCGTTCGCCAACCAGGGCGGCAGCGTGCTGCCGGACGATATGGCCGAGATCATCGGTAATGACCTGCGCAACTCGGGTTACTACTCGCCGATCCCGAAACAGAACATGATCAGCCAGCCAAGCCAGGCCAGCGAAATCATCTACCGTGACTTCAAGGCGCTGGGTGCCCAGTACGTCATGGTCGGCAGCATCGCTCCGGCGGGCGGTCGCCTGCAGGTGCAATACGCCTTGTTCAACGTCGCCACCGAGCAGCAAGTGCTGACCGGCAGCGTGTCGGGCAGCGTTGACCAGCTGCGTGACATGTCGCACTACATTGCTGACCAGTCGTTTGAAAAACTCACCGGTATCAAAGGTGCATTCTCGACTCGCCTGCTGTACGTGACTGCCGAGCGCTTTTCCGAGAAAAACACTCGCTACACCCTGCAACGTTCGGACTACGACGGTGCGCGTGCCGTTACCCTGCTGCAATCGCGCGAGCCGATCCTGTCGCCGCGTTTCGCACCGGATGGCAAGCGCATCGCTTATGTCTCGTTCGAGCAGAAGCGTCCGCGCATCTTCATGCAGAACATCGACACCGGTCGCCGTGAGCAAATCACCAACTTCGAAGGCCTCAATGGTGCACCAGCCTGGTCGCCGGACGGCAATCGCCTGGCGTTCGTGCTGTCCAAGGACGGCAACCCGGACATCTATGTGATGAACCTGGGCTCGCGCCAGATCACCCGCGTCACCAATGGTCCCGGCATCAACACCGAACCGTTCTGGGGTAAAGATGGTTCGACCATCTACTTCACCTCCGACCGTGGCGGCAAGCCGCAGATCTACAAAACCAGCGCAGGCGGCGGCGGTGCAGAGCGTGTGACCTTCATCGGTAACTACAACGCCAACCCTAAGTTGTCGGCTGACGAAAAGACCCTGGTCATGATTCATCGCCAGGAAGGCTTCACCAATTTCAAGGTGGCGGCCCAGGATTTGCAACGCGGTAGTGTAAAGATCCTCACTGATAGCACTCTGGACGAGTCGCCTACTGTTGCGCCCAACGGCACCATGGTAATCTACGCCACCCGCCAGCAGGGCCGGGGAGTCTTGATGCTCGTGTCCATTAATGGACGCGTAAGGCTCCCGCTTCCTACCGCACAAGGCGAAGTCAGAGAACCTTCCTGGTCCCCTTACCTGAACTGACGCGGCGCTTTACGTTTTACTTAACACACTGGGGTTCATTAGGAGTTTCACGATGGAAATGCTGAAGTTTGGTAAATTTGCTGCGCTGGCTCTGGCCATGGCTGTAGCTGTAGGTTGCTCGTCCAAAGGCGGCGACAATGCCGGTGAAGGCGCTGCTGTTGATCCAAACGCTGGTTACGGCGCTAACACTGGTGCAGTTGACGGCTCCCTGAGCGAAGAAGCTGCTCTGCGCGCGATCACCACTTTCTACTTCGAATACGACAGTTCGGACCTGAAGCCAGAAGCCATGCGCGCTCTGGACGTTCACGCCAAGGACCTGAAAGCTAACGGCGCTCGCGTTGTTCTGGAAGGTAACACCGACGAACGTGGTACTCGTGAGTACAACATGGCACTGGGCGAGCGTCGTGCGAAAGCCGTTCAGCGCTACCTGGTACTGCAAGGCGTTTCCCCAGCTCAGCTGGAACTGGTTTCCTACGGCGAAGAGCGTCCAGTTGCTACCGGCAACGACGAGCAGTCCTGGGCTCAAAACCGTCGCGTCGAACTGCGTAAGTAATTCGTCATGCGAACGTGCCGTCGTGCTGTAACTATTCTGGCTCTCAGCCTCGCACCGCTTGCGGTGTGGGCTGCGGTTCCTGTGGTCGATAACAACAACTCCGGCAATAGTGGAAGTAGTTATCCGCCCGCGGGTTACGGTACGAACGGCGCCTATGCCGGGGGAGGGGTTTCGGCCCCTGTCTCGGCACAGGGCGAGCTGTTCAACCAACTGCAATCCATGCAGGAGCAGATCTCGCGCCAACAAGGCATCATCGAAGTTCTGCAAAATGATGTAGCGCGCATGAAGCAGGAAAGCCTGGAGCGATACCAGGATCTTGATCGGCGCATTGGAACCGGCGTTGCACCAGCCGCAACTCCTGAGAATTCTTCCACCGGTGGCGATTTGAACGCCCCCGGTGCAGCAGCAGGTGCTGGAGCGGCTGCCGCTCAGGCACCGGCCGCGGGTACCGAGCCGGCTGACCCGGCGAAGGAAAAACTGTATTACGATGCAGCCTTCGACCTGATCAAAGCCAAGGATTTCGACAAGGCCAGCCAGGCTTTTGCCGCTTTCCTGCGCAAGTACCCCAACAGCCAGTACGCGGGCAATGCCCAATATTGGTTGGGCGAAGTGAACCTGGCCAAAGGCGACCTGCAAGGTGCCGGTCAGGCGTTTGCCAAGGTGTCCCAGCTGTACCCCAAGCACAACAAAGTGCCTGACTCGCTGTACAAGCTGGCAGATGTAGAGCGCCGCCTTGGTCATCCCGACAAGGTTAAAGGGATTCTGCAGCAGGTCGTGTCCCAATATCCGGGCACGTCCGCCGCGCAGTTGGCCCAGCGCGACTTGCAGAAAATGTAAGCTTGCCTGAACCGTTTTAAAGAAACCCGCACTTGCTGCGGGTTTTTTCGTTAGAATTCACGCCCTTTTTCTGAAACACCGCTTTTTGGGATTCGCGCGATGGCGGGGTTCCTTAAAGTGCCTGACGGAGGCGGACAGCCTGTTTAGCTGTTACGCCCGTGGCGACTATGCAAGACACATTGAGAATTACCGAAGTATTTTACTCGTTGCAGGGTGAAACGCGGACGGCCGGGCTGCCCACTGTTTTTGTGCGCCTGACCGGTTGTCCATTGCGTTGCCAGTACTGTGACAGCGCCTACGCCTTCACAGGCGGCACGGTTCGCCCGCTGGATGACATCATCGAACAAGTGGCCGGCTTTCGTCCGCGTTATGTGTGTGTCACCGGCGGCGAGCCCCTCGCCCAGCCCAACGCCATCCCATTGCTCAAGCGCCTGTGTGATGCCGGTTACGAAGTGTCACTGGAAACCAGTGGAGCTCTGGACATCTCGGCAGTCGATTCGCGGGTTAGTCGCGTCGTCGACCTGAAAACTCCGGGTTCGAAGGAAGCGCATCGCAATCGCTACGAAAACATCGAGCTGCTGACGCGCAACGATCAGGTGAAGTTTGTCATCTGTTCCCGGGAAGATTACGACTGGGCCGTGTCCAAGTTGATCCAGTACGGTCTGGATCGCCGCGCCGGTGAGGTCCTGTTTTCTCCCAGCCACCATGACCTGAACGCTCGGGACCTGGCGGATTGGGTCGTGGCGGACAACCTGCCAGTGCGCCTGCAACTGCAGCTGCATAAATATCTATGGAATGACGAGCCGGGGCGCTGAAATGACTGAACAACTGAACGCTGCAGAAAAACGTGCGGTCATCCTCCTGTCTGGTGGCCTGGACTCGGCCACTGTCGTGGCCATGGCACGAGCCGATGGCTACAGCTGCTACACCATGAGCTTCGACTACGGCCAGCGCTCCCATGCCGAGCTGCACGCTGCCGCACGCGTCGCCCGTGATCTTGGCGTGGTTGAGCATAAGGTCATCGGGTTGAACCTCAACGGCATGGGTGGCTCGGCATTGACCGACAGCAGTATCGATATTCCGGAGGAGGCCGGTGAAGGCATTCCGGTCACCTACGTTCCTGCACGCAATACCGTGTTCCTGTCCCTCGCGTTGGGCTGGGCCGAAGTGCTCGGAGCGCGTGACATCTTCATTGGCGTCAATGCCGTCGATTACTCCGGTTACCCGGATTGCCGTCCCGAGTTCATCGAATCCTTCGAGCGCATGGCCAACCTCGCCACCAAGGCAGGCGTGGAAGGTAACGGCTTCCGCATTCAGGCGCCCCTGCAGAATCTGAGCAAGGCGCAGATCGTCCAGGCTGGCGTCAAGCTGGGTGTCGATTACGGCCTGACGGTTTCCTGCTACCAGGCCGACGATCACGGCCGGGCGTGCGGCAAATGCGACAGCTGCCGACTCCGTGCAGAAGGCTTCGCGGCGGCCGGAATCAGTGACCCAACGCCTTATTTTTGATTTATTTCAAATTAGGTGTTGAATAGTCCTTAAAAATCAGTATTATACGCGCCACCACACAGCGGGTCGTTAGCTCAGTTGGTAGAGCAGTTGGCTTTTAACCAATTGGTCGTAGGTTCGAATCCCACACGACCCACCATTTTTGTAGCAGTTTAGAAAATCCGGAAGGCCCACGAAAGTGAGGATTTCCGGGTTTTTTTTTGCCTGGAATTTGGTCATTGCACCGCTTGGCACGGAGCCGGCCGACCGGAACGCTTTGAGTTGAACATCGGCTTGTTACCAGCTCGATGGCGAGATGGTCCTGTTCGATGATGGTGTTGAGGTACTGGACTTGGCGCACCACGATCAAATCGATGACGTTCATCGTATCGTGATAGCGCTGGTTACTTGAGCAGGGGGGCGAGATAGCCGCCGTCGACGTCGAGCAGGTCAGCGAGCAGGCGGCACGGTCGCCAGTCCTCGACACGCTCAGTAGCCGTCCAGATGTCAAGGTCACGGAGCTGGTCGAGAATCGCGGCGCCTTGGATAAGCGCACGACCATGAATCGGATCCATATGTCGAGCGGCGATCTCAACCGCAGCGTTGCCTGCCTCCGAATCAATACGATGGCCTTCTTCGGATACGCGGGCCTCGCATACCAACCGGCACAGGTCGATCTCGACCGGACCGAGCACGGCGAACTCAAAGTCCAGCAGGGCGACGACCTCTCCGTCCCATAAAGCATTCATCAGCGCGAGGTCGCCATGGTTGACGGTCTGTGCAACCAAGGGTGCAGCCCGGAAGTAACCCTCGATGATTCCATGGAGCCGCGACTGCTGTGCGCTGGACAGTCCCAGCTTGACTTTGGCGCGGTTAGCCGCCGCGGTGGCAGCTTCGAGCGAAGCCGGTACGAACCCCCCGTGAGATGCGACAAGCGTCCTCAGAGACGGGGTCGCGTCGTGCACGATCTGGGCCCGAGCCCAAATCTGGCGGACCGCAGCTTCCCGCTCCGCAGGCGTCAGCGTCGGCCACGCCTCCTGGAGGTTCTGGCCGCGAATCTGCGCGCTCACGATCCAGCCGTGGCCCTCGGTAGTACCCTCTCCAAGGATCTCTGGGTGCCCGACCTCTCGCGCAAGAGCCTGAACGAGCGCAACCTCGCGTGCCATATCGACGGGTGTATGCGCGATACGCACGGCGATGCCGTTACCGACCCACGTAGCGTTCGAGTACCCATTGGCTCGCTGCATTCGCGCGAGTTCGCCACCATGGTGAGCCGCCACCTTAGCGGCCAAGCTCCAAACAAGGGCTGTGCTGATCGGGTCACGATCCTGGTCGAGCGGATGAATATTTGTACTGGGTTCTTTCATTTTTTCCATCTTAGCCACGCCTCAGCAAAATATTGAATTGAATTGAATGATTGCTCCTACCCTTTTTCGCTCATCTGAGATCGGGTCTATGCCATTTCGCGTCGCCATTTCCAGCCTTGCAGAGCGAGCACCCTGGAAGTCGATCAGTAACCGATCGAAGTGACCCTGGACTGTTTCAACAGTTGAAAATCCGCAAGGCTCACGAGCGTGAGGACTTGCGGATTTTTTGTCTTCGATTTCAGCGGGCTCACGTTCGAGGCTGCAACGCATGGCGCAGGTCAGATTCATCTTTTGCATCCACGGGATATTCTGTAGCCTTGCCCAGCTTCAACGCTGTGCCTGATGACTACTCACTCTCCCGGCGGTACCCAATAGGGTCCGGAGCCGGGTGTATACTCGACTTTCGCGCGAAAGCGCCCGCAGGTCTTGCGATCATGACGCAAATTTCCGAACGCCTACTGGTTCAAGCTCACCTCGACGCCAAGCAGCCCAAGCCGCTGACAGTCGAAGAAGAGGCTTTTTACCGAGCTGCCATTGCTGCCGAGCTCAAAGCTCAGGACGCGGTGCTGGTTGCCCACTTCTATTGCGATCCGGTGATTCAGGCCCTGGCCGAAGAAACCGGTGGCTGTGTCTCCGACTCCCTTGAAATGGCGCGCTTTGGCAACGCCCACCCGGCCAAGACCGTGGTGGTCGCCGGCGTGAAGTTCATGGGCGAAACCGCGAAGATCCTCAACCCCGAAAAACGCGTATTGATGCCGACCCTGGAGGCGACCTGCTCGCTGGACCTGGGTTGCCCCGTGGACGAGTTCTCGGCGTTCTGTGACCAGCATCCTGAGCGCACCGTGGTGGTGTATGCCAATACCTCGGCAGCAGTCAAAGCCCGGGCTGACTGGGTGGTGACTTCAAGCTGCGCGCTGGAAATCGTCGAGAGCCTTATGGACAACGGCGAAACCATCATCTGGGGGCCGGACAAGCACCTGGGCACCTATATCCAGCGCAAGACCGGCGCCGACATGCTGCTGTGGGACGGTGCCTGCATCGTTCACGAGGAGTTCAAGTCCAAGCAGCTCGAGGACATGAAGGCCCTGTACCCCGATGCCGCCATTCTGGTGCACCCCGAGTCGCCGACTTCGGTCATCGAACTGGCGGACGCCGTAGGCTCCACCAGCCAGCTGATTGCTGCAGCGCAGAGCCTGCCGAACAAGACCCTGATCGTTGCTACCGACCGCGGCATCTTCTACAAGATGCAGCAGCTGTGCCCGGACAAGGTGTTCATCGAAGCCCCTACGGCGGGTAACGGCGCGGCGTGCCGCAGTTGCGCGCATTGTCCGTGGATGGCGATGAATACGCTTGAGCGCACGCTCAAGAGCCTTAAAGAAGGGACGAATGAGATCTTTGTTGATCCGGCGTTGATTCCGCAGGCGATTCGGCCGTTGAAGCGCATGCTCGATTTCACCCAGGCGGCGCGGATGAAGTTGGCTGGTAACGCTTAAAGCAAGACCAAGAGATCGCAGCATTCGGCAGCTCCTACAGGTGCTCACAAACCTTGTAGGAGCTGCCGACGGCTGCGATCTTTTTTATGCGCTTACCTCTGCTTCTTCGGGATTCGCACCAGCTGCGTCTCGGAATACATGTCATGCCAGCTGCGCTTCTGCTTGTCGAACAGCGACCAGATGAAACCCAGACCCACGCACAGCAGCGAGGCGATGGAGACCACAAAGCGCAGCAGCGCCTGCCACAGGCTGATGGATGAGCCGTCGGCGTTCTGCACCCGAATACCCCACACCTGCATGCCCAGGGTCTGACCCGACCAGGTCCAGAACTTGGCAAAAAACCCGAACAGCACGAACAGCAGCAGGGTTGAAAGCAGCGGATCACCGTCCAGTGCTCCCGCTTCAGTCAGCGTGCGCATCCGCTCCTCGCCGATGATTGCCATCTGGATCATCTTGTAGATTCCGCTGGTGACAATCAGCAACGCGGTGCATAGCAGGAAGTCATAGAACATCGCTGCCAGACGACGACCCAGGCCAGCGGCGGGAAAATCGCCCTGGGGCTTCAGCAGGTGTTTCGACATGGCAGGGGTCTCGGCGGGAAAAGAACTCATTTTACGGATTTGCGCGCACAAAAAAGCCCCTGATGTCAGCATCAGGGGCTTTTTCGTTACAGAAGATTAAGCTTCGGCCTGAACTTCGTCAGCCTGCATGCCTTTTTGGCCCTGCACAGCAACGAAGGTCACTTTCTGGCCTTCTTTCAGGCTCTTGAAGCCGTTGCCCTGAATAGCGCGGAAGTGCACGAACAGATCCGGACCGCTTTCTGGCGTGATAAAACCAAAACCTTTCTCGTCGTTAAACCACTTGACGGTACCGCTCTGACGTTGGGACATTTCTTATTTCCTTTGACGCAAAAATTAATGACAGCCTCTTTCTCATGAAAGAGTACTGGGGCTGGTTGCAGGAGAGTAAGAAGACGTCGAACGGGATGTAGCTAACTTGTAGGCTACTGCCCAGGTCACGATTCCAAGCGACCCATGCAAACACAGTGAACAAACTCTACGCCAACTGGCCAATAAAAAACAAGCCCCTGTGAGGGGCCCGGTTTGCTTGGCTCTGAAGCTGTTAGTGAAGGTGTTAGTGCAGGCTTATACGATAGCGCTGTTCAATTGTTTTCGACTGTTATAAGCACTGTTCATTATCGAACGGTTGCACTGTTTTATGGCGGCTGCGTTACAGATTAGTGCAGTGTTAGCGCAGCCACGTTGCTTATAGAAACAGTCAATCAGCCGCGATAGTAGCGTTGTGGAACAAATGGCATTTTGCTTACAAGCAAAGGCACCTTTTTCCCACGCACGATCGCCCAGACCGGCGTATCGAGCGCGACGTACGCCGAGTCGAGGTAACCCATGGCAAGAGGGGCGCCCAGGGTCGGTCCAAAACCGCCACTGCAGACGCTGCCGATGATCTCGCCCGCGTCGTTGACGATTTCCGCGCCTTCGCGCACCGGCGTGCGCTCTTGCGGCAGCAGGCCTACGCGTTTGCGGCTGACGCCGCCCTGTTGTTGCGCGAAGATGTTTTCGGCGCCCGGGAAACCGCCGGCCCGTGCGCCATCGGCACGGCGCGACTTGGAGATGGCCCACAGCAGGCTCGCCTCGATCGGGGTGGTCTCGGTGTTCATGTCGTGGCCATAGAGGCACAGGCCGGCTTCCAGGCGCAGGGAGTCGCGAGCCCCCAGACCGATCGCGGCCACTTCCGGCTCGGCCAACAGGGCGCGGGCCAAGGCTTCGGCATTCGCGGCCGGCACGGAGATCTCGAAACCGTCTTCGCCGGTGTAGCCCGAGCGGCTGACGAAACATTCCACGCCCAGCAGCTGGACGCGCGTGAACTGCATGAAGGTCATCTTGGCCACTTCAGGCGCCAGTCGCGCCAGGACGGTCACGGCGGCGGGGCCTTGCAAGGCCAGCAGCGCACGCTCTTCGAACAACGGCTCGATGGTGCACTGCTCGCTGATGTGCTTGCGCAGGTGCGCCAGGTCCTGGTCCTTGCAGGCGGCGTTGACCACCAGGAACAATTCGTCGTTACCCAGGTTGGCGACCATCAGGTCGTCGAGAATGCCACCGGCCTCGTTGGTGAACATCGCATAGCGCTGCATGCCCACCGGCAAGTCGATGATGTCTACCGGTACCAGGGTTTCCAGGGCCTCGGCTGCCTTGGCGCCGGTCAGGCGAATCTGGCCCATGTGCGAGACATCGAACAACCCGGCCTGGTCGCGGGTGTGCTGGTGTTCTTTCATCACGCCCAGCGGGTATTGCACCGGCATGTCGTAGCCGGCGAACGGCACCATGCGTGCGCCGAGTTCGATGTGCAGGGCGTGCAGGGGGGTAGTCAGCAATTGTTCGGTGGACATGTTTTGCTCCTGAAAAAATGTGCAGAGGCCAATGCGCGCGCATCAGCACTCGATAATGTTGACCGCCAGACCGCCGCGGGCGGTCTCCTTGTATTTGCTTTTCATGTCGGCGCCGGTCTGGCGCATGGTGCGGATAACCTTGTCGAGAGAGACGAAGTGCTGCCCGTCACCGCGCAGGGCCATGCGGACCGCATTGATGGCCTTGACCGAGCCCATCGCATTGCGCTCGATGCAAGGCACTTGCACCAGGCCGCCGATGGGGTCGCAGGTCAGGCCGAGGTTGTGTTCCATGCCGATTTCCGCCGCGTTTTCCACTTGCTGCACGCTGCCGCCGAGGACTTCGCACAAGGCTCCGGCCGCCATTGAGCAGGCCACTCCAACTTCGCCCTGGCAACCGACTTCGGCACCGGAGATCGAGGCGTTTTCCTTGTACAGAATGCCAATGGCCGCTGCGGTGAGCAGGAAGCGCACCACGCCGTCATCGTTCGCGCCAGGAATGAAGCGCATGTAGTAATGCAGCACCGCCGGGATAATCCCCGCCGCGCCGTTGGTGGGCGCCGTCACGACTCGTCCGCCGTTGGCGTTTTCTTCGTTGACCGCCAGGGCATACAGATTGACCCAGTCCAGTACCGAGAGCGGATCGCGCAAGGACGATTCGGGGTTTTTGCACAATTGCCGATGCAGCGCCGCAGCGCGACGCTTGACCTTCAAACCACCGGGCAGGATGCCTTCGTTGCGACAACCAGCGGCCACGCAATCCTGCATCACTTGCCAGATATTCAGCAGGCCGGCGCGGGTTTCGGCTTCAGGTCGCCAGGCACTTTCATTGGTCAGCATCACCTGGCTGATCGACAGGCCGTAGGTTGCGCAATGCCCCAGCAGGTCCTTGGCGCTCTTGAACGGGAACGTCAGTTTGGTGGCATCTTCGACAATGCGGTCGGCACCGGCTGCATCCTCATCGACCACAAACCCACCGCCTACCGAGTAGTACTCGCGGCTGCGGGTTTGCAAACCGGCCGCATCGAATGCACGAAAAATCATGCCGTTGGGGTGATACGGCAGCGGTTTGCGAATCATCGCCAGGTGTTCTTTCTCGTTGAACGCGATGCTGTGTTCACCCAGCACGTTCAAGCGACCGTTGCCGCGAATCTCTTGCAGGCGAGCAGCGACGGTTTCGGTGTTCACGGTGTCCGGGTGTTCGCCTTCCAGCCCGAGCAATACGGCCTTGTCGCTGCCGTGGCCTTTGCCGGTGGCGCCGAGTGAGCCGTAGAGCTCGACCTTGACGCAGGCGGTTGCAGCCAGCAGCCCTTCACGGCGCAAGCCTTCGGCGAAACGCGCGGCAGCGCGCATTGGGCCGACGGTGTGGGAACTGGAGGGACCGATGCCAATCTTGAACAGGTCGAACACGCTTAAAGCCATGGTTGTTCTCCGGTTTCTTGTTATGGGAATTGGCGGAATTTTTAACGGGACACGGTCCTGTGGGAGCTGGCTTGCCTGCGATGGCGTTGGTTGAGTCGCCATCGACGCTGTCTGACAGGCCGCCATCGCAGGCAAGCCAGCTCCCACAGGTTTTGTGGTGTTCTTGAGAAGAGGGGCAGGCGCACCCGCCCCTCATTGGTTTAAGCGTAGCTTTCGATCGACGGGCAGGCGCACACCAGGTTGCGATCACCGAACACGTTGTCGACGCGACCGACCGGTGGCCAGTATTTGCCTTCGATCAGCGACGCTACAGGGTAGACCGCCTGCTCACGGCTGTACGGGTGAGTCCACTCGCCGACCAGTTCCGCCGCAGTGTGCGGAGCGTTCTTCAGCGGGTTGTCGTCCTTGTCCAGCGTGCCGTTTTCCACTGCGCGGATTTCTTCGCGGATGCGGATCATGGCGTCGCAGAAGCGGTCCAGTTCTTCCCTGGATTCGCTTTCGGTCGGTTCGATCATCAGGGTGCCAGCGACCGGGAACGACATGGTCGGTGCATGGAAGCCGAAATCGATCAGGCGCTTGGCCACGTCATCGACGCTGATGCCGCTGCTGTCTTTGAGTGGGCGCAGGTCCAGGATGCACTCGTGGGCTACCAGGCCATTGCTGCCGGTGTAAAGCACTGGATAGTGCTCTTCGAGGCGACGGGAAATGTAGTTCGCATTCAGGATCGCCAGCTGCGAAGCACGCTTGAGGCCCGCGCCGCCCATCATCCGAATGTACATCCAGGTGATCGGCAAGATGCTCGCGCTGCCGAACGGTGCCGCGCAGACCGCACCTTCTTTACGCTCCATGGTGCCGTGACCCGGCAGGAACGGGGTCAGGTGCGATTTGACGCCGATCGGGCCAACGCCCGGACCGCCACCACCGTGAGGGATGCAGAACGTCTTGTGCAGGTTCAGGTGCGAGACGTCGCCACCGAACTTGCCCGGTGCGCAGAGGCCGACCATTGCGTTCATGTTGGCGCCGTCGATGTACACCTGGCCGCCGTTGTCATGAATGATCCCGCAGATTTCGCGGATGCCTTCTTCGAAAACGCCGTGGGTCGACGGGTAGGTGATCATCAGCGCCGCAAGGTGTTCGCGATGCTCGATGGCCTTGGCGCGCAGGTCTTCGATGTCGACGTTGCCGCGGGCATCGCAGGCGGTCACGACCACGCGCATGCCGGCCATGTTGGCCGTCGCCGGGTTGGTGCCGTGGGCAGACGACGGGATCAGGCAGATGTCGCGACGGTCTTCGCCACGGCTCTGGTGGTAAGCGCGAATAGCCAGCAGCCCGGCATATTCACCTTGAGAACCGGCGTTCGGCTGCAAGGAAATGGAGTCGTAGCCGGTCGCGGCGCAGAGCATTGCTTCCAGTTCGTCGGTCAGTTGCTGGTAGCCGGCACTTTGCTCGGCCGGGGCGAACGGGTGCAGGGCGCCGAATTCAGCCCAGGTCACCGGGATCATTTCGCTGGCAGCGTTGAGTTTCATGGTGCAAGAACCCAGCGGGATCATGGTGCGATCCAGGGCCAGGTCCTTGTCGGCGAGCTTGCGCAGGTAGCGCATCAGCTCGGTTTCCGAGTGATAACGGTTGAATACCGGGTGGCTCAGGATCGGCGATTGACGAACCAGCGCAGCCGGGATGGTGCTGACCACTGCAGCAGCGAGGGCGGCGAAGTCCGGCAGCGCCTGGCCGTCGGCGAACAGTGCCCACAGGGTTTCGACATCAGCTTGCGACGTGGTTTCGTCAAGGGACAGGCCCAGACGCTCGCCATCGACGACGCGCAGGTTGATCTGCTGCGCATGCGCCTGGTCGTGCAGCTTGGCGGTGTTGGCGCCAGTGTTAAGGGTCAGGGTGTCGAAGAAGTTTTCTTGCTCGACGTTCAGCCCCAGCGCGCTCAAGCCTTTGGCGAGGATCGCAGTCAGGTGATGAATGCGCTTGGCGATCTGCGTCAGGCCTTTTGGACCGTGATACACGGCGTACATGCTGGCAATGTTGGCCAACAGAACCTGCGCAGTGCAGATGTTCGAGGTGGCCTTCTCGCGGCGGATGTGTTGCTCGCGAGTCTGCATGGCCAGGCGCAGGGCCGGTTTGCCGAAACGGTCGACGGAAACGCCGACCAGGCGGCCCGGCATGTCACGCTTGAATGCATCTTTGGTAGAGAAGTACGCTGCGTGCGGGCCACCGAAGCCCAGCGGCACGCCGAAACGCTGGGCGCTGCCGATGGCCACGTCGGCGCCGAATTCGCCTGGCGGGGTCAGCACAGTCAGGGCCAGCAGATCAGCGGCAACCGCCACCAGAGCGTTGGCGGCGTGGAAGCGTTCGGTCAGTGCGCGGTAGTCAAAGACATCACCGTTGCTTGCCGGGTATTGCAGCAGTGCGCCGAAGAACGGCGTCACGTCAGTCAGCTCAAGCTCGTCGCCGACGACCACGTCGATGCCCAGAGGCTCGGCGCGGGTGCGCAGCACATCGAGGGTCTGCGGGTGGCAGTGAACCGATGCAAAGAACGCGTGGCTGCCTTTGTTCTTGCTCAGGCGTTTGCAGAAAGTCATGGCTTCGGCTGCAGCGGTGGCCTCATCGAGCAGCGAAGCGTTGGCGATCGGCAGGCCCGTCAGGTCGCTGATCAGCGTCTGGAAGTTGAGCAATGCTTCGAGGCGACCCTGGGAGATCTCTGGCTGATACGGGGTGTAGGCGGTGTACCAGGCCGGGTTTTCCAACAGGTTGCGCAGGATAGGCGACGGCGTGTGGGTGCCGTAGTAGCCCTGGCCGATGAAGGTCTTGAACAGCTGGTTCTTGCCGGCGATGCTTTTGATCATGGCCAGGGCGTCGGCTTCACTCAGGCCGTCGTCCATGCCGAGCACGCTGGTGCCCTTGATGCTTTCCGGGATCACGCTGGCGCTCAAGGCTTCCAGGGAGTCGAAACCGAGGCTGTTGAGCATGGCTTGCTCATCGCCGGCGCGCGGGCCGATGTGGCGCGCGATGAATTCGTTGGCGGTGCTTGTGGTTACAACGGCAGGGTTTACTTGAGTCATGTCGGCGCTCCTCAGGCTTCGGCGTTGGCTTTGATCAGACGGTCGTAAGCGTCCTGATCCAGCAGTTTGGCGACGGCAGAGGCGTCGGTTGGCTGAAAGCGGAAGAACCAGCCTTCACCCATTGGATCTTCGTTGACCAGTTCAGGGCTGCTGTCGAGCGCCGGGTTGACTTGCAGCACTTCACCGTCCAGGGGCATGTACACGCCGCTGGCCGCTTTTACCGACTCCACGGTGGCCGCTTCCGCGCCCTTTTCGTAGGACTGCAGCTCTGGCAGTTGTACGAAAACCACGTCGCCCAGGGCGTTCTGCGCGAAGGCGGTGATGCCGACTGTGACGCTGCCGTCAGCTTCGGTGCGCAGCCATTCGTGATCTTCAGTAAAACGCAACTCGCTCATGGAAACTCCTAAGGGGGCCAGACTCGTCTGGTGGACGCGATTGAATGCTTGGGCGTTAGCCCTGATTTATGCAGGGGTCATAAGCAAAATCGCGGCCAATGTTTTAAAAGCTATATAAAACAGTTAGTTGCGCGATTTTATGACAGCGGGGAATGATTTGAGTGTAGCGAAATCGCTACAGCTTGGGGCGTGGAAAAAAGGCTATCTGTATCAAAGCCTTGCACAACGGTGGCTGGGGACGGTTGTAGCGATATCGTTCCGCTGTAGCGCTTTCAGTACGGCTGGAGGTCGTTTCCAGGCAGGTTAGAAGCCTTCCGAATGGAATTCGTCCCGTAGGAGCTGCCGAAGGCTGCGATCTTGTCGCAGGCAACACAGTATCAACGTCAAAAGATCGCAGCCTTCAGCAGCTCCTACGGGATGGGGGCCAGGCCGGAGCATTCAGCGACTGCTACTGCCTGGTGGGGATGCCGTACTTGCGCAGTCGATGCGCGATCGCCGTGTGGGAGGTTTGCAGGCGGCTGGCGAGCTGCCGGGTCGAGGGGTAACTGACGTAGAGTTTTTCCAGCAGGGTTTTCTCGAACTCGTCCATGGCCTGCTCCAGGCTGTCGACTTCGGTGTCGTTCTGGCGCGCCACCGAGGTGCCGGCGATGTCGAGGTCGCCGATGTCCACCAGGCTGCTCTCGCAAATGGCAGCGGCGCGGAAAATCACGTTCTGCAACTGCCGTACGTTGCCTGGCCAGCGGTTGCCCAGCAGCGCCGGATAAGTCCCGGGCGCCAGGCGACACACCGGACGCTGAATCTGTGCACAGGCCTGCTGCATGAAGTAACGGGCCAGCAGGAGGATGTCCTGGCCCCGCTCACGCAGCGGCGGGACTTCGACATTCAGGACATTCAGGCGATAGAAGAGGTCTTCGCGGAACGAGCCTTCGCTGACCATTTTTTCCAGGTCGCGGTGGGTTGCGCTGAGGATGCGCACATTGACCTTCACTTCGCGGTCACCACCGACTCGCCGAAAGCTGCCGTCATTCAGAAAGCGCAACAGTTTCGCCTGCAGGTAGGGAGACATCTCGCCGATCTCGTCGAGAAACACCGTACCCTGGTTGGCCAGTTCCATCAGTCCCGGTTTACCGCCTCGTTGCGCTCCGGTGAATGCGCCGGGGGCGTAGCCGAACAGTTCGCTTTCGGCGAGGTTCTCCGGCAATGCCGCGCAGTTAAGCGCCAGGAAAGGCGAACTGTAACGGGCGCTGATGGCGTGGCAGGCGCGTGCGACCAGTTCCTTGCCGGTGCCCGTTTCGCCCTGGATCAGCAGGGGCGCATCCAGGGCCGCCACGCGCTGGGCACGGGCCTTGAGGGTGCGGATGGCGGGAGATTCGCCGAGCAGCGCATCAAAGCCTTCGGCATGGTCGTGGTGCAGCGCTGAGAGGCGCTCGCCGATGCGGTTGGGTTGATACAGGGTCAGCAACGCACCGGCGTCGGTAATGGGCGTGGCGTCGAGCAGCAAGGTCTGGCCGTTGACGGTGATCTCGCGCAGCGGCAGGCGAAAGCCGTGCTCCAGCAACGCGTCGAGCAGCGCCGGGTCGGCAAACAGCTCCGCCACGCTTTCCCCGGCCGGTTCGCGACCATACAGGGCAATCAGTGCCGGGTTAGCCAGCAATACATTGCCCGCACTGTCGAGCGCCAGCACCGGGTCGGTCATGGCGGCCAGCAAGGCATCGAGCTGCAGGTGCCGACGCTGGCCAGGCAGGATGTCCACCACCGTCACGGCCTGCACGCCGCGCACGCTGAACAGCGCATCGCGCAGCTCTTCAAGTACTTCCGGGCTCAAGGTCGGAGCGTCGATGTAGACGTTGGGCGGCACCATTTCGACCGCATCCAGGTTGAGGTTGCGCCCACCGAGCAACGCCAGAACTTCCTGGGTGATGCCGACTCGGTCGATGAAGCTGACGTGAATGCGCATGGGGCGATGGGGTTCTGGCGTGCGGAGGGTGGCAAGTATGCCTTGGGCAGGGCTGCAGGTGAAATCCTGGACTGATATCGCGGCCCGTCAGAAGCAAAGGTTGCCTGGTGTGCACTGGCCTGTGGGAGCAAAGCTTGCTTTGTTCCCACAGGCCTCCCTTACAGCTTTACTCCTGCAGGGCTGTGCCGGTTATTCGAGGTGTTCGGGTTTGACCGGGTCGCCGGATTTGACGTCGAGCTGTGCCCGGACGTCTTCAAACATCAGGTCGTACGCCTTGTGCACCGTACCAATGCCGGCGTCCTTGGGCAGGCCATGCTTTTGCGCCAGGCGAGTGGCATGGCGGGCGAAATCGAACGCCTGGTCCTTGGGCAGGAAAAACTCTTCCTGCAGTTCCTTGCCCTGCACCGAGCCATGCATCTTGAACAGCATGCCTTCACCTTCCTTGGGGTCCTGGGTCACTTCATAGTCGATGCTCAGCGCGTAGCTGTAGTCATCCTTGTTCAGCGCCGTGCGCTCGATATGCAGGTGACCGGGCTCGAACGTAGCCATTGGCATCTCTCCGTATCAGTTGGTAATGCCAGGTGTTGCCGCGCAGGCGGGAGCGCCGGCAGGGGCCTGGATAATCGTTTCGCTGTCCGAGAGTGGACCGAACAGCGCGATATTTCCAGTAAAGCGAGCTCGTTCGAGTATTTCCAGGCTCACCCCCACAGGGGCCGGTCAGACGCGGAACTGATCCATCAGCTTCATCTGATGGGTCGTCAGCGAATTGAGATGGCTGCTGATCTGTGCCGATTCGGTCGCTTGCCCGGTCAGGGTTTCGGTCACGGTGCGGATGGCCGAGACATTGCGGTTGACCTCTTCGGCCACGGCGCTTTGCTGCTCGGCGGCGCTGGCGATTTGCAAGTTCATGTCGCTGATCACGGTGACCGCGTCGCTGATCTTGCTCAAGGCCTGGACCGCTTGCTGGATCTGGCCAGCGTTGCTGTGGGCCTGGGTCTGGCTCGAGTGCATGGTGGCAACCACGCCGCGGGTGCCGGTCTGAATACGTTCGATCACGCTGCGAATTTCTTCCACCGAGTCCTGGGTACGTTTGGCCAGGTTGCGCACTTCATCAGCCACCACCGCAAAACCACGGCCACTCTCGCCGGCGCGGGCGGCTTCGATGGCGGCGTTGAGGGCCAGCAGGTTGGTTTGTTCGGCGATGCTGCGGATCACTTCCAGCACTGAACCGATCTGCTCGCTGTTGACCGCCAACGCTTCGACTTCGGTGACCGCCTTGCTGACTTCGTCGGCCAGTTGATTGATGTCGCGGGTGCTGCGCTCAATGATCTGCATGCCATCGCGGGCCGATTGGTCGGCGCCTTTGGCGGCGTTGGCCGCATTGGAGGCACTGTTGGCGACGTCGTGGGCGGTGGCGCTCATTTCATTGGACGCGGTGGCAACCTGATCGATCTCGCGGAACTGCACCTGCATGCCTTCGCTGGTCTGGCGGGCAATTTCCGAAGACTGGTCGGCCGTGCCGCGCGCATCGGTAATGCTCTGTTTGATCTGCGCAATGGTCGGCTGCAGCTTGTCGAGGAAACGGTTGAACCAGCTGACCAATTCGCCCAGTTCGTCTTTCTTGCTGTACTGCAGACGCTGGGTCAGGTCGCCGTCGCCGCTGGCAATCGCCTTGAGCATCTGGGCAACGCTGTTGATCGGCCGGCTCACGCCCGAGGCGGTGAGCCATATCAGCAACAGGCCGACCAGGCCTGCCGCCACAGCCACCAGCACGGCTTTGATGGTGCCGCTTTGCTGGGCCTCATCGAGTACCGCTTGCAGCTTTACCGAATCGGCCAGCAGTACGCTTTTCGGCAGGTCGATCACCACGCCCCAGGGCTTGGAATCGGCAATCGGGCTGACCGGATACACGGCGCGAATCAGTTCGCCCTGCTCGAGGATTTTCGCTGTGCCAGCGCTGAGCAACTGCAGCACTTCCTTGCCATCGGTGCCCAAGGTGTCGGCGATGCTTTTGCCGACTTTGCTGGCGTCAACACTGTAACCCGCGAGCACGCCGCTGCCGGAGACGATCAGCATGTGCCCGGCGCTGTTGAACAGGTCGCGCTGGGATTCGACAGCGGCGGCTTGCAGGGCATCGAGGGCGATATCCACACCGACCACGCCAATGGTTTTGCCATCCACCAGCAGCGGCACGGAAATGGTGGTCATCAGCATTTCCTTGCCGTTGACGGTATCGGCATACGGGTCCAGCAGGCAGGTGCGCTTGCTGTCGCGAGGGCAGGTGTACCAGCTGTTATAGGGCGTGCCGTTGATGTTGAGGGTGGTCTTGGTCATGTCGTCTTCGACCATGATCGTGTTGAGCCCGGCACCACCGGCACGGCTCCAGTAACTGGCAAATCGCCCGGCCTCGTTGGACTGGCGCGCTGCGTCGTTGGCAAATTCGCTGTCCTTGCCGTCCAGGCCGTTGGGTTCGAATGCCAGCCAGAACCCCAGCACTTTACCGTTGCGCTCAAAGGCGGTTCGCAGGCTCTGGTTCAATTCCTCACGCACAGCCCCCGCGTCCAGGGACCGTTTGGCCGCCATGTTGCGCAGGTCCTTGATCTGGTCCGCCAATGCCGTAACCACCGTCAGGCTCTCGCCGAAGGTCTTCTGCACCCGCACCGCTTGCTCGGCGGCTTTGGCTTGCAGCAGATTCTGCACGCTGTCGGTGAGCATTTTGCTGCTGGAGGCGCTGACCAGTTCGTCGTTCTGATTGGTCTGGTAGATATTCATGCCCACGATCAAGGCAATCACGCCCAGCAGGCAAAGGCCGGACAGCAGCACGATTTTCAGGCGGATGGAGAGAGAGTCGAACATAAGGCGAACTCGCGAATGGATGAGGTTTTGGCTGTGGGTCGGGATCGATCCGGTTCGCCAAGTCCATTCAGCGCCATGGGAGAGGCATCGGCGTAGGAAAGCTTTGCATGAGCAAAAGCCGATGAACGGTCAGCGCAAGCGTTTGCGAGGGTTTACGGGGTGTCTGGAAGCTCGCTATCACGAGCAGCCTCGCTCCCACGTTGAACCAGGTCACTGTGGCGGACACCTGTGGGAGCCAGCCTGCTGGCGATGGGCACGACTCGGTCTTTCAGGAAGGTTGTGCCAGGGACTCGGGCCTCGACCAGATCCACAGATTCCCCAGGCTCATCCCGGCGATGGCAAGGTAGATCGGCCAGCCGTGATCGAGCATCACCAGCATCAACCCGGCACACAGCAACATGCTCAGGGTGGCGCTGACTTTGGCGCGACGGGTGATGATTTTGCCGTTGCGCCAGTTGCGGAGCATCGGGCCGAACAGGCGGTGGTTCTCCAGCCAGGCGCTAAGGCGTGGAGAGCTTCGGGTAGCGGCCCAGGCAGCGAGCAGGATGAATTCGGTGGTGGGCAGGCCGGGCACCACAATCGCAATCAGGCCGATTCCGAGGCTGATATAGGCGAGCATGCCAAACAGGATGCGGGACAGTTTTGAAGTAGAGGCTGGAGGTTGAGTCATGACCAATATCAGGTAAGAGGTCCGGCCGCTTCAACGACCGGTTTTTTGCCGTCAACAGGGGGCAGCTTAAACGGTCTGAGCCTTCACCTGACTTTTTCCTACTGTCCGGAGCAGCAACTCCAGACGAGCGAAGGCATCTCTGGATGCCTTATCCACCTGAGCTTCTTCTTCGGCGCTCAACTGTAAACTGTCGAAGATGGCATTGAATGCTTTCCAGCCCCGCGCGCGGCCGCCTGCTGGCTCCGCCAGGTGCCGCGCACCCCGGGTCTCACTGTAGCCCAGGCCGACAGCTTGCTTGAACAGTATGGCGGCACCCAGTTTCGAGCCTTCGGACACCCGGACCCAGGCCAGGGCCTCCGCAAACGCAGGGGACTGCAGCGCACCCGGGACTGCTTCAGGAATACTCGAACCCAGGTCGGCCAGGTCTGCCTCTGCCGCTTTTACCCGGCAGCGTTCCGGCAAGTCGGGAAAGAGCTTGATCAGCTCCGGGTCCTGGTACAACCCCTGAATTTCCGATTGAAACAAATATTGCATCTGGACGAACCGGGCGAAGCCGGCATGCGTATCGGTGGGGGCAAATTCGGCGACTGTGTTTTCCAGGCTCTTGTGCAGGTCGTGAGTCAGTTCCCGGACTCGCTGGGAGCGTGGAATCATCACCGGGCTGGCCTCGGAAGTCGAAGTTTGTGCAGACATGTCGTTCTTTCCTTGAGAAATCAGTACTGGTCATTTCGTTATGAACTAGACGAACCAGCAGTCACGGTCGAGTAAAAAATCTCACTGCGCCTTTCTTCAAACAGCACAGTGAGCTTCAGTGGTTCAGATATCCCACACCAGATTGACCGAAAAGTTACGCCCCGGCTGGGTCAGGCGGTCGAGGTTGGCAGGCTGGGTCACGGAGGCTTCGCCCACGCTGTCGTAGCCGCGCACGTCATCCCACTGCCAGTACTTCTTGTTGGTCAGGTTGTACAGGCCGGCGTTGACGGTCACATCGTCGGTCACCTTGTAGAAACCGGCGAGGTCGAGCACGCCATAACCCGGGGTCTTGAACTGGGTGCTGGTGCCATCAGGGGTATTGAAGTTGGTGCTGTCGACCCGGTCCTTGCGTTTGACCAGGGTCCAACTGAGCAGTGCGCCGTACTTGTCCTGGTCATAACCGAGACCGAATACGCCGGTCAGCGGGTTGATGCTGTTCAGCGGTTCGCCGCTGTCATCGTTGCGACCGTACAGGTAAGACAACGAACCCTGGGTGTAGAGGCCATCGGGCGCGCCGAATGTGTCCAGGTTCAGGCGACCCTTGAGCTCCACACCCTTGATGGTGGCATGCTTGATGTTGTTGCTCTGGAAGGTGAGTTCGTCGTAACCCGGGGTAATGGCGTTCTCGTTGATGAAGTCGCGGTACTTGTTATAGAACACCGCGACGTCGAAGTTGCCGGCTTCAAACTGGCCACGCAGGCCGGTTTCGTAGCTCTTGCTCTTTTCCGGTTCGAGGTTGGGGTTGGGTGCGACCTGATAACCGCCGGAGGTATTTTCGAAGCGGCCGTACAGGGCCTTGGCACTCGGTGTGCGGAAGCCTTCGGCGTACTGGCCGTACCAGGTGTAGTGGTCGTTGAACTGGTAAGTGGTGCCAAACTTCGGCGACAGGCGATGCCAGGTCTTGGTGCTGTCATTCACCTCGCCATTGCCGCTCTGGTCGGCGGTGGCCAGGAATCGCTCGGTCAGCTGCGGCTTGAGCTGGGTGTAGTCGTAACGCAGGCCGGGTACGAAGGTCCAGTTGTTCCAGCTGATCTGATCCTGGGCAAACAGGCTGTAGGTATTGATGGTCGGGTCCGGGAAATCGCTGGCCGGGGTCAGGGTGTCGGCGGCGCTCGGCGCTCCGATCACCCGGCAGGCCCCGCCCACGCTCAGACAGGTGCCGTCGCCGGTGCGCAGGCCGGTGACTTTGTCCTGTTTGAAGGTGGTGCCGTAGGTGACGAGGTGATCGGTTGCGGCGACGGCAAACGCCTTGTCGGCCTGGGCATCGAACACCCACTGGCGATCCTTGTAGGTGGTGTTGCGATTACGCAGCACGGTGCGCGACGGCGCGTAGATTTCCTGGGTGCTCTGATCGGTCTTGGCGATCTGGTAGTTCAGGGTCCACTTGATGTTGTCCGCCAGCGCGCTGTCGAGGCCGAAGCGGTGCTCAAGGCCAAAGCGCTCGCGGGTAATGGTTTCGTTGCCGCTGCGCGCTTTATAAAAACCAAAACCGCGCCCGGCGTTAAACGGTCCGCCCACTGCACTCAGCTGGTTGGTGTCACGGTCGTCCTTGTAGTGCTCGTAAGTCAGACCGAATCGCCCGTTCTCGGCATAGTCCCAGCCCAGCTTGGCGAGGATGTTGGTAGTACGCACGTCTTCCGGGTTGGCTTCGGTGCGATTGAGCCCGGTGCCGCCGGTCTCGCCATAGGACTCGGTTTCATGCCCGTTGCGCTGGCTCAGGTGCAGCAAGCCATCGAAGTCGCCAGTGCGCCCGGCGACGGTGCCGGAGGTCAGCCAGCTTTCGTCGGCCGAGCTGTAGCCGGTCTTCAAGCGAGCGCCGACATCCTGGCCGGGTTTGATGATGTCGTTCGGGTCGAGGGTGTAGTAGCTGACTGCGCCACCGATGGCGTTGCTGCCATACAGCACCGAGGCCGGGCCGCGGAGGATCTCTACGCGCTTGACGATTTCCGGGTCGACGTAGTTGCGATTGGTCTGGGCGTAGGGGCCGTTAAAGAAACCGTCAGGCACTTGTACACCGTCGACCTGGGTCAGCACCCGGTCGCCATCGATGCCACGGATGTTGTAGCCGGTGATGCCTGAGCGCTGCCCTGTACCACCTACGGATACGCCTGGCTCATAGCGCACCAGGTCCTTGATGGAATTGACGTTGTTGCGGTCAAGTTCTTCACGGGTGTGCACCGTGACGGTGCTCGGTACGCTGCTCACGTCCTGTTCCTGGCGGGTTGCGCTGATGGTTACCTGCTGCAGGTTCAGCGCGCCGGTGTTGTTGCGCAACTCCAGGACGATGTTGTTGTTGCCCAGTTTGCGATAGCTCAGGTTGGTCCCCACCAACAGGCGATCGAGGGCGGTTTCCGGCGGCAGGGAGCCGCGCACGCCGGGCGAGGCCACCCCCTGCGCCAGCTCGGCGGAAAACCCGACCTGCCAGCCCGTCACAGCGGTAAACGCATTCAGCGCCGACACCAGGGATTGCTGGGGAATGGCGAAGGCGTAGTCACCGATGTTGCGGGTCTGTTGGCCGTCGGCGGTGGCGGCCAGCAATGGCGCGCTGCCGGCCATCAGAATGGCGGCGGTCAGCAGCGACAGCACGCGCGAAGGGGTAGGGGACTGGCGGGTAAGGCGAGAGGACATCGATAGCGCTCCGTGTCGCACGAATCTTTATAGGTGCTGATTGGCATTTGTGGATGCGAATCAATTGCATTGGCTATAACGAGACGAACGAGCGCCAGCTATCGAGTAAAAATAATTCTCATTTAGTTCAAAATCACCAGCGCCGGGAATTCCCTGAGTTGCGCCGAGGTGATGTGGGCCAGGGAGCGCACCACGTCCAGCGGCTGGTCGAGGCGATAATTGCCGGTCACGTTGATCTGCGCCAATTGCTCGTTGTTGTTGATGATCCAGCCAGGATAATAGCGACGCAGTTCGGCCAGCACCTGGCTCATCGGGCAATTCTCGAACACCAGGCGGCCCTGGACCCACGCCAGTTCTGTGGCGGCGTCGAGTTTGGCCGGGCGGTCAAAACCGTTGGGGCCGATGCGAATACTTTCCCCAGCCGACAGGCGCACCCTTGCATCGTCGCGTGTGGCGCGCAGGTCGACATCCCCGCGCTGCACCTGAACCTGCGCCACGCCATCCAGGTAACGCACGGCAAAAGCGGTATCGCGCACGCTCGCCTTCACCGGGCCGGCATCGATTTCCAGCGGCTGGCCACGATTGCCGGCCACTTCAAAAAACGCTTCGCCCTGATACAGGCGGGCAATGCGCTGCCGATCATTGATGGTGCTGGAAAACGCCGAGTTGGTATTGAGCAGGACTTTTGAACCGTCCTCCAGTTGCAGGCGCTGGCGCTCCCCGACGACGGTCAGATGATCGGCCTGCAGGCGTATGGGCAGATTGCTGAAGCTGAACAGGCCGAGGATCAGCACGGCGGCGGTTGCCAGGGGTTTCCAGTGCGGACGCAGGCGCGACAGTACCGATACCTTTGGCGGCCGGGCCGCCAGTGTCTGCGCACTCAGCATCACTTGCGGGCCATCCCATATCGCCTGCGCCTCGGCAAACACCTGGGCATTCATCGGGTCGGCGGCGAGCCAGGCCTGAAATGCCTGAGACTGTTCCTCGCTCGGACTGCCCAGCACGATGAGCCAGTCCAGGGCCTGGTCCATCGCGTTGGCGCGGTCCTGCGCCGGGGAGGGCGGAGGCGAGCGGCGGGTGTGCGTCACGGGTTTTCCTCGGCAGTGTCTGTGCACTGCTGTTTTTTTAGTGGAGCGTGAAAAGACGCAAGGGTAGCAAAGCCTCGCGAACTCAGGCGCCGTTCAGGCGTTCGGCAACCCCGATGCAGATCGCCATGATCAGCTTCAGTTCCTTTTGCACGGTGCTCATCGATACGTCCAGTTGCTCGGCAATTTCAAGGTAACTGTGGCCGTGCAGACGACTGAGGATGAAAATCTTCTGTTGGCGCGAGCTGAGTTGATTGAGGCTCACGTTCAGGCGCTCCAGCAATTGTTCGGCATGTGCGGCATCCTCGGCGCTGCTGACCGGCGCGGCGACACTTTCAACCACGTCCGGTGGCACGTCATCGACCAGAGTGCGCGACTGGATGCGCCGCGCGCGCAGGTGGTCCAGCGCGAGGTTGCGGGCGGTCTGGAATACAAAGGGTTCAAGGTGATCGATGGCCCGTTCACTGAGCGCGCGCGTCACTCGCAGGTAGGTTTCCTGCAGGAGGTCTTCGGCGGTGCTGTGATTGTTGACCATCCGCTCCAGCGTGCGCAGCAGGGAAACCCGCTGGGCGATGAAGACGTGGTTGAAGCGCGATTGACTCACGGGAGGACCTGATCCATTTCGAGCGAATGATAATGCTTATCATCTACTGTCATGGTCAAGCGCTTAATCGTGAAAATCTGTGCAGGCGCTGCCGCAGGCTGCAATCTTTTGATTTGGCTGTCAAAAGATCGCAGCCTGCGGGAGCGCCTACGGAAATTCGTGGTGAGCTGCCGATTTATTCGGCGTTACACAGCGCCAGGCAGTTATCCAGCATGCGGTTGGAGAAGCCCCATTCGTTGTCGTACCAGGCCAGCACCTTCAGCAGCTTGCCGCTGGATTTGGTGTGGTTGGCGTCAAAGATCGACGACAGCGGGTTGTGATTGAAGTCACTGGAGACCAGCGGCAGGGTGTTGTAGCCGAGGATCTTCGAATGCTGGCTGGCTTCCTTGAGCAGCGCGTTCACTTCATCAGCCGAGGCTTCGCGTTTCAACTGCACGGTCAGGTCCACCAGCGACACATTGATCACCGGCACCCGTACCGCCATGCCCGTCAGCTTGCCCGCCAGTTCCGGCAACACCAGCCCGACTGCTTCAGCCGCACCGGTCTTGCTCGGGATCATGTTCTGGGTCGCCGAGCGCGCGCGGTAAGGGTCGGTGTGGTAGACGTCAGTCAGGTTCTGGTCGTTGGTGTAGGCGTGAATGGTGGTCATCAGGCCACTTTCGATACCCAGCTCACGGTGCAGCACCTGCGCAACAGGGGCCAGGCAGTTGGTGGTGCACGAAGCGTTGGAAATGATCTGGTGCGACTGGCGCAGAATGTCGTGGTTGACGCCATACACCACGGTGGCATCGGCGCCCTTGGCCGGGGCCGAGATGATGACTTTGCGCGCACCGGCAGTAATATGCGCGGCGGCCTTGGCCCGGTCGGTGAACAGCCCGGTGCATTCGAACACCACGTCGATTTTTTCCGCAGCCCAAGGCAGTTCTGCCGGATTGCGAATCGCGCTGACCGCAATGCGGTCGCCGTTGACGGTCAAGCTTTCCTGATCGTGCTGCACATCGGCGTCGAACGTGCCGTGAACGGTGTCGTATTTGAGCAGATGAGCATTGATCGAGCTGTCACCCAGGTCATTGATGGCAACGATCTGCAGGTCCTGGCGATAGCCTTGGGTATACAGTGCGCGCAGGACGTTGCGGCCGATACGGCCAAAACCATTTATTGCAATTCGAAGAGTCATTTAACTGGGCCGCCGTCGTTTTGTTGTTGGAATTACAAGATTATTCGCATAAAAATAGAAAACAAGCCTTTTTAGTGGCAATATTTTGTTCAATCTACAACGAGTGACCTGAATCAACTGGTCCGACCGATCAAGAAAGCCGTCTGTCATCTCAATCACAGCGGTGCTTGTTCAGCATAGACAATCAGGTCGCCACATCCGTTAGCCTGGAGTTCTACACATGCATCCCCGCGTCCTTGAGGTCACCGAACGGCTTATCGCCCGCAGCCGCGCAACCCGCGAGGCTTACCTTGCGCTCATTCGCGGTGCTGCCAGCGACGGTCCGATGCGCGGCAAGCTGCAGTGCGCCAACTTCGCCCATGGCGTGGCGGGTTGCGGCACTGAAGACAAGCACAGCCTGCGGATGATGAACTCCGCCAACATCGCAATTGTTTCGTCATATAACGACATGCTCTCGGCGCATCAGCCGTACGAAGTCTTCCCTGAGCAGATCAAGAAGGCACTGCGCGAGATCGGGTCGGTCGGCCAGTTCGCCGGCGGTACCCCGGCCATGTGCGATGGCGTGACCCAGGGCGAGCCCGGCATGGAGCTGAGCCTGCCGAGCCGCGAAGTGATCGCGCTATCGACCGCCGTGGCCCTGTCCCACAACATGTTCGACGGCGCATTGATGTTGGGCATCTGCGACAAGATCGTGCCGGGCCTGATGATGGGGGCACTGCGCTTCGGTCATCTGCCGACCATCTTTGTCCCCGGCGGGCCGATGGTCTCGGGTATTTCCAACAAGCAGAAAGCCGATGTGCGCCAGCGCTATGCCGAAGGCAAGGCCAGCCGCGAAGAGCTGCTGGAATCGGAAATGAAGTCCTACCACAGCCCGGGTACGTGCACCTTCTACGGCACCGCCAACACCAACCAGTTGTTGATGGAAGTGATGGGCCTGCACTTGCCGGGTGCTTCCTTCGTCAACCCGAATACGCCGTTGCGCGAAGCCTTGACCCGCGAAGCGGCCCATCAGGTGACCCGCCTGACCAAGCAGAATGGCGACTTCATGCCCATCGGCGAAATCGTCGACGAGCGTTCGCTGGTCAACTCGATCGTGGCGCTGCATGCCACCGGCGGCTCGACCAACCACACCCTGCACATGCCAGCCATCGCGATGGCGGCCGGTATCCAGCTGACCTGGCAGGACATGGCCGACCTTTCCGAGGTGGTGCCAACCCTGAGCCACGTGTACCCCAATGGCAAAGCCGACATCAACCACTTCCAGGCGGCGGGCGGCATGTCGTTCCTGATCCGCGAACTGTTGGCGGCCGGGTTGCTCCATGAAAACGTCAACACCGTGCTGGGTCATGGTCTGAGCCGCTACACCCTGGAGCCTTTCCTGGATAACGGCGAGCTGGTGTGGCGCGAAGGCCCGACCGACAGTCTCGACGAGAGCATCCTGCGTCCGGTGGCCCGGGCGTTTTCCCCCGAGGGCGGCCTGCGCGTGATGGAGGGCAACCTCGGGCGCGGCGTGATGAAAGTCTCGGCAGTGGCGTTGGAGAACCAGATAGTCGAGGCGCCAGCGATGGTATTCCAGGACCAGCAGGACCTGGCCGATGCGTTCAAGGCCGGTCTGCTGGAGAAGGATTTCGTCGCCGTGATGCGCTTCCAGGGCCCGCGTTCCAATGGCATGCCGGAACTGCACAAGATGACGCCGTTCCTTGGCGTGTTGCAGGACCGTGGCTTCAAAGTGGCGCTGGTGACCGACGGGCGCATGTCCGGCGCTTCGGGGAAAATCCCGGCGGCGATTCACGTCAGCCCTGAAGCTTATGTCGGCGGCGCTTTGGCCCGGGTGCAAGAGGGCGATATCATCCGCGTCGATGGCGTCAAAGGCACCCTGGAGCTTAAGGTGGACGCCGACGAATTTGCAGCGCGCGAACCTGCCAAGGGCCTGTTGGGCAATAACATCGGCAGCGGTCGCGAACTGTTTGGTTTCATGCGCATGGCCTTCAGCTCGGCGGAGCAGGGCGCCAGCGCCTTCACTTCTGCCCTGGAGACGCTTAATTGAAACTGGCTTTGGTCGGTGACATCGGTGGTACCAACGCACGGTTTGCGTTGTGGAAAGACCAGCAACTGGAGGCCATCCAGGTGCTGGCGACGGCCGATCACGCCAGTCCGGAGGAGGCCATTGCCCTCTACCTGAGCGGGCTCGACCTGGCGCCGGGCTCCATCGGCTCGGTGTGCCTGTCGGTGGCTGGCCCGGTGAGCGGCGACGAATTCAAGTTCACCAACAATCACTGGCGACTCAGTCGCAAGGCGTTCTGCCAGATCCTGCAGGTGGATGAGCTGCTGCTGGTCAATGATTTCTCAGCCATGGCGCTGGGCATGACCCGGTTGCAGCCGGACGAGTTTCGGGTCGTTTGTCCAGGCACGCCGGAGCCGTTGCGGCCGGCAGTGGTCATCGGTCCGGGCACCGGCCTGGGGGTCGGCACCTTGCTTGACTTGGGCGCCGGGCGTTTTGCCGCCTTGCCCGGGGAGGGTGGTCACGTCGATCTGCCCCTGAGCAGCCTGCGGGAAACCCAGCTGTGGCAGCATATTTTTAATGAGATCGGGCATGTCAGCGCCGAGACGGCGTTGAGCGGCGGTGGCTTGCCGCGAGTGTACCGGGCGATTTGTGCGGTGGACGGGCACGAAGCGGTGCTCGACACCCCGGAGTCGATCACCGCCGCCGGCCTGGCCGGCGACCCGATTGCGCTGGAAGTGCTGGAGCAGTTCTGCTGCTGGCTCGGCCGTGTGGCGGGCAACAACGTGCTCACCACTGGCGCACGGGGCGGCGTGTACATCGTCGGCGGGGTGATTCCGCGCTTTGCCGATTTCTTCATTGAAAGCGGTTTTGCCCGGTGTTTTGCCGACAAGGGGTGCATGAGCGATTACTTCAAGGGCATCCCGGTGTGGCTGGTGACGGCGCCGTATTCCGGGTTGATGGGGGCGGGTGTGGCGCTGGACCAGGCCTGAAACCGCGTCGCCTCCATCGCGGGCAAGCCACGCTCCCACAGGATTACCTGCATCTGAAAATGTGCGCATTACCTTGTGTGGGACTTGCCCGCGATGGGCCCCGAACAGGCAATAAATTTCCAAGGTTCATCAGGCATAATCCGCCCCAACCCAAACAACAAGGACGCCGCCCCGTGAGCTCAGTCAACAAGTCGATTTTGTTGGTCGATGACGATCAGGAAATACGCGAGTTGCTGGATACCTACCTGACCCGCGCGGGTTTCCAGGTGCGTACCACACCGGACGGGGCCGGCTTCCGGCAGGCCATGAACGAGGCGCCGAGCGATCTGGTGATCCTCGACGTGATGCTGCCGGACGAAGACGGTTTCAGCCTGTGCCGCTGGATCCGCCAGCACCCGCGGCAGGCCCAGGTGCCCATCATCATGCTCACCGCCAGCTCCGATGAAGCCGACCGCGTCATCGGCCTGGAGCTCGGGGCCGACGACTACCTCGGCAAACCCTTCAGTCCCCGGGAACTGCAGGCGCGGATCAAGGCGCTGCTGCGGCGAGCACAATTTGCCCAGGAACGCTCCGGCGGTGAAGTGCTGGCCTTCGATGACTGGCGCCTCGACATGGTCAGCCATCGACTGTTCCACACGGACGGCGAGGAAGTCATTCTCTCCGGCGCCGATTTCGCCTTGCTCAAGTTGTTTCTCGATCATCCCCAGGAAATCCTCGACCGCGACACCATCGGCAACGCCACCCGTGGCCGCGACCTGATGCCCCTGGATCGTATCGTCGACATGGCGGTCAGCCGCCTGCGCCAACGCCTGCGCGACACGGAAAAACCGCCACGGCTGATCCGCACCGTGCGCGGCAGCGGCTATCAGCTGGCAGCCAATGTGGTTGCCAGCAATGGTCACTGAGTTCCTGCGCAAACTGGCGGCCAGGGTGCCGGTGCCGCGTTCGCTGCTGGGGCGGATGTTGCTGCTGACACTGTTGGCGGTGTTGTTTGCGCAGACATTGTCGAGCGTGATCTGGGTGTCGCAGCTGCGTGCTACCCAGCTTGAAGGCCTGGTCACCAGTGCCCGCAGCCTCGCCCACTCAATGACCGCCAGCGTCAGTTACTTTCGATCCCTGCCCGTCGCCTTCAGGCCGCTGGTCCTCGATCAGTTGCGCAGCATGGGCGGCACCCGTTTTGTCGTGACGCTCAACGACAAACCCCTGGGCATGGAAGTGCGGCCGATTACCCCGCGTAAAGCGGCGGTGCTCAAGGCGGTGGACGAAGTGTTGCGCCAGTCCCTGGGACAGGACGCGGACATCTCCGTGACCTTCGTCAGCCCCGAGGACCTGCGAATTTTCAACGGCGGCCTGAAACTCGACGAGTTGCCACGCTCCTGGGCGCATTACGCGCTGACCCTGGAACCGGTGAATCCACCGGTGCTGGTCACGCAGATCCAGATGGCGCCCGGCGAATGGTTGTACATCGCCTCGCTCCTGCCCGAGCCCTACACCAGCCTGGAAGAGCAGGGCCTGCCTGCGCAGCAAGTGTGGTTCATCGTGCTCACCAGCGGCTTTTTGCTGTTGTTCATCGGCTTGCTGGTGCACTGGCAAAGCCGGCCGCTCAAGCGCCTGGCGCGAGCCGCGCGAGACATGTCCCTGGGCGCCGAGGTAGAACCAGTGGCTGAAGGCGGTGGCAGTGAAGTGGTCGAAGTGGGCCGCGCTTTCAACGCCATGCGTGAACGCATCAGCCGCTACCTGACCGAGCGCAGCCAGTTGTTCAGCGCCATATCCCACGACCTGCGCACGCCGATTACCCGGTTGCGCCTGCGCGTGGAATTGCTCGAGGACGAACAGTTGCAAGCCAAGTTCGGCCGCGATCTGGATGAGCTGGAATTGCTGGTCAAAGGTGCGCTGCAATGCGTGAAAGACACCGACATCCACGAGAACATCGAGGCAGTGGACCTCAATCACGTGCTCGATTGCCTGGTGGAGCCGTACCTGGCGCCCAACGGCAACGGTCGCGTAACCCAGCAGGGCCGGGCACTGGCGGCCTACCCCGGCAAGCCGCTGGCACTGAAGCGGTGCATTGGCAACCTGATCGACAATGCCTTGAAGTACGGGCAGAACGCGCACCTGCATATCGATGACGATGAAAGCGCGTTCATCCTGCATGTCGATGATGAAGGCCCGGGTGTGCCGGAGCAGCGTTTGGAGCAGGTGTTCGAGCCGCACTTCCGGTTGGCCGGGCAGCAGCAGGGGTATGGGTTGGGGTTGGGCATTGCGCGCAACATCGCCCACAGTCATGGCGGCGAAGTCAGCCTGCAGAACCTGCGTGAAGGTGGTTTGCGGGTGACGTTACAGTTGCCGCGTAGTGTTGATTAGGTACACCGCGTAATCGTTCTTCGCGGGCGAGCCCGCTCCCACAGGATTACCTGCATTCTCAAATTGTGTGCATAACCCCGTGGGAGCGGGCTTGCCCGCGAAGGCGTCAGTCGATCCCACCTATACCCAGATCAAATGTCACAAAGTGGTGACATAACCCACCCCCTTCGTTACAAGCCCGCCACTCCCCGTTGTTTAGACTGCCCCCAGTCATAACAACAAAAAAGGCACACCATGCACACCTTCCAACCCGCCTTCAGCAGCTGGCTGAACGCCCACGCGCATCAGCAATGGCTGGCCGCCGAAGGCTTGCGTCTGCTGGCGTTCGCTAAAGCCTCCAGACTGCCTGAGGGCTTCGGCAACCTTGATGAAAAGGGCCGCCTGCCGGTTAATGCCCGCGCCGAAACCATGAACACCGCACGCATGACCCACAGCTTTGCCATGGCTCACATCCAGGGCCTGCCGGGCTTTGCCGAGCTGGTAGACCATGGCGTCAAGGCCCTCAGCGGCCCAATGCGCGATGCCGAGCATGGTGGCTGGTTCGCCGTTGCCGATCATCAGGACGCAAACACCGGCAAGGCCGCCTACCTGCACGCTTTCGTCGCTTTGGCTGCCAGCTCCGCTGTCGTCGCGCAACGGCCTGGCGCGCACGCCTTGCTCGCTGACGCGATCAACATCATCGACACGCGTTTCTGGAGTGAAGAGGAGGGCGCCATGCGCGAATCCTTCAATCGGGACTGGAGTGAAGAGGAGCGCTACCGCGGCGCCAACAGCAACATGCACGCCACCGAAGCCTTCCTCGCCCTGGCCGATGTCACCACGGACAAACGCTGGCTGTGCCGCGCCCAGCGCATTGTCGAGCGGGTGATCCATGGTCATGCCGCCGCCAACGACTACCTGGTGGTCGAACACTTTGACCGCGACTGGCAGCCCCTGCGCGAGTACAACCACGACAACCCGGCCGACGGTTTTCGCCCCTACGGCACCACGCCAGGCCACGGGTTCGAGTGGGCGCGGCTGTTGCTGCACCTCGAAGCGGCACGGGTCCAGGCCGGGATGCTCACGCCGGGCTGGCTGCTCACCGACGCGCAAAAACTCTTCGAGCACAACTGCCATCACGGCTGGGAGGTCGATGGCGCTCCTGGCCTTGTCTACACCCTCGACTGGGGCAATCGCCCGGTGGTGCGGCACCGTCTGCACTGGACCCATTGCGAGGCCAGCGCCGCCGCCAGCGCATTGCTCAAGCGCACCGGCGACAGCCAGTACGAAGCCTGGTACCGGCTGTTCTGGGAATTCTGTGACCGTCACTTCATCGATCGCGAAGCGGGCAGCTGGCATCACGAACTGGACCCGCAAAACGTTCCCAGTGCCGATATCTGGCCCGGCAAACCCGATCTGTATCACGCCTGGCAGGCCGTCCTCATTCCCGGCCTGCCCCTGGCTCCGAGCCTGGCCACCGCTCTGGGGTGGGTGTCCCAGGGCGTTCCTGTGTAACCATGTGGTGACATTCCAGCGTCCCTTCGTTACCTGCGAGGGGCTGACTCCTGTTTAAAATCCATGCAGCGCAAGCACCAGACTTGCATGCATAACAACAAGAAAGGTACTTCCAGATGAATGCGATTTCTCGCCTCGCTACGCTCATTTCTCTTGCCTCCCTGTCTGCGCTCCCTCTCAGTGCTCTTGCTGCCGATGCCAAAGGTTCGGTGGAAGTGGTTCACTGGTGGACGTCGGGTGGTGAAAAAGCAGCGGTCGATGTGCTCAAGGCTCAAGTTGAAAAAGACGGCTTCACCTGGAAAGACGGCGCCGTTGCCGGGGGTGGCGGATCCACGGCCATGACCGTGTTGAAAAGCCGCGCCGTCGCCGGGAACCCGCCTGGCGTTGCCCAGATCAAGGGCCCCGACATCCAGGAGTGGGGCAGCACCGGCTTGCTCAGCACCGACACCCTGACCGACGTCGCAAAGGCGGAAAACTGGGACGGCCTGCTGTCGAAGAAGGTCTCCGACACCGTCAAGTACGAAGGTGACTACGTTGCCGTGCCGGTGAACATCCACCGCGTCAACTGGCTGTGGATCAACCCGGAAGTCTTCAAGAAAGCCGGGATCGACAAGGCTCCCACCACCCTCGAAGAATTCTACGCCGCCGGCGACAAGCTCAAGGCCGCCGGCTTCATCGCCCTGGCCCACGGCGGTCAGCCTTGGCAGGACAGCACGGTATTCGAAGACGTGGTGCTCTCGACCATGGGCGCCGACGGCTACAAGAAAGCCCTGGTAGACCTGGACCAGAAAACCCTGTCTGGCGCTGAAATGACCAAGGCTTTTACCGAGCTGAAAAAGCTCACCGGCTACATGGACCAGAACCGCGCCGGTCGTGACTGGAACATCGCTGCCGCCGATGTCATCAACGGCAAGGCCGGCATGCAGATGATGGGCGACTGGGCGAAAAGCGAATGGACGGCGGCGAAGAAAGTCGCCGGCAAGGACTACCAGTGCGTGCCGTTCCCGGGCACCGAAAAAGCCTTCACCTACAACATCGATTCCCTGGCCGTGTTCAAGCTCAAGGCCGATCGCAAAGGCGACATCGCCGCTCAGCAAGACCTGGCCAAGGTCGCCCTGGGTACCGATTTCCAGAAAGTCTTCAGCATGAACAAAGGCTCGATCCCGGTGCGCACCGACATGCTCAACGACATGAGCGCCCTGGGCTTCGATTCCTGCGCCCAGACCGCAGCCAAGGACTTCCTGGCTGACGAGAAGTCCGGCGGCCTGCAACCGAGCATGGCGCACAACATGGCCACCTCCCTGGCCGTGCAGGGCGCGATCTTCGACGTGGTCACCAACTTCATGAACGACAAGGACGCTGATCCGGCCAAGGCCAGCGCCCAACTGGCATCGGCTGTCAAAGCGGCCCAGTAATCCCCGACAGCGAGTGAGCCCCTGGTAGGAGTGCCGCAGGCTGCGATCTTTTGATCTTGATTGTAAAAAACAAAATCAAAAGATCGTAGCCTGCGGCAGCTCCTACGAGGGATCACACTCCGATCCTTAAATCTAAACCTGGATTATCCCGATGAGCTCTGTGGCGGTTTTCAGCAAAGCCTCACCGTTCGATGCGCTGCAACGCTGGTTACCCAAGTTGGTACTCGCGCCGAGCATGCTCATCGTGTTGGTTGGTTTCTACGGTTACATCATCTGGACATTCGTCCTGTCCTTCACCAACTCCAGCTTCATGCCGAGCTACAAATGGGTCGGCCTGCAGCAATACACCCGGTTGCTGGACAACGACCGCTGGTGGGTCGCGAGCAAGAACCTCGCCCTGTTTGGCGGCATGTTCATCGGCATCAGCCTGGTGCTGGGGGTGTTCCTGGCGGTGCTGCTGGACCAGCGCATTCGCAAGGAAGGCTTCATTCGCACCGTCTACCTGTACCCGATGGCGCTGTCGATGATCGTCACCGGTACCGCCTGGAAATGGCTGCTCAATCCGGGCCTGGGCCTGGACAAGATGCTGCGTGACTGGGGCTGGGAAGGCTTTCGGCTCGACTGGCTGGTGGATCAGGATCGCGTCGTCTATTGCCTGGTGATCGCTGCCGTATGGCAAGCCTCCGGGTTTGTCATGGCGATGTTCCTGGCCGGCTTGCGCGGTGTCGATCAATCGATCATCCGTGCCGCGCAAGTCGACGGTGCGAGCTTGCCGACCATCTACCTGAAGATCGTGTTGCCGAGCCTGCGCCCGGTATTTTTCAGCGCCTTCATGATCCTCGCGCACATCGCGATCAAGAGCTTCGACCTGGTGGCTGCAATGACCGCAGGCGGCCCGGGCTACTCGTCCGACCTGCCAGCGATGTTCATGTATTCCTTCACCTTCAGCCGTGGCCAGATGGGCATTGGTTCGGCCAGCGCCATGATGATGCTCGGCGCGATCCTGGCGATCCTGGTGCCTTACCTGTACTCGGAACTGCGAGGCAAACGCCATGAGTAATCAACTGGGCAAACCGGCGCTCAGCTTCAGCCGTATCGCCATTTACGCCACGCTGTTGCTGGCCGCCGCGGTCTACCTGATCCCGCTGGTGGTGATGCTGCTGACCAGTTTCAAATCCCCGGAAGACATTCGCACCGGCAACCTGCTGAGCTGGCCCACCGTGATTGACGGCATCGGCTGGATCAAGGCCTGGGACACCGTGGGCGGCTACTTCTGGAACTCGGTGAAGATCACCGTGCCGGCGGTACTGATCTCTACGTTTATCGGGGCCATGAACGGCTACGTCCTGTCGATGTGGCGCTTCCGTGGCTCGCAACTGTTCTTCGGCCTGTTGCTGTTCGGCTGCTTCCTGCCGTTCCAGACCGTGCTGCTGCCAGCCTCGTTCACCCTCGGCAAATTCGGCCTGGCCAACACCACCACCGGCCTGGTGCTGGTGCACGTGGTTTACGGCCTGGCGTTCACCACGCTGTTCTTTCGCAACTACTACGTGAGCATTCCGGATGCGCTGGTCAAGGCGGCACGCCTGGATGGCGCGGGCTTCTTCACGATCTTCTGGAAGATCCTGCTGCCGATGTCGATCCCGATCGTCATGGTCTGCCTGATCTGGCAGTTCACGCAGATCTGGAATGATTTCCTGTTCGGCGTGGTGTTCGCCAGCGGCGACGCACAACCGATCACCGTGGCCCTGAACAACCTGGTCAACACCAGCACCGGGGCCAAGGAATACAACGTTGATATGGCCGCCGCGATGATCGCCGGGTTGCCGACACTGCTGGTCTACATATTCGCTGGCAAGTATTTCCTGCGTGGGCTGACGTCCGGCGCGGTCAAGGGGTAGAACATGGCAACTCTCGAATTACGCAACGTCAACAAGACTTACGGTGCCGGCTTGCCGGATACCCTGAAGAACATCGAACTGAAGATCAATGACGGTGAGTTCCTGATTCTGGTCGGTCCATCCGGCTGCGGTAAATCCACGCTGATGAACTGCATCGCCGGCCTGGAAAACATCAGCGGCGGGGCGATCCTGGTGGACGACGCCGACATCAGCGGCATGAGCCCCAAGGATCGCGACATCGCCATGGTGTTCCAGTCCTACGCGCTGTACCCGACCATGAGCGTGCGCGACAACATCGCTTTCGGCTTGAAGATTCGCAAAATGCCGGCGGCCGAAATCGACGCAGAAGTTGCGCGCGTCGCCAAGCTGCTGCAGATCGAACACCTGCTCAGCCGCAAACCGGGCCAACTCTCTGGCGGCCAGCAACAGCGTGTGGCCATGGGCCGGGCACTGGCGCGGCGGCCGAAGATTTACCTGTTCGATGAGCCGCTGTCCAACCTCGACGCCAAGCTGCGGGTCGAGATGCGCACCGAAATGAAACTGATGCACCAGCGTCTGAAAACCACCACGGTGTACGTGACCCACGACCAGATCGAAGCGATGACCCTGGGCGACAAAGTGGCGGTGATGAAAGACGGGATCATCCAGCAGTTCGGTACGCCGAAAGACATCTACAACAACCCGGCCAACCTGTTCGTGGCGAGCTTCATCGGTTCGCCGCCCATGAACTTCATTCCCCTGCGTTTGCAGCGCAAGGACGGTCGCCTGTTGGCATTGCTCGACAGCGGCCAGGCCCGTTGCGAGTTGCCATTGGGCATGCAGGACGCCGGTCTGGAAGATCGTGAAGTGATTCTGGGCTTGCGTCCGGAGCAGATCGTGCTGGCGGGCAACGAGCCGAACGGGCTGCCGACCATTCGCGCGGAGGTCCAGGTGACCGAACCGACCGGCCCCGACACCCTGGTGTTCGTCAACCTCAACGACACCAAGGTGTGCTGCCGCCTGGCGCCGGACGTCGCGCCGAATGTCGGCGAGACCCTGACCCTGCAATTTGATCCGTCGAAGGTTTTGTTATTCGACGCCAAGACCGGCGAGCGCCTGGGCGTCGCCGGCCAACCAAAAGCCGAAGCCCACAGCGCCAACGTCGCCCAGTTCAAGGGTCGCTGATGCAGGAACGAGGATGTGTAAACCGCGTTAGATAAAAACAGTTAATAACAATAAAACGAGGATGTAGGGATGAAGAAGAAGAACAACGCTCAGCTGATCTGCCAATTGTCAGCGATTGCGGCGATGAGCCTGGCTGGCACCGTGCACGCCGCTGAAGCGTTCAGCCCCGAGTCGAAGTGGATGACGGGCGACTGGGGTGGTGAGCGGACCAAGCTGATCGAGGCGGGCTACGATTTCACGCTGGAGTACGTGGGCGAAGTCGGCTCCAACCTCAAGGGCGGTTACAACGATGACACCACGGCGCGCTACAGCGACCAGTTTGCCCTGGGGGCGCAACTGGACCTGGAAAAGATCTTCGGCTGGAAAGACGCCGAGTTCAAACTGGCGATCACCGAGCGTAGCGGCAAGAACATCTCCAACGATCGCATCGGCGATCCACGGGCTGGCACCTTCAGTTCTTCCCAGGAAGTCTGGGGCCGGGGTCAGACCTGGCGCCTGACGCAATTGTGGGTCAAGCAGAAGTATTTCGATGGCGCCCTGGACGTCAAGGCTGGTTACTTCGGCGAAGGCGAAGACTTCAACAGCTTCCCGTGCGACTTCCAGAACCTGGCGTTCTGCGGCTCGCAAGTGGGTAACTGGGTGGGCGGCATCTGGTACAACTGGCCGGTCAGCCAGGCGGCGATCCGGGTGAAGTACAACATCAACGACGAGCTCTACGCGCAGATCGGCGCGTACAACCAGAACCCGTCGCAACTGGAAACCGGCAACGGCTTCAAGCTCAGCGGCAGCGGCACCAAGGGCACCATCATTCCAGTCGAGTTGGTGTGGTCGCCAAACGTCAACAGCCTGCCGGGCGAGTACCGCGTCGGTTACTACAAAAGCACCGCCAAGGCCGACGACGTTCGTGAAGACGCCAACGGCAACGACGCGGCCGTCAGCGGTGATGCGTACCGCAGCCACAGCAGCAAGTCCGGCTACTGGTTCGTGGCCCAGCAACAGCTCACCGACCACAATGGCGACAAGAGCCGTGGCCTGAGCATCGCGGCCAACGCCACCTTCCATGACAAGGACACCAACGTCGTGGACAACTATCAGAACCTGATGCTGGTCTACAAAGGCCCGTTCAACGCGCGCCCCAAAGATGATGTGGGCATCGGCATCGCCCGTATCCACGTCAACGAAGACGCGCAGAAAAACCGCAAGCTGATCAACGGCGTCAATGGCATCGACGACTACGACAACCCGGCCTTCCTGCCTATCCAGGACACTGAGTACAACGCTGAAATCAACTACGGTTTCCACGTTACCAACTGGCTGACCGTGCGTCCCAACCTGCAGTACGTGAAGCACCCCGGTGGTGTGGATCAGGTGGACGACGCGATTGTGGCCGGCCTGAAAATTCAGTCGGTGTTCTAACGCTGTTGCGATAAGCTTCTCTCCATGTGCGCATTTTTGCGGACGGCCAAGGCTGTCCGCTTTTTTTTGGGGCGAGCACTTCCCGGTAACAGATGATTTTCAGGACTGCGGCACATGCATGAGCATCCGCTACAACGCTTCTTCAAATCCTTGCGCGAGCGTCCTGTGTTCGCGTGGGAGCGCTATCAGCTGCGCGACGTGCTGGTGATCGATCATCCGCTCTGCCAGGCGGTGTTCAGCCGCCAGGGTGCGCAGTTGCTGCACTTCCAGCCCAAAGGCCAGAAACCCTGGCTGTGGTGCGCGGCGAAGTGGCCGCATGTCGGCGCGATTCGAGGCGGGGTGCCGGTGTGCTGGCCGTGGTATGGCCGCCATCCGAGCGAAAACGCCTGGCCGTCCCATGGCTGGGCGCGTCTGCTCGACTGGAAGTTACTCGACAGCAGCACGGACGACGACGGCGTGCGCCTGCACTGGCAGCTGCAGCTGTGCGACTGGCAAGTGGACCTGCATGCGCACCTTGGCGAGCGCCTGGACCTGCGCCTGGCGACTGAGCACCAGGACAGCCTGCCGTGTCAGTTGAGTCAGGCTTTGCATGCCTACTGGCGTATTGGCGACGTGGGTGAGGTAGCGCTGTCTGGGCTCGATGGGGTGCAAGGTTACGACCAGTTGAACCGCCAGGCATGCCAGCAGGAAGGCGAACTGCGGGTGGATGGTGGCTGCCAGCGCGTGTTCCAGCACGAGGGCGAATTACAGCTCAAGGACCCTGTCTGGCAGCGGCAGTTGTGCATCGATACCGGGGATGACGCAAACACCGTGGTCTGGCACCCGGGGACGCGGCCGTTGCTGGGAGTGAGCTGGAACGAAATGTCTGAATTCGTCTGTGTCGAGGCGGCGAGTGGCGGTGGGCGGGGACTGGCGCCGGGAGAGCAGGCGAATTTGAGTTTGCAGGCGCGGGTGGGTGCTTAGCTCGGAATGGGTGGTGTTGCGGCTGGCCTCATCGCGGGCAAGCCCGCTCCCACAGGGATCTGCGAAGCACACGAATCCATGCTCACTGAAGATCTCTGTGGGAGCGGGCTTGCCCGCGATGAGGCCCGACCAGGCAACACCGATGTTGGGCTTAGTTAAACTCATCCCCCACCGGATACCGGCTCGCATTCAGGCTCTCTTTGATCTTGCGCAAATGCGGTTGGAAGTCCACCCCCCGGCGCAGGGTCATGCCGGTGGCCAACACATCGAGCACGGTCAGCTGAATGATCCGCGAGGTCATCGGCATGTAGATGTCGGTGTCTTCCGGCAGTGGAATATTCAGGCTCAGGGTGCTGGCCTTGGCCAGGGGCGAGCCTTCAGCGGTCAAGCCCAGCACCGAGGCGCCGTTTTCCCGGGCAATGCGCGCCACTTCCACCAGCTCGCGGGTGCGGCCGGTGTAGGAAATGATCACGAACAGTTCGCCAGTATGTGCCACCGACGCAATCATGCGCTGCATCAGTACGTCGGCATGGGCGGTGACGGCCAGGTTGAAACGAAAGAACTTGTGCTGCGCGTCCAGCGCGACCGGGGCTGAAGCGCCGAGGCCGAAGAAGTGGATTTGCCGGGCCTGGATCAACAGGTCGACAGCGCGGCTGATCAGGTTCGGGTCCAGGGCCTGCAGGGCGCTGTCCAGGGAGGCGATGGCGCTGCCGAAAATCTTCTTGGTATAGGCTTCCGGATTATCGTCCGCCTCCACCGCACGGCTGACATACGCGGCCCCGCTGGCCAGGCTCTGGGCCAGTTGCAGCTTGAGTTCCGGGTAGCCGCTGACACCGAACGAACGGCAGAAACGGTTGACCGTCGGCTCACTGACCTTCGAGGCCTGGGCGAGGGCGGCGATGCTGAAGCGGGTGGCCTGCTGTGGGTTGAGCAGGATCACCTCGGCGACTTTGCGTTCGGCCTTGTTCAGGTCTTCAAGGCGATTCTGGATCTGTTCCAGTAAATTTCGCACGCGGTCCATATATGTTCCTTGATTCACCTGTAAAAAGCCGCTCGGCTATGCGAATTGAGCCTTTGGTGAGGCCCGTGACGGTGGCCTATCCTACTGATGGCTCCGACTGACCACCACTCGCAATCCATATTTTGCGAAAATGTTGTGGTTATTACTACATTTTCTCTTGAGCGATGCCTTGAAAAAAGGTATTTGTAGCTTAACTTGATAAAAGAACCAACATCATGCCTTCGATTACGGTTGAACCGTGCACCTTTGCCTTGTTCGGCGCCCTTGGCGACCTGGCCCTGCGCAAGCTGTTTCCAGCTCTCTACCAGCTTGACGGCGCCGGCCTGCTGCACGAGGACACGCGCATCATCGCGCTGGCCCGTGAGCCGGGCAGCCAACAGGAGCACCTGGCGTTTATCGCCACGGAGCTGCGCCGCTACGTCGGCGCCAAGGAGCTGGACGAAGCCGTGGTCGAGCGTTTCCTCGCCCGCTTGAGTTACCTGCATGTCGATTTCCTCAAGGCCGATGATTACGTCGCCCTGGCGGAGCAAGCCGGTAGCGCCCAGCGAGTCATCGCCTATTTCGCTACCCCGGCCGCCGTGTACGGCGCCATCTGCGAAAACCTGGCGAAAGTCGGCCTGGCTGAAAATACCCGCGTGGTGCTGGAAAAACCGATCGGCTCGGACCTGGAATCCTCGCGCACGGTCAACGACGCGGTGGCCGAGTTTTTCCCGGAGAACCGCACCTATCGCATCGACCACTACCTGGGCAAGGAAACCGTCCAGAACCTGATCGCCCTGCGATTTGCCAACAGCCTGTTCGAAACCCAGTGGAACCAGAACTACATCTCCCACGTGGAAATTACCGTGGCCGAGAAAGTCGGGATCGAAGGCCGCTGGGGCTACTTCGACAAGGCCGGCCAGCTGCGCGACATGATCCAGAATCACCTGCTGCAGCTGCTCTGCCTGATCGCCATGGACCCGCCAGCCGATCTGTCCGCCGACAGTATTCGCGACGAGAAGGTCAAGGTGCTCAAGGCGCTGGCGCCGATCAGCCCGGAAGGCCTGACCACCCAAGTGGTGCGCGGCCAGTACATCGCCGGCTACAGCGAAGGCAAGCCGGTGCCTGGCTATCTGGAAGAGCCGAATTCGAATACCCAGAGCGACACCGAAACCTTTGTCGCCCTGCGCGCCGACATTCGCAACTGGCGCTGGGCCGGAGTGCCGTTTTACCTGCGTACCGGCAAGCGCATGCCGCAGAAGCTGTCGCAGATCGTCATCCATTTCAAGGAACCGTCGCACTACATCTTCGCGCCGGAGCAGCGCTTGCAGATCAGCAACAAGCTGATTATCCGCCTGCAACCGGACGAAGGCATTTCCTTGCGCGTGATGACCAAGGAGCAAGGCCTGGACAAGGGCATGCAGCTGCGCAGCGGTCCGTTGCAGCTGAATTTTTCCGATACCTGGCGTAGCGCACGGATTCCCGATGCCTACGAACGGTTGTTGCTGGAAGTAATGCGCGGCAATCAGAACCTGTTTGTCCGTAAAGATGAAATCGAAGCCGCGTGGAAGTGGTGTGACCAGTTGATCGCCGGGTGGAAAAAATCCGGTGATGCGCCCAAGCCGTACGCGGCCGGGTCCTGGGGCCCCATGAGCTCCATTGCACTGATCACGCGGGACGGGAGGTCGTGGTATGGCGATATCTGATTTGAAACTGCCTCAGGGCGTCAGCGCCCATGAGTACAAGAGCCCGGTGCTGTTGGCCGATGCCTTGGCACTGAATGTGGCCAAGCAGCTGAGTGACGCTATTGATGCTCGCGGCACCGCGACGCTGGTGGTGTCCGGTGGCCGTAGCCCGGTGGCATTTTTCCAGAACCTGGCCAGGCAAAAGCTCGACTGGTCCAAGGTGGTTGTCACCCTGGCCGACGAGCGCTGGGTGCCGGTCGAGCATGCCGACAGCAATGCCGGGCTGCTCAAGCGCTACCTGCTGCAAGGCCCGGCGGCCAAGGCGCAATTCCTGAGCCTGTACAGCGCCACGGCGAACCTGGAGCTGGCCGCCGAGCAAGCCGATCGCCTGTTGGCAGAGTTGCCGCCGATCGACGTGCTGATACTCGGCATGGGCGATGACGGTCATACCGCGTCGCTGTTCCCCAACAGCCCGAACCTGGCTGAAGCATTGGCAGCCGATGGCACCCGACGCTGCTATCCGATGCTGGCACCGACCGTGCCGCATCAGCGCCTGACCATGAGTCGTGCGCTGCTGGCTTCGGCCGAGACCACTGTTCTATCGATTTGCGGTCAGTCCAAGCTGACCACCCTGAGTGCCGCATTGGCCGGTGACGATGTCGGCGCCATGCCGATTCGCGCGTTTCTGCAACCTACGTTAGAGATTTACTGGTGCCCATGAGCCAAGGATCAGCCGCTATGAAAAACACTCCCCCGACCGTTTCCATGGCGGACAAAGTTGCCCTGATCGACAGCCTCTGCGCCAAGGCGCGGATTCTGCCGGTCATCACCATCGCTCGCGAGCAGGACGTCCTGCCCCTGGCCGATGCCCTTGCCGCCGGTGGCCTGACTGCACTGGAAGTGACCTTGCGTTCGCAGTTCGGCCTCAAGGCCATCCAGATTCTGCGCGAGCAGCGCCCGGAACTGATGACCGGTGCCGGTACCGTGCTGGATCGCAGCATGCTGGCCGCGGCCGAGGCGGCGGGTTCGCAATTCATCGTCACGCCAGGCATCACTCGTGACCTGCTGGAAGCCAGTGTCGACAGCCCGATTCCACTGTTGCCGGGGATCAGCAATGCTTCCGGGATCATGGAGGGTTATGGCCTGGGCTATCGCCGTTTCAAGCTGTTCCCGGCGGAAGTCAGCGGTGGCGTCGCGGCGATCAAAGCCTTGGGCGGTCCGTTCGGCGAAGTTAAGTTCTGCCCGACTGGCGGCGTAAGCCCGGCCAACATCAAAAGCTACATGGCGCTGAAAAACGTGATGTGCGTGGGCGGCAGCTGGATGCTTGATCCGCAGTGGATCAGGAACGGCGACTGGGCCCGCATCCAGGAATGCACTGCCGAGGCGTTGGCGCTGCTGGACTGATTGGTTTTACCTGACACGTCGTTGTGTGTTCTACGGCTTTAACGGTGCGCTTGGTCGGTGCACCGTTTTTTTTGTCTGAAGAAAGCCCCACCGTGTACGCCATAACCCTGTAGGAGCGAGCTTGCTCGCGATGGTCGTTAACGATAACGCTGGAAACCTGACACCCCTGGGCGGTCTCAGGTTTTTCGCGAGCAAGCTCGCTCCTGCAGGCGGGCGGTGTTGAATTAGCGCAACTGGTCCAGCGCCTTGATCAGCGCCGCGATATCCGCCGCTGTGGTCGTCAGCCCCGGTGTAATGCGGATACAGGGTCCACTCGCCGCGCCGCTGCGTACAACGGTAAACAGGTTGAACTCGTTCAACAGCCGGTCGACCATCACCTGTTGATCCGCATGCCGGGTAAACCGCATCGAAGTTATCCCGCAATACAACCGTGGGTCGTCCGGGGTCATCACCTCGATACCCGGCCAATCCCGCACCACCCGGACCCACTCATTGCGCAGATAATTAAGCCGCGCGCCTTTGGCTGCGGAGCCGCCCATGGCCAGGTGTTCCTCGAACACCAGCGGCAGCGTCAGCAGCGCCGGGATATTGGGGGTGCTGTAGGGCGTGCGGGCGCGAATGTCGTTGAGCGGGAAATGCATCTCGCCCATGTCCGGGTCAATATCGGCCAGGCGTTCCGGGGCGATGTACATGAAACCCAGAGTCAGCGGCGCCCCTATCCACTTGTGCAGGTTGTAACCGGCGAAGGCAATGCCCAGCTCTTCGAGTTTGAACTTCATCTGCCCCAGCGCATGGGCGCCGTCGAGGATCACATCGATGCCGTGTTCCCGCGCAGCCGCCGCAATGGCCTGCACTGGCATGACCAGCCCGGTGCGATGGGTGACGTGGGTCAGTGCCATCAGCTTGAGCCGTGGGTAACGCTCGAAAGCCTCACGGTAACTGGCCAGCAGCGAGTCGAAAGAGGCCGGGTGCTGGTGATCAATCTCTATCACCTCCACACCGCGATAACGCGCCAGCCAGCGCATGGCTCCTTTTACCGTGTCGTATTCGAGGTCGCAGATCAGCACCTGATCGCCCGGCTGCAGGCGGTTGTAATTGCGGATCAGCGATTGCAGGGCGTCGCTGGCGTTACGGGTCAGGGCAACGGCTTGGGCCCGCACACCCATCAGCTCCGCCAGCTGCGCGCGAATCTCCAGGCTTTCGATCTGTTCGAAGCGCTGGCGCACATGAACCGAGTTGCTGCGGTTGATCAGCTCGATGTTGCGCTGGTATTCCTCGACCACCGTGCGCGACATTCGGCCGAAATAACCGTTTTCAAGATTGATCGGGCCAGGTTCCTTCGAGTAACGATCGGCAAACGTCAGCCAGAACAGCTCATCACGGGCGCGGCGGGTGTTATCGGGCATGGCTTACTCAGTCTTCAATGACGCGGGGCAGGTTTGCCGTGTTTGGCGCGCAGCGGTTCAAGCAGCTCCGACAGGCCGTTGTGGTCGATCTCCTGCATCAGGGCCAGCAGCCCGCCCAGTTCGCCGTGGGGGAAACCTTCCCGGGCAAACCAGTTGAGGTACTGGCCGGGGAGGTCGGCAATGATGCGTCCTTTGTATTTTCCAAAGGGCATTTGGCGAGTAATCAGCAGTTCGAGCTTTTGCGGGTTCATCAATGGGTCGTCTTGATTCAGTCACATTTGAAAATACAGGCATTCTGCATGCAGGCCAAATGACAGATCATGCAAAAGAAGCGGATACAGATTTCGCGATAAAACATAAGCCATTGAAATTCAAGCAATTTGTTTTCAGTGAAAAGCTGGCATGCAGGGTGCAATAGCTATTGCATCTTTCATCAACCCGCAAGGAATTGAAAAATGACCGACATGAATAAAGAAGCCATCTCTGTACTCAACGACCTGATCGAAGTCAGCAAAGACGGTCAGGAAGGGTTCAAGACCTGCGCTGAAGACATCAAGCACCCTGAACTGAAAACCCTGTTCGTGACCCGTTCCGCTGATTGCGCAACCGCCGCCGCAGAACTGCAGGCAGCCGTGCGCTCCATGGGTGGCGATCCGGAAACTTCCACCAGCGTCAGCGGCGATCTGCACCGACGTTGGGTTGATGTGAAGGCCATGTTCACCGGCAAGGATGAAGAAGCCGTGTTGAACGAAGCCGAGCGCGGTGAAGACCATGCGCTGAAGGCTTACAAAGAAGCCATCGAAAAAATCAACAAGCACAATCTGGTGGGCATTCGTGACCTGGTTGAGCGTCAGTACCACGGCGTACAGCGCAACCACGACCAGGTGAAAGCCCTGCGTAACCAGGCTCGCGCTCGCTCGTAAGCGTTCGTGGCAGCCAAAAAAAACGCCGGTTGATCCGGCGTTTTTTTGCGTCTGAAAATCGTCTGCAGGCTCGGGCGGCTGGTGGACGATCTTTTGCCCTTCAACCGATGCTGATCGCCGGCAATGTCGTCAACGTCACGGTCTGCTGCTTGCGCGGTGCCAGAATCTCCGCTTCGCCATCCACCACCAGCTCATCCCGCTGATTGAATACGCGTGTAGCAATGCGCACACGAAACTTCGGCAGTTTTTCGAGGATTTCAAGGCGCACGGTCAAAGTATCGCCAATCTTTACCGGCTTCTGGAAGCTCATCTGCTGGCCGATATAGATAGTCCCCGGCCCGGGCAGTTCGCAGGCCACGGCTGCGCTGATCAAGGCGCCGCTGAACATGCCATGGGCGATACGCTCCTTGAACATGGTGCCTGCAGCATATTCGGCGTCCAGGTGCACCGGGTTGTGATCGCCGGACATCGCAGCGAACAACTGGATGTCGCGCTCTTCGACCGTTTTGCTGTAGCTGGCGGTCTGGCCGACTTCGAGGGCTTCATAAGGGGTGTTGGTAACCTGGGTCATCTGTTTCAATTCCTGTCACGAATAAATAAATCGCAAAAAAACTATTCCGACCGGGTGGGTCGGCGGTGGCTCAGTGCCTGCTCGATCCAGTCCAACAGATCGTCGATAACCTGATCGCGGTTGATCTCGTTGAAGAGTTCATGCCGGGCCTGGGGGTAAATAATCAGATGCAGATTCTGGCTGCCGGCCTTGCGCAGGGCATTGGCCAGACCTTTGAGACGCTTGCCTTCACTCACCGGATCACATTCGCCGCCTATCACCAGCAGCGGCAGGCCCGGATCGATCTGCGCGAGATTGGACGCTTTGCTGATTTGCTGCAAGCCGCCCAGCAAATCGACCCACAGCTGATTGGTGCAGCGCATGCCGCAAAGCGGGTCGTTGATGTACTTGTCGACTTCGGCCGGGTCGCGGCTCAGCCAGTCAAAAGGCGTGCGTACCGGCTTGAAATGCTTGTTGAACGAGCCGAACGACAACCACTCGATCAGCGCACTGCGGCCCTTGGGGCCTTGGCGCAGCCGTTCGGCGCGGGCGATCTGCCGGGCTGCGCGATAAAGCGCCACGGGCTGGAAGTTCGAGCCGCTCAGCACGGCGCCGTGCAGGCTGGCGCTGTGGTGCAGCAGATAGGCCTGGGCGATGTAGCTGCCCATGCTATGGCCGATCAGCAGGATCGGCACCCCGGGATGCTGCTGACCGACGTGCTGATTGAGGCTCGCCAGGTCGCCGACGACCTTGCACCAGCCATCATCGTCGGCGAAATGCCCCAGGGTTCCATTTTCGGCGGTTTTGCCATGTCCCCGCAGGTCGGGGGCATAGACACCGTAGCCCTGGTCGCAGAGTTTTTGCGCCAGGCCCTGGTAGCGGGCGCTGTGCTCCGCCATGCCGTGGGCCAGCAGCACGATGGCTTTCAGGGGAGCTGTGGGTAGCCACTGATTGACGAACAGGCGACTGCGGTCACTCGCGGTCAGCCAGAAAGTGTCGTGGATCATGGCGATTCCTTTGCGCTGGGTCGATGCATTGTATAGCGCATTCCGGGTGCGGCCGTGCGAACTGCCTTACACCACGGCAGGAAGATTCACACGATCAATGACGGTACCGGTCATGTTTGCCTGATTCGCCATAACTGCTAGTGTCCGTGAAGCTCCGCTTTTCGCGTCAGGTCTGACGAAACTGACAGAACAGCGGCCCGGATAGGTTCAGGTAAAGAGGACAAGAATAATGCAACCTGATTTCTGGAATGACAAACGCCCGGCCGGCGTACCCCTGAACATCGACCTTGGGGCCTACAAGTCGGTCATTGAGGTGTTCGAGCGTTCCTGCAAGAAATTCGCCGACCGCCCGGCATTCAGCAACATGGGCGTGACCCTGACCTACGCCGAACTTGAACGCTACAGCGCCGCGTTTGCCGGTTACCTGCAAGCCCATACCGACCTGGTGCCAGGCGATCGCATCGCGGTACAGATGCCGAACGTCCTGCATTACCCGATCGCCGTGTTTGGCGCCTTGCGTGCCGGCCTGATCGTGGTCAATACCAACCCGTTGTACACCGCGCGGGAAATGCGTCATCAATTCAAGGATTCCGGTGCCCGGGCGCTGGTGTACCTGAACATGTTCGGGCAAAAGGTCCAGGAAGTGCTGCCGGACACCGACATCCAGTACTTGATCGAAGCCAAAATGGGCGACCTGATGCCGGCCGCGAAGGGCTGGCTGATCAATACCGTGGTCGACAAAGTGAAGAAAATGGTTCCGGCCTATTCACTGCCCCAGGCCATCTCCTTCAAGAGCGCGCTGCGCATGGGCAAGGGGCAGGGGATCAAGCCGTTGAACGCCGGCCTCGACGATGTCGCGGTGCTGCAGTACACCGGCGGCACCACTGGCCTGGCCAAGGGCGCGATGCTGACCCATGGCAACCTGGTGGCGAACATGCAACAGGCGCGGGCCTGCCTCGGTCAGTTCGGTACCGACGGCCAGCCGCTGCTGCGTGAAGGGCAGGAGGTGATGATTGCGCCGCTGCCGCTGTATCACATCTATGCCTTCACGGCGAACTGCATGTGCATGATGGTCACCGGCAACCATAACGTGCTGATCACCAATCCACGGGACATCAAGGGCTTTATCAAGGAACTGAAGAACTGGCGTTTTTCTGCGTTGCTGGGGTTGAACACTTTGTTTGTCGCGTTGATGGATCATCCTGATTTCAAGACCCTGGACTTCTCCAGCCTCAAGCTGACTAATTCCGGTGGCACTGCGTTGGTCAAGGCCACTGCCGAGCGCTGGGAAAAACTCACCGGATGCCGCATCACCGAAGGCTACGGCCTGACCGAAACGTCACCTGTGGCTTGCACCAACCCCTACGGTGACAAGTCGCGCATCGGTACGGTGGGCCTGCCAGTACCGGGTACCACGCTGAAAATCATCAACGATGAGGGCGTCGAGCAAGCCTTGGGCGAACGCGGCGAGCTGTGCATCAAGGGCCCGCAGATCATGAAAGGCTACTGGCACAAGCCTGAGGCGACAGCCGAAGTACTGGATGCCGAGGGCTGGTTCAAGTCCGGCGATATTGCGGTGATCGACCCGGATGGTTTCGTGCGCATCGTTGATCGCAAGAAGGACATGATCATCGTCTCGGGTTTCAACGTGTACCCGAACGAGATCGAGGACGTGGTGATGGCTCACCCGAAAGTCGCCAACTGCGCGGTGATCGGTGTACCTGATGAGCGCTCGGGGGAGGCGGTGAAATTGTTTGTGGTGGCGCGCGAGTCCGGGGTCAGCCTTGAAGAGCTGAAGGCCTACTGCAAGGAAAACTTCACGGCTTACAAAGTACCCAAGCATATTGTGTTACGCGAATCATTGCCGATGACGCCGGTGGGCAAGATATTGCGGCGGGAGTTGCGTGATATTGCTTAGTGATCACTAGGGCTGGATGACGTCAAAAGATCGCAGCCTTCGCCAGCTCCTACATGAGAATGCGTTCCTCTGTAGGAGCTGCCGAAGGCTGCGATCTTTTGCTTCCAGGCGACCTATAGAATTTTTGCTCTAAAACTGACTATAAGATATTCAAGAGTCACCATTGTGACTATAGAGCCCACTTTTGGCTCTAGTCGACCCTTGGCAAAGCTGCTACTCTCGGCGCGCTTTGGGACTTGCCGGCCTTTGGAAAACGCCGGTTTTGCCTCTGATCAAACACCAATAATAATCGCATCAAATGCGGTGCTGAATTCGCGTTGCTGAGGAGTGGGCTTCCATGATCGAAGACTTTTGGAAGGATAAGTACCCTGCCGGGATTGCTGCCGACATCAATCCGGACGAGTACCCGAATATTCAGGCAGTGCTGAAGCAGTCCTGCCAACGCTTCGCCAACAAGCCGGCGTTCAGCAACCTGGGCAAGACACTCACCTACGGTCAATTGTACGAACTGTCGGGCGCCTTCGCCGCTTATCTGCAACAGCATACCGACTTGCAGCCAGGCGATCGAATCGCCGTGCAATTGCCGAACGTGTTGCAGTACCCGGTGGCCGTCTTCGGCGCGATTCGCGCCGGGCTGATCGTGGTCAATACCAACCCGCTGTACACCGCGCGGGAAATGGAACATCAATTCAACGACTCCGGTGCCAAGGCCCTGGTCTGCCTGGCCAACATGGCCCATTTGGCGCAGACCGTGGTACCCAAGACCGGGGTCAGGCACGTCATCGTCACCGAAGTCGCCGACCTGCTGCCGCCGCTCAAGCGCCTGCTGATCAACAGCGTCATCAAGTACGTGAAGAAAATGGTCCCAGCCTATCACTTGCCCAAGGCGATCAAGTTCAACGACGTATTGAGCAAGGGCCACGGCCAGCCAGTCACCGAAGCCTGCCCGGCCAGCAGCGATGTGGCCGTGTTGCAATACACTGGCGGCACCACCGGCGTGGCCAAGGGCGCGATGCTCACCCATCGCAACCTGGTGGCGAACATGCTGCAGTGCAAGGCGCTGATGGGGTCCAACCTGAATGAAGGTTGCGAGATCCTGATCACGCCGCTGCCGCTGTACCACATCTACGCCTTCACCTTCCATTGCATGGCGATGATGTTGATCGGCAACCACAACATCCTCATCAGCAACCCGCGCGACCTGCCGGCGATGGTCAAGGAGTTGTCGAAGTGGAAGTTCAGCGGTTTTGTCGGCCTCAATACGCTCTTCGTTGCGCTGTGCAACAACGAAGGTTTCCGCAAGCTGGACTTCTCAGCCCTGAAGGTGACCCTGTCAGGCGGCATGGCCTTGCAGCTGGCGGCCGCCGAGCGCTGGAAGGCGGTCACCGGTTGCTCCATCTGTGAAGGGTACGGCATGACCGAAACCAGTCCGGTGGCCACGGTGAATCCGATCCAGCACATCCAGATCGGCACCATCGGCATTCCGGTACCGTCGACCCTGTGCAAGATCATCGATGATGCCGGTGTGGAACAGCCGCTGGGTGAAATCGGTGAACTGTGCGTGAAAGGGCCGCAGGTGATGAAGGGTTACTGGCAGCGCCAGGACGCCACCGATGAAATCCTCGACAGCGAAGGCTGGCTGAAGACCGGTGACATCGCCCTGATCCAGCCGGATGGCTACATGCGTATTGTCGATCGCAAGAAAGACATGATCCTGGTGTCCGGCTTTAACGTGTATCCCAACGAGCTGGAAGACGTGCTGGCGACCCTGCCAGGCGTGTTGCAGTGCGCAGCGATTGGCGTGCCGGACGAGAAGTCGGGTGAAGCGATCAAGCTCTTCATCGTCGTCAAGCCGGGCGTGACCCTGACCAAGGAAACGGTGATGGAGCACATGCGTGCCAATGTCACCGGCTACAAGGTGCCGCGCTCCGTGGAGTTTCGCGATGCGCTGCCGACCACCAACGTCGGCAAGATCCTGCGGCGCGAATTGCGCGACGAGGAGTTGAAGAAGCTGGGCCTGAAGAAGGCCTGAATGGCAACTGGCGTCGCCTGCCAATCGGGGGACGCTGGCTGATCATTGGAACCGTCGAAAAATCCGCAGCCCGAAACGGCTGGCGGATTTTTTTTGCGCGCGATTCCGCAATGGCTCGCACTGCCGCACGCATGCATCAGCCCGTTGTGCGTTTTCTGAAAGTCTTGGGTATGGGGGCGTGATTTGATTGCGGGCTCCTGGCCAATGCCATCTTTCATGGAGTGATGCTTATGCCGCAGATAAAGACCAACACCTCTTCGCTCGTGAGTGATAACCCTATCCTCACGGGCCTCCTAACCAAAGAGTCCATGCCTGTTACCAAGAAACTGAAGCGCGCCAGCAACGTCGACCTCCCCTTTCCCAAGCGTGGCTTGACACTGACCGACGCACCAACAAACGCAATCGCTTCCCAAGAAAGGCTAAAAGGATCAGTGATGAAAACTCATCTCGGTGGGATGCGCACTGGCGATGACTCCTCGCTCGAGCCACCTGTTCGGGCAGGTTGGGCCCGTAACCAAAACGAAGTTGCGAATTTATCCGGGGGCAGCAGGCCTGATTCGCGGACCTCTGTCATCGATCTTAGAGGACGTAACTTTACCTACGAAGACCTGACAAACCGGCTGTATCAGAATTTCAATCTTGGGGAATCGAATTTCGAGGCGGCCATCTTGTCCGGGGCGACATTCAAAAATACCATCCTCTCACAGTGCAATTTTCGTGGAGCCGTCCTAACCAACCTTTGTTGTGAAGACGTGTTGTTCGTTGGCGCCAGGGTGGGCAGGACGATGATCAAATCTGGCCATTACTCAGGCTGCAATTTTTCTTGGGCCGAACTATCCAACGTTGACTGTGTTGACGTGAACTTCAGTGGCAACAATTTTTTCTCAGCGAAACTCATAAAAGTCATTTTCGTGGACTGCGATCTTAGCGGGGCCAACCTAACCAACCTTGACCTTGATGACGTGGACTTCAGTGGCGCGAATCTCACCGACGCGCAGATGTCCTTGAGTCAAAAGTTTATCGAGGAAACTCTGCTAGGGCCCATCACCAGCGACAGAGAACGTCAGCTTAACGCCTATTGTTCCGAGACGGGCATTAGCAATTTATTGGTGACTATCCACAGCATCAATCCCACTTATCAGAATCTGAAAAACCCCTTAATGCGATCGGTGATCGAGCAAGTGAACCGCTTGGATGACGGCGCGCTGCAGCTCCACCTGCCGGCGCTGGTGGAGATGTTGCTCAATAATCCTGGCTATGACGAGGTACCTGAAATCGCGTCGTTCAATAATCGATTGCTGAAATTGTGGCTGCAACTAAAACAACGGGAGCCGTATCGCCGCGGTGAAGTCGATCGGGACCTGGTGCTGAAACTGATCAAACGCCATCCATCCGGGGTGGACCACTTGGTGAGTAACTACGGGAAAACCCTCGCCCGAAATGAGCCGAGGGCTTCGTCTCACGCGCAAACGGCCAGTCCTTCTACCCCGACGATTACAGGCGGAACGGCGCGAAGTTGACGTTGGTGCCCGCTGGACGCATGTCTTGCAGGTACGAATCTTTGTCGGCACTCAGTTCCAGGCTCAGGGCTGCCTTGCGTTTGCCCTCGTTGCGCACCACCAGCCCTTCAAGCTTCTCACGCAGGAACACCGTGGGCACTTTCAGGTGCAGCAGTTCGTCGGTGTCCGGTGTGTGCATCAGCAGGTGCACCCACTCGTACTGACCAATGGCCAGGCGTGCTACCGGGATGTCGAACCACCAGATATTGCGGTTGCGGTTCAATTCGGTGAAATGGCAGTTGTTGACGCCAAGCACAGCACCGCCGAGTTCCTGGTTTCTGCGGGCAATGGCCTGCTTTTTATCGAGTTTCATAACATTCCTACGGGGTTGGATCTTCAGCGCCATGGCCTGAATACGTTGTGCATTCTCGGGTGTTGGCGGGCAAACATAAAGCCCAACCTGCCGGGATCGATGAAATCTTCTGCGCAAAAAAATGAAACTCCCGGCAAACCCCTCCGGTCAATCTTTCTGTAAGCACTTTTGTTCGTTCAATTGTTCACAGGAGAGACACCATGAGCAGCACTGGCGATAAAGTAAAAGGCGTAGCTAACGAAGCAGTCGGTAACGTCAAACAGGGCGTAGGCAAGGCTACCGGTAACGACAAGATGCGTGCCGAAGGCGTAGTGCAGGAAAAGAAAGGCGAAGCTCAGCAAGCAGTGGGCAACGCCAAAGACGCGGTAAAGAAAGGCGTCGACAAGGCCTGATCGGGCCTGTGAAGCTATTATGAACGGCCATCTGCGGATGGCCGTTTTTGTTTCAGCTGGAACTTGAACACAGAATTTGTTTCAAAGCCGCCGGACAAGGCTATTTTGATGCAGGCTACATTGATGGCAACGGCCCCTGAGTCGCCCCGACTTGAACCCGATTTTTGCGGCGAAAGGAGACGCTAATGATTTTCCCGGACATGAAAGGTCTGCCCATCCACCGCGTGATGGTGCGCACGGTCACCGAATTCATCGATGACGAGATGTCGACCTATGCGTCGGCGCTGGCCTACCAGATGTTGTTCTCGCTATTCCCCTTCATTCTGTTCCTGATCGCCCTGATCGGTTTTCTGCACCTGCCGGACTTCTTCTCCTGGCTGCGCCTGCAGTCGGAGCTGGTGTTGCCGCCCCAGGCCGTGGAGCAGGTGAACCCGGTGATCGACCAGCTGCAGCAATCCAAGGGCGGGTTGCTCTCGGTAGGTATCGTGATCGCGCTGTGGACCGCGTCTGCCGGCGTACGCCTGTTGATGAGTGCGATGAACGCTGCCTATGACGTGGTCGAAGGACGTCCGGCGTGGAAACGTCTGCCGCTGTCGATTTTCTACACCATCGGCATTGCCGGCATGCTGCTGATCGCGGCGGCGCTGATGGTGCTCGGGCCGCAGGTGATGGGCTGGATCGCCGCGCAGGTGGGCATGGAGTATTTCATCGTGACCCTGTGGACCATCGCCCGCTGGCCTGTGGTGGTGATCCTGCTGATGGTGGCGGTGGCGTTGATCTACTACGTGATGCCTGACGTCAAACAGGAGTTCCGTTTCATCACCCCAGGCTCGGTGCTGGCGGTGGTGGTATGGATACTCGCGTCCGTGGGTTTTGGCTTGTACGTGAAGGAGTTCGCCAACTACAACGCCATGTATGGCAGTATCGGCGCGATCATCGTGTTGCTCCTGTATTTCTACATTTCTGCTGCCGTGTTGTTACTCGGGGCGGAGATGAATGCGGTGATCGAACACATGTCCAGCGAAGGCAAGGACCCGGGCGAGAAAGTCCCCGGTGAGCTCGCCGAAGAGCCTAAACAACATGTTTCCGGACTGGGTCGGGATCACTCGATCAAGCCATCCACTGACGAAGTCATCAAATGATCCGTGAAATCCTGAAAATGGGCGATGAGCGACTGCTGCGCATCGCCCCGCCGGTGCCTGTCGAAATGTACGACTCGCCGGAGTTGTGGCAGTTGATCGACGATATGTTCCAGACCATGGAGAGCGTTGGCGGTGTCGGCCTGGCCGCTCCGCAAATCGGCGTTGACCTGCAATTGGTGATCTTCGGGTTCGAGCACAGTGAACGTTACCCGGATGCCGAGGCCGTGCCGCAGACCATCCTGATCAACCCGCTGATCACGCCGCTGAGTCCGGTGATGGAGGAGGGGTTCGAAGGCTGCCTGTCGGTCCCGGGCCTGCGCGGTGCGGTTAATCGGTATCGGGAAATCCGCTACGAAGGTTTTGATCCTAAAGGCCAACCCATTGTGCGTTTTGCCTCGGACTTCCATGCCCGGGTGGTGCAGCATGAGTGCGATCACCTGATCGGACGACTGTACCCGTCGCGCATCACCGATTTCAGCAAGTTTGGCTTCACTGAAGTGATGTTCCCGGACCTCGACCCGAACGCTGACGACTGACCAGAATTTACCTCATGCAATAGGGCCCTCCCACAGGGGCGGGTTACAGGCCTGCCCCCATCGCAATCATCGGCTTGCTGCGCGCATAACGACTCAACCGTTCAGCCATCGCATACGGCAGCACCGGGTCGAAGCTGAACCCCCGGCGCTCATAGAAGCCGCGCAAGTCCGGATGACAGAACAACCACACCGGCCCCTGCAGCCCCTTGATGGCCTCGGCGATCAACGCGCCCGCGATCCCCTGTTCACGACAACCCGGGTCAACAAACAGTCCGGTCAACCAATGCCCGTCCGCCACCGGCCGCAAACACAATGCACCGATGATTTGTTCACGCCTGGCGACCCATAGCTGGGCGTCGCGCACGGCTTTCATCGACGATTGATGGCTTCGATAAAACTTGTTCATCAGCGGCCACAAGGGCTCGGCGAGCAGGGTGTACTGGGTGTCGGGCATGGGTTCGGTCTGTTGGTGCGCAAAGCCTGGGATTATAAAAGAACGCGCGCACGGCGATAGGTGTATACCTGATCTCACATCCCGTATGAGTGGAGTACGTATCATGGCCAAAGGCATGGATTCAAAGAAAGCAGCGAAGAAAAAACCGGCGAAAACCGCTGATGAAAAGCGCGCGGACAAGAAGGCCAAGAAGGTGGACGTGTTCGGCCATTGATCCCGCAAAAAGGGAGCCCGGTCCTCGGGCTCCTGCTGCACGGCTGTGCGGCGCAAGCATCACGTCCCCCGCGATGCCCGTAAAGTTCGCCCGCTGAAAAAAGTTCAATTTATGCTGCGTAATGGCCGACTAGTGGCCTTGCGTACGGTTATTGCCTGTCTATGCTGACTCGTAACAAGGAGTGGTACGCGAAAGGGAGTTACTCATGAGACTGTCAGGTTTGGCTCGATTCCGGGCTATCAAGAGAAGGATGTCTTGATAAGAGCGTCGCACCATGGACCCTCCGATTGAACATCATTTATCACCTGAGCGAACCCTCCATTTAATGGGGGGGCGTATGCCATGTTCCATGGAGCATTGTGGTGGATACGTAGAAAGGCCGAACTTTCTTCAATCAAAAGACCGTGCTTAGGGTGATACGACATGTTTAACCTACATCACAAGGCTGACCTGCTGGAAATCGAGCGCTTCAGCGGCGCGTTGACCGAAGCCAATGCCAAGCTGGCTGCGGTCAGCCGGTCGATGGCAATCATCGAGTTCACGCCTGATGGCATCGTCATCGATGCCAACGAGAATTTCTGCAGCACCATGGGTTACAGCGCCGAGGAAGTGCGCGGCAAGCACCACCGGATTTTTTGTGAGGAGGCTTTTTACCGCAGCGAGGAATACGCGAAACTGTGGCGGGACCTGGCGCGGGGCGAGCCGGTCAGTGGTACGTTCCAGCGCCTGGACAGGAACGGTCGGGAAGTCTGGCTGGAGGCCAGCTACATGCCGGTTTACGGGGCTGATCGGCAGGTGCGCAGCGTGATGAAAGTCGCGGCGGACATCACCGCCCGGATCAATCGGGAGCACGAAAACGACAGCCTGCTCGCCGCTATCGGGCGCTCCATGGCCGTCATCGAATTCAAGCCGGACGGTACCGTTATCACGGCCAACGATAACTTCCTCAAAACCATGCATTACTCGCTGAACGAAGTCGTGGGCCAGCACCACAGCCTTTTTTGCCATCGAGCTGAGAGCGAGTCGCAGGCCTACAAAGCATTCTGGGCCTCGCTCAATCGCGGTGAATATCACTCGCACCGTTTCGAGCGCAGAGATAAGTACGGTCATACGGTGTTCCTGGAAGCGTCCTACAACCCGCTGTTCGATGCCAAGGGGCGCCTGTACAAAGTCGTCAAGTTCGCCAGTGACATCACGCCTCAGGTCACCACCCTGCAGACCGCTGCCGAATCGGCCCACAGCACGTCGGTACAAAACGACGCCTGCGCACAGAAAGGTTCCCAGGTGGTGCAGCAGACCGTGCAGATCATCCAGGACATTTCCCGCGACCTGAATGAGGCGGCACTGAGCATTGATGCTGTGAGCAAGCAGTCCGAAATCATCGGCACCATTGTCCAGACCATTCGCGGCATTGCGGATCAGACCAATCTGCTGGCACTCAACGCCGCCATCGAAGCGGCCCGGGCGGGGGAGCACGGCCGTGGTTTTGCGGTGGTGGCCGACGAAGTCCGCAGCCTGGCAGCGAGGACCAGCCAGGCGACGCTGGAGATTGTCGAAGTGGTACGCAAGAACCATGACCTGTCGCTGAGTGCGGTGACGAGCATGCAGTCGAGCCTGAGCCGCACAGGGCTTGGGGTTGAACTGGCGAACGAAGCCGGGGAGGTGATCCTGGAAATCCAGCAGGGCTCGCGACATGTGGTGGATGCGATCAGTCAGTTCAACTCGACGTTACAGTTGAACTGACCGCCGCGATTGAACTCACCCACCTTCACGGCAAGCCATTGCAGCCATGCCTGAGAAACCCCGGGCGTTGCGCCAGCCGTTGAAAATACTCATCGACGGCGGGCAGGTCGGGGCGATCCATGGGGGTCATCAGCCAGCGGTTGATCGACAGGCCGATGACGATGTCGGCCACGGTGAAATGCGGCCCGGCGACATAGGCACCGGTGGCCTTGAGCTGTTGCTCGAGTATGGCCATTTTCTGGTTCCAGCCGCGCACCCCGGTGGCGATCAGGTGCGGGTCAAGGAACTCCGGATCCCGACGCACCAGCCCGGTGAACGCATAACTCCAGGAACGATTGAGTTCGGTGGCCTGCCAGTCCATCCATTGCTCGACGCGGGCCCGGGCTGCCGGTTCGCCAGGCAGCAGTTCGGTGTGATGGTGCTTGCCCGCGAGGTAGCGACAGATGGTGTTGGATTCCCACAACACGCCGGCCTCGTCAATGATCACCGGCACCTGGGCGTTGGGGTTGAGCTTGATGAATTCGGGGCTGTGGGTTGACGCGAAGCCGCTGCCCCAGTCCTCACGTTCGTAGGAAACGCCCAGTTCGTCGCAGGTCCACAGGACTTTTCTGACGTTGATCGAGGACGCTTTACCAAGAATCTTCAGTGCATGTTCCATCGAGCTACTCCTTTAGCGTTCAGCCGCTTCAGGAATCTGACAGGGTAGTGTCCGACTGGCAATCAGGCCGGGTCCGGTAGTGCAGAAGCGGGCAAACCAAAGGTGCGATCAAACAACCAGTTGAACGCGAACGTGTAGCAGGGGATGAAGATGATCAGTGCCAGGTCCAGCAGGAAGGCTTGTACCAGGCTGATGTTCATCCACCAGGCGATCAACGGGATCAGAAACACTATCAAGGTTAGTTGAAATCCCACTGCATGGGCGATGCGCCGTTTCACGGTGCGGGTACGCGACACCTGACGGCTTTCCCAGCGCTCGAACAGCGAGGTGTAGATGAAATTCCAGGTCACGGCGATGGTGGTAATGATCACCGCCAGGGGACCGGTGCTGCCGGGCGATGTGCCCGACAACAGCGCCAGGCCAAGTGCCGAGAATGTCATGCCGATGATTTCATACAGCGACACATAGACCAGCTTTCGTTTGACACCTTGCATGAATACAACCTCTTGCGACGAATAAAAAAAGCCAGATGTGTTGAACCCACTGGCGGAGGCGGCGCAAGATAGCTTCAATAGGGGTGACAGAAAAAGTCAGATGCTTTCAGTTTTATTGACAGGTTAAACATGAGTTTCAACAGCGACAGCATCGAACTGTTTCTTGCCGTAATTGAGCGCGGGTCGTTTTCTGCTGCCGCTCGGTCTTTGGGCCGGGTGCCGTCGGCGGTCAGTATGGGTATCGCCAACCTGGAGGCTGAACTCGGTTACCTGTTGTTCGATCGCAGCCATCGCGAACCGGTGCCGACCGCCATGGCTGCGGCGCTGGTGCCCCATGCACGGTTGATCGCCGAGCAGCTCAAGCAGTTGCAGGTGCACGCTATCGAGCTGTCGTTGGGGCTGGAAAGCAAGTTGTCGATTGGGGTGGTGGCCGACCTGGACAAGCGCGCGGTGTTGGCCGCGATCAAGGTCATCGCCCGGCGTTTTCCGTTACTGGACATTGAACTGTTCACCGCTGCGCAAGATGACGTGTTGGCCATGCTGCACAGCGGCAGGGTCAGCGTGTGCCTGGCGTTCGCCGGGCTGAACATGAACGTGCTCGAACGCTTCCAGTTTGTCGGTTCGGAACGGATGATTGCCACACTCTCGGCGGACTATCCGCTGGTACCGGGGCAGGAGCTGTTTCTGGAAGACCTGGTGCACCTGCGCCAGATCATCGTCGCCAGCCGTGATCTGCCCATCAGTGACACCCGGCCGCTGTTGGGCGAGTCCCATTGGCGCACCGACACCCTGGCGATGGCGCTGGACATGGTTGAAGCCGGGTTGGGTTGGGGCAATTTTCCGCAGTCGGTGGTGCAGCCATTACTCGACGCCGGCCGGCTGCAGCGCCTGAATTTCCGCAATATCGAGAATGGCCTGGTGCTGCCGGTGCATGCGGTGTGGCTCAAGAGCCAGCCGCTGCAGAAGGGCGCGTTGGCGTTTGTGGAGCTGATGGCCAACCAATGACACCGGCCTCCTTGCGCAGGGGGGCGCGTTTTTCCAGAATCGTCGGGATTTACGTGCTCTCGCGCACCTTCAACTCAAACCCCATGTCCAGCACCGACCTGGCCACGGTGTTGCCTGCCAGCAAGGTCAGCATCAACTCCGCCGAACGCCGGCCGATGGCCTCGCGCGGTGTGCTGATGCTGCTCAGGCGCGGCACCATGTGCGCTGAGGCCGGCAGGTCGTTGAAGCCCAGGATTGCCACCTGCTCCGGAACCTTGATCCCGAACCGCATGGCTTCGAGCAACGCACCCTGGGCCAGGTCGTCGTTGCCGAAGAAGATGGCATCGACGTCTGGATGACTGGCCAGTAACTGCATGAACAACTCGCCGCCCAGGCCAACGGAGGATGCGCGCGGAGTCAGGACCTCCAGATCTGGGTCGTACAGCCCGGCCTGTTGCAGCGCCTTGCGAAAACCTTCGCCGCGCAACAGGGTGCGCTGGTCCAGCTGGGCGCCGATGTAGGCCAGGCGCTTGCGACCGCGGGACAGCAAATGTTGCGCCGCCGTTTCACCGGCGGCCAACTGCGAAAAGCCCACGCAATTGACGCCCGCAGCGCTGTCGAGCTCCATCATGTACACGCACGGGATGTTGCTGGCCTCGATCATGCGTCGCGAGCTTTCAGTGCGGTCGAAACCGGTCAGCAGCAAGCCCCTTGGCTGATAGGCCATGTAGTTGCGCAGCAGGTTTTCTTCTTCGTCGCGCGAGTAGTGGAAGTTGCCGATCAGCACCTCGAAGCCCTTGGGACGTAACACCTGATGAATGGCTTCCAGGGTGTCGATGAACAGCAGGTTGGACAGCGACGGCACCAGCACCACCACGGAGTGGCCCTGTGCAGAGGCGAGGGCACGGGCGGCGGGGTTGACCACGTAGTTGAGTTCCAGCGCCGCTTTCTGCACCTTCTCCACCAGGTCGGCGGCCACCGTGCTGACCCCGCGCAGGGCTCGGGATGCGGTAATCGGGCTGACACCGGCTAGGCGCGCCACTTCGTTGAGGGTAGGGCGGCCAGTGGTGCGCGTATTCTTATCGTTTTTAGGGGAGATCATCGGACGGCTTGCCAAACAAAATTCGAGGCACTAAGGTAGCGCTGTCCCGAAGCAGCTGCAAATGCGTAAGCGAGTTTTGCCTGAACCTCGCTTCTCGGCGTTGGGTACGAAATGTTGCAACCCACAAAAATGACAAGAAGGCGTCGGCAACTTCTGCTTTTGAACCAGTGTCAAAGCTGGCAAAGGTAGCGCTGTCTGCGTGCTGAGGTGTTACATGAATCATCCCATCACCGCCCTGGTCATCATGGGCGTTGCCGGTTGCGGCAAAACCTGCGTCAGCGAAGCGCTGTGCCAGCTCAGCGGCGCAACGGCCATCGAAGGCGACACTTTCCATCCTGCTGCCAACATCGAAAAGATGAGCGCGGGCATCCCCCTCAATGATCAGGACCGTGCCGGCTGGCTCGACAGCCTGTGCGATGAACTGCGCCGTGTCGACGCCCAGGGCCAACGCCCGGTATTGACCTGCTCGGCCCTCAAGCACAGCTATCGCGAAGTATTGCGCAGCGCGCTGCCAGGCCTGGGTTTTGTGTTTCTCGAATTGACCCCCGAAGTGGCCGCCGAGCGTGTGTCCCACCGCCCCGGCCATTTCATGCCGTCGACCTTGATCGACAGCCAGTTCGCCACGCTCGAGTCGCCCAAGGGCGAACCGCTGACCCTGGCGCTGGATGCCTCCAGCCATAGCGTCGACGAGTTGGCCGTTCAAGCACACCGCTGGTGGCTGGAACATGGCCTGAAACCCGGCGTATGAGTTTTCTGCGAAAAGACAGCGCTGTCCTGATGGCTTGCGAATTACCCGCTTTAATAACAACAACAACCAGGAGACACCCCTAATGTTTGGCATGTCCCACGAGACGTTCCTGCTGCTTGATGCAGTGGTCACGGTGATCGGACTTATCGTCCTGATCACCAAGTTCAAATTCCACCCGTTCATCGCCCTGATCATTGCCGCAGCGTTTCTCGGCCTGACCTCGGGCATGCCGATCGGCACCATCATCAAGGCATTCCAGGATGGCTTCGGCGGGGTGCTGGGTTTTGTCGGGATCATCCTGGCGCTGGGCACCATGCTCGGCAAAATGATGGCCGAATCCGGCGGGGCGGACCAGATCGCCCAGACCCTGATTCGCGCATTCGGCAAGGACAAGGTGCAGTGGGCCATGATGTTCGCTGCCTTCCTGGTCGGCATCCCGCTGTTCTTTGAAATCGGCTTCGTGCTGCTGATCCCGCTGGTGTTCATCGTCGCGCGGCGCACCGGTGTATCGATCATCAAGATCGGTATCCCGCTGCTGGCCGGCCTGTCAGCAGTGCATGGCCTGGTGCCACCGCACCCGGGCCCGTTGCTGGCGATCGGCGTGTTCGGTGCCGATATCGGCAAGACCATCCTGTACGGGCTGATCGTGGCGCTGCCCACCGCCATCATTGCCGGGCCGATCTACGGCACCTTCATTGCCAAGTACATTCCCGGCCATCCCAATCAGGAGTTGGTGGATCAACTGGCGCGCGAGCCGGACGCCAAAGAACTGCCAAGTTTCAGCATTACCCTGATCACCGTGCTGTTGCCGGTGTTCCTGATGCTGCTCAAGACCTTCGCCGATGTCGTACTGCCAGAAGGTAACTTCTTCCGCTCGTTCATGGACCTGATCGGTCACCCGATCTCGGCGCTGCTGCTGGCGTTGCTGCTGTCGCTGTACACCTTCGGCCACCGCCAGGGCATCGGCTCCAACCAGATCCTCAAATTGCTCGATGCCAGCCTCGCGCCGACGGCCGCGATCATTCTGATCATTGGTGCCGGTGGTGGCTTCAAGCAGATGCTGGTAACCAGCGGTGTGGGTGACGTGATCGGCCACATGGCGGTCAACGCGCAGATCTCGCCGATCCTGCTGGCCTGGCTGGTGGCTGCGGTGATCCGTATCGCGACCGGTTCGGCCACCGTGGCGACCATCACCGGTGCAGGCATCGTGGTGCCGGTGGTGGGCATGATCCCGGGCGTGAACCGTGAGCTGCTGGTGCTGGCCACTGGCGCCGGTTCGCTGATCCTGTCCCACGTCAACGACGCCGGTTTCTGGCTGGTGAAGCAGTACTTCAACATGACTGTGGCAGAAACCTTCAAGACCTGGACCGCGATGGAAACCATCCTGTCCGTGGTGGCGTTGGGCTTTATCCTGCTGTTGTCGATGTTCGTGTAAGCGCTGTTTGAGGCACAAAAAAACCGCAGCGATGCGGTTTTTTTGTGGCCGATTTTGGTTGGGCGCGGGTCAGGCGTCAGCCGCTGGTTTTGCCGGCCAGCCCATCGGCGCGGAACATCCCGCGAATGCCGCGCACGGCCTGGCGGATCCGGTCCAGGTTTTCGATCAGGGCGAAGCGCACGTGATCATCGCCGTATTCACCGAACCCCACGCCCGGCGAGACGCAGACCTTGGCCTCGGCCAGCAACTTCTTGGCGAACTCCAGCGAACCCAGGTGCGCATACGCCTCTGGAATCTTGGCCCAGACATACATCGCCGCTTTCGGGTTTTCCACCATCCAGCCCAATTCATGCAGGCCTTTGACCAGCACGTTACGCCGCTGCCGGTATTGCTCGGCGATGTCCTTGACGCACTGCTGATCCCCCTCAAGCGCGGCGATGGCCGCTACCTGCAGCGGTGTGAAGGTCCCGTAGTCGTGGTAGCTCTTGATCCGCGCCAGGGCGTTGACCAGCTCCGGATTCCCGACCATGAAACCGATGCGCCAGCCGGCCATGTTGTAGCTCTTGGACAGGGTGAAAAATTCCACCGCAATGTCCTTGGCGCCCGGCACCTGCATGATCGAGGGGGCTTTCCAGCCGTCGTAGACGATGTCGGCGTAAGCCAGGTCGTGTACCACCAGCACGTCGTACTGTTTGGCGAGGGCAATCACCCGCTCGAAGAAATCCAGTTCCACGCACTGGGCGGTGGGGTTGGATGGAAAACCCAGGATCATCATCTTCGGCTTTGGAATCGAGCCGCGAATGGCCCGCTCCAGTTCGGCGAAGAAATCCACACCCGGAATCAGCGGCACCGAGCGCACCTGGGCGCCGGCAATCACGGCACCGTAGATGTGAATCGGGTAGCTGGGGTTCGGCACCAGCACGGTGTCGCCCTGATCCAGCGTGGCCAGCATCAGGTGCGCCAGGCCTTCCTTGGAGCCGATGGTGACAATGGCTTCGGTTTCCGGGTCGATGTCGACCTGATAGCGATCCTTGTACCAATTGGAAATCGCCCGGCGCAGGCGTGGAATACCCTTGGACGTGGAATAACCGTGGGTGTCTTCGCGTTGGGCAACGGTGACCAGTTTCTCGACAATGTGCGGCGGTGTCGGCCCGTCGGGGTTGCCCATGCTCAAGTCGATAATGTCTTCGCCACGACGCCGGGCGGCCATTTTCAGCTCGGCGGTGATGTTGAAAACATAGGGGGGGAGTCGATCTATGCGCGAAAAGCGGCGCGGCGAACCTTGTTCGGCCATTGTTGCCTCGGATAACGTAAGCGCCCTGAACCGTCCGAGCGACGTTGGCCACTGCGGTGGCCTGTGGCGGAATGTAAGGGCAGCTGTGGCAAACTGTCCAGCGGCTTTGTAAACAAAATTTTCCGAAGGAAACCGTTCGATGGAGTTCACCAGTGGCTTCTTGCTGAGCCTTTCGCTGTGCCTGGACATTGGCGTGGCCAACATCGCGATGATCACCCTGGCGATGCAGCGCGGCTATTTTCAGGGGTTTGCCCTGGGCCTGGGAACCTGCGTCGGCGACCTGATCTACGCCGTGCTGGCACTGGCGGGCATGACAGTTTTGCTGCAGTACGAGACCGTGCGCTGGGTGTTGTGGGTCGGTGGCTCGGCGCTGCTGATGTACTTTGCGGCGAAGATGATCTATTCGGCCATTCACCACGAAGCGGTATTGGCGCAAACCGCCGAGGTAGGGCAGAACTCCCATCGCAAGGAATTCTTGCGCGGGATATTCCTGGCCATGTCCTCACCCAGTGCCATCCTCTGGTTTGCCGCAGTCGGCGGCACCTTGATCGCGCGTTCGGGTGCCGGTGGCCCGCTCGGGTCGGCGTTGTTCCTGGGAGGCTTCTTCTGCGCCGGGCTGTTGTGGAGTGGTGCTCTGTGCTTCGCTGCGAGTCATGGCGGCAAGCTGTTGGGCGACAAGCTGTTGCGTTACTCCTACATGGCATCTGCAGCGATCTTCTGCTATTTCGCGGTGTATGTGATTCTATCGGGCTATAACGAATTTATCGGCGGCGGCGCGGCCGAGCAGTTACACACGCTGTAATTTGGCGAATCGGGTTTGGCTTCTATACTCCCAGCCGAACCCACTTTTTACACTCAAGGAGTCGAATGATGGACGAGCAAAAAACCGTGGAAGTAGCTGAACCTCGCTTCGAGCATGGGCATTTCCTGCTGATTGCAGGGCTTGGCGGGCGATTCACCCAGGACACTACGGCCGGCATCCCTGAACTCTGGGAAAAATTCATCCCCGAGATTGGCAACATTCCTGGCCAGAAGGACGAAGTGACCTACGGCATCTGCTGCAATCCCGATGGCAAGGGCGGCTTCGAGTACATTGCCGGCGTCGAGATCAGCAAGCTCGATGACTTGCCCGAGAAGTACCGCTGGGTCGAGGTTCAGCCCCAGCAATATGCAGTGTTCGAGCACAAAGGCTCACTGGACAGGTTGCCCCAGACGTTCCAGTACATCTGGAAAACCTGGTTGCCGGGTTCCGGGCGCGAGGCGGCGGATGCGCCGGAATTCGAGCGCTACAGTGCAGACTTCAACCCGACACGGCACACCGGTTTGCTGGAAATCTGGCTGCCACTCAAGCCGCAATAATCTATGATCTGCAGCCCTTTCATCGCTGAAATCGAGTTGTCATGACCCCTGTTATCCGCCTCGTCACGCCTGCCGACCTGGATCGCTGCTACGCCATTGAAACCCTCGCCTACGAGGGCGATGAGGCCGCGACCCGGGAAAAGATTGCGACCCGCATTGCCACCTGGCCTGAAGGCTTCATCGTGGCCGAAGTGGATGGCGTGGTTGCCGGTTTCATCAATTCCGGTGCGGCGTATGAAGTGGAAATGTCGGACGAGGCCTTCAAGGAGCTGATCGGCCACGATCCGGCAGGGCCTAACGTGGTGATCATGTCGGTGGTGGTGCACCCGGATTATCAGGGACAGGGACTGGCGAAAGTGTTGCTGGGCGAGTTCATCGAGAGGATGCGCGGGCTGGGCAAGGCGAGTATTCACCTGATGTGCAAGGAGCGGCATGTCCCGCTGTATGCCGGTTTCGGGTTTGCCTACATCAAGCCATCGACGTCGGACCATGGCGGGATGGCGTGGCATGAGATGATCCTGACCCTGTAGGAGCTGCCGAAGGCTGCGATCTTCTGATCCTGATCCTCGGTCTCCCCCCGTAGGAGCTGCCGAAGGCTCCTACCGGGGGATGTTTGAGTCAGTAAAGACTGTCCTTCACCCGCGCTGGCGCTTCCCGGTCATACGATTCGGCATCAAACGCCCCATCATTCAACCGCTTGTGAAACGCCCCGGCCGTCGGCAGTGCCGAGCGATCCAGGTATTTGTCCGGGTTCCACAGGTCCGAGCGCACTATTGCCTTCGAGCAATGGAAATACGCCGCGTCCACCGTCACCAGCATCACCGTGCGCGCCGGCTTGCCGTTGACCGCAAAACTCTCCAGCAACTGCGGTTCGGCGCTGATTTGCGCCGTGCCGTTAACGCGCAATGTCTCGCCGATCCCCGGGATGATGAACAGCAGCGACACCCTTGAATCCAGCACCACATTGCGCAGCGTGTCGATGCGATTATTGCCGGGGCGGTCGGGGATGGCCAGGGTCTGCGAATCGATGATGCGCACGAAACCGGGCGTATCGCCCCGCGGCGAGCCATCCATGCCGTCGGGGCCTACCGAACTGATGATCACCAGCGGCGAAGCGCGGACCATCGCCTGGTAATCCTCGTTGAGGAACGGAATCTGCTTGCGCACGGCGCGATCGTGGGGAAGGCCGTACAACGCCTCCAGTTCTTCAATGGTGTTGAGCATGACCAGACTCCTCGAAAACCAGACCCATTCGTCGTTCGTAGCCGATCCGGCCCCGATAGGCTTCGCCGCTGTCGACCCAGCCAAACCGGGCATACAACGCGATCGCCGCGGTGTTGTCCGCATCCACCGACAGTTCCAACCCCCTGATTTGCGGCCAGGCCTGGCGCGCAACGTGGGGCAGGGCCTGCAGGCACGCCTTGCCGTAACCCTTGCCTTGGGCCCGTTGATCGACCTGCAAGGCATGCAAGGTGGCGCTGTGTTCATTGGCCCAGGCCGGCAGCACCGGCGGGCGTTTGAGCAGCAGGAAGGCGACGGGAACGCCTTCTACCAGCAGGGCAAATCCCTTGACCCCCGGGCCTGGCTTGGACAGCAGGGAGTGCAGCGCGCCGTGGATATCGCCGCAGAACCTGATCTGCTGCGGATGAACTTCAATGGCCTCGACCTGCTGGCGCTGGAGCGTCGTCAGGCTTTCATAAGGCACGAGTCGAACTGTCACTGGAGAGTCCTTGTTCCAACACAAATGATTCCCGGATTCTAGCGATTTTGCGCGCAGGGTTTATTTTTATTTGGGTTGTCGATTTGGCATTCCACCGGACGACTAAGGGTGTCTTCACAACAACAATCACGGAGAACGCTCATGACTGCTACCACAGAAATCCAGACCCTGATCGACACCTACCGCCAGGCGGTGATCGGCAAGGATGTGGAGAAAATCATGGCCCTGTATGCCGACGACGTCGTCTCCTACGATGCGGTCAAGGCCCTGCAATTTCGTGGCAAGGCCGCCTACCGCGCACATTGGCTGGAGTGCATGGAGATGTGCCCGGGGCCCCACACCTTCGACTTTGATCACGTCAACATCGTCGCCGACGAGCACATTGCATTTGCCCACTGGCTGGCCCATTGCGGCGGCACCGACGAGAAGGGCGAGACCCAGGCCTGCTGGATGCGTGCCACCGCCTGCTACCGTCGCGACGCGGGGCAATGGCGCATCGTGCACGAGCACTGGTCGGCCCCGTTCGACATGGCCAGCGGCGCCATGCTGTTCGATGTGCAGCCCTGATGCGTGGGCTGGTCGTCGGGAAAGGGCGCCTGGGCGCCAAACTGAGCCATAGTTGATCCGTTCGATCCGGGAGTGCGCCATGAAGTATTTATGCCTGGTCTACAGCAACGAGCGTGAACTGCATTCGCTGCCAGAGAGCCCCAAAGACGAAGAGTGCATGGCCTATGCCGAATCGATCCAGGGCAGCGGCCGGATGATCGCGGCCGAGGCGCTGGAGTCGGTGCAGACCGCCACCACCGTGCGCATGCGCAACGGCAAGGTGTCGATCACCGATGGCCCGTTTGCCGAAACCAAGGAGCAGTTGGCCGGCTTCTACCTGATCGATGCACGGGACCTTAATGAAGCCTTGCAGGTCGCCGGGAATATCCCGGCGGCCCGGGTCGGCTGTGTCGAGGTGCGCCCCGTTCGCCAGTTGAATCCCTGAATAACAATCACAACAGGAGATCCTTCATGAGTCCGCATGCCCTTCAACAAAAACCTGCGGCTTTCGAGTTGTCCATCAGCCGCCTGATCGATGCCCCGCGGCGCAAGATTTTTCGCGCCTGGACCGAGCCGGCCTTGCTCACCCAGTGGTGGGGACCCCACGGCATGACCACGCCCGAATGCGAAATGGACCTGTGGGTGGGCGGGCAATTTCGCACCCTGATGCGCGCCCCGGACGGTGCCGAATACCCGACCCAGGGGGTGTTTCTGGAAATCGTCGCGCCCGAGCGGCTGGTGTTTACCGACGCGTTTACCCCCGGCTGGATCCCTTCGGGCAAACCTTTCATGTCGGCCCAGGTGACGCTTGAAGAGCGTGAGGGCAAAACGCTGTACACGGCGCGGGCGATGCATTGGTCGGAAGAAGACCGCCAGGCGCACGAGTCCATGGGCTTTCACGATGGTTGGGGGCAGAGCCTGGATCGACTGGTCACGCTGGTGACCGAAGGCATGCCGGACTGATGCCTGGCGCCGCCGTCAGCGCTCGGGTCGAGCAGGTTTACCGGGAAGACTCGCGGCGAATCCTGGCGACGCTGATTCGCCTGCTCGGGGATTTCGACCTGGCTGAAGAGGCGCTGCACGAAGCGTTCTTCGTTGCGGTCGAGCGCTGGCAACGGGACGGCGTACCGGATAATCCACGCACCTGGCTGGTGTCTACCGGGCGGTTCAAGGCTATTGATGTGTTGCGTCGGCGTGCCCGGTTCAACGCCTCTCGCCCCCTGTTGATCGCGCAGCTGGAAGAACTGGAGCAGGCGGACTGGAGTGGCGAGGAAGTGGAAGACGATCGCCTGCGCCTGATTTTCACCTGCTGTCACCCGGCACTCGCCGCCGACGCGCAGGTGCCGCTGACGCTGCGGGAAGTGTGCGACCTGACCACGGAAGAAATCGCCCGGGCGTTCCTCGCGGCCCCCGCCACCATTGCCCAGCGAATCGTGCGGGCCAAGGCGAAGATCCGTGACGCGAAAATCCCCTACCAGGTGCCGACCCTGACGGAATTGCCCGAGCGCCTCGACAGCGTGTTGCGGGTGATTTACCTGGTGTTCAACGAAGGCTACTCGGCGTCTGTCGGTGATGAGTTGACCCGCGAGGATCTGACTCGCGAAGCCATTCGCCTGGGCCGTCTGTTGATGGAACTGCTGCCCGAGCCGGAAGTGATGGGGCTGCTGGCGCTGATGCTGCTGCACGAGTCCCGCCGGCCGGCGCGAACTTCTGCTGACGGCGAGTTGATTGTGCTGGATGAGCAAGATCGCGGGCTGTGGGATGCCGGGCTGATCGCCGAAGGCTGCGGCTTGATCGAGCGCGCACTGTCCGCCGGACCGTTCGGGCCTTACTGCCTGCAAGCGGCAATAGCGGCGGTGCACGCCGAGGCGGCAACTGCGGCGGATACGGATTGGCCACAGATCGTGGGTTTGTACGACGTGTTGCTGCGGGCGGTGCCGTCGCCCGTGGTCGAGCTGAATCGTGCGGCGGCGCTGGCACAACGGGATGGGCCATTGGTGGGGTTGACGCTAATCGACGGGATTTTGCAGCGCGGTGAACTGCTGGATTACCACTTGGCGCATTCGGCCCGCGCCGAGTTTTGCCGGCGGTTGGGCCGGGTAGAGGAGGCTCGGGCGGCGTATTTACGGGCGCTGGAATTGACGCAGCAGGTGCCGGAACGGCGGTTTCTGCAGGAGCGGTTGCGCGGTTTGGATTAGCAAAAGATCGCAGCCTTCGGCGGCTCCTGCATTGAAATGCGATCCCCCTGTAGGCGCTGCCGAAGGCTGCGATCTTTTGCTCTCATTCCAACATCTTGCCCAACAACCAACTCCCCGCCGGCCCCGGCGGATGCAGCCGCGACCACAGTGCATCAACGAATAACGGTTTCGGCCAGCCACGCACCTTCAACTCCACCAGCTCTCCCGCACCAAATCGTCCCACCAGCCAGCGCGGCAATGGCGCCCAGCCGAACCCGCCCTGGGCCATTTCCAGCAGCATCAGGTAGCTGGGCGCTGACCACACGCGCCCTTTGGCCCGGCTTTCATACGGATTGACGATGGTCGCCAGGCGCAGTTCGCGGTGCTGCTGCAGCAGGTCCTGATCGATAGGGCTGAGCTGCGCCAGCGGATGTTTGCGCGAGACAAACAAGGCAATTTCCGTTTGCTCCTCGACCGTCGAACTGACCAGGTCCGGTGGGTAGCTGTCTTGCTTCTCGGCAAACGCCACATGCGCCCGACCGCGCTGGACCAGTGCCACCAGGTCATCGCACTCGGCAATCAGGCACTCCAGCTCCAGATCCGGGTAACGCTGCTCAAATGCCCCCAACGCCGCCTCGAACCGGTCGGACTGGTAGGTATCGGAGATCGCCACGGTGAGCTTTGCCTCGACACCTTGTGATAGCTGGCTGGCGGTCATTTCCAGGCGACTGGTGGCCGCTAGGATCTCTTCGGCCCGTTGCAGCATCACATGCCCGGCCGGTGTCAGGCCGGGTTTGCGGCTGCTGCGATCGAACAGTGTCAGGTTGAGGTCGATTTCCAGGCTGGCCACGGCAGCGCTGATGGTCGACTGGCTGCGCCCGAGCTTGCGCGCCGCTGCGGAAAACGAGCCTTGAGTGGCTGCCTGGACAAACGCCAGCAACACTTCGTGGGAGGGCATTGAACTATCGCCTTGATCGATGGTTATTGGTTATGAAGTATCGGGTTGATGGCGGATCATGGCAACCACAGTCACTCAAGGAGTCAGGTCATGAGCGCCGACAAATCCATCACAGAACGTGTATTCCAGGCGGTAGGTTTTGAACTGCTGGCCATTGTCATCTGTACCCCGTTGCTGGCGTGGGTCATGGATAAACCGATGCTCGACATGGGCGTCGTCACGATGGCCATCGCGGCCCTGGCGCTGGCCTGGAACGTGCTGTTCAACGGCATGTTTGACCGTTTACTGACACGACTTGCCATCGTCCGTACAGCCTGGGTTCGGGTGGTGCATGCGCTGCTGTTCGAAGGCGGGTTGGTGGCGCTGGGCGTGCCGTTGATTGCCTGGTGGCTGGATATCAGCCTGTGGCAGGCTTTTGTCCTGGACATCGGCGTGCTGCTGTTCTTCCTGCCGTACACCTACGTTTACCACTGGGTGTATGACGTGATTCGCGAGCGTGTGCTGCTGCGTCGGGCCTGCCAGGCCTGACACACAACCGTTTAGGCGGCGCCGAAGGCTCGGGCCGCGTTCGGACGATCTTTTGATCTTAATAATCCTGCCGCTTGCGAAAAGCCCAGCGCCCGGCAATCACGGTGAAGGTGGCCACCAGCGCCACCAGAATCCAGAACCCCTGCGGATCTCCCGCCAGCGGCACCCCACCCACGTTCATGCCAAAAAAACCGGCAATGATGTTGATCGGCAGTGCCAGTACCGTCACCACGGTAAGGGTGAACAACGTACGGTTGCTTTGCTCGTTGAGATTGGCGGCGATTTCTTCCTGCAACAATTTGATGCGCTCACCCAGTGCCGTCAGGTCGTTAATGATCAACGCGAACTCCTCGGTGGACTTGCGCAACTCCTTCACGTCTTCCTTCTGCAACCACTGCGGCGGCCGATTGAGCAAGCGCAGCAATGAACCCGGCTCCAGTGCCAGCAAGCGCTGCAAGCGCACCAGCACCCGACGGTTGGCGCCCAGTTCGGCGCGGTTGGTCGACAGTCGCGAGGACAGTAGCTCGTCTTCAATCTGATCAACGCTGAGGCTGGTGCGCCGCACAATCTGGGTCAGCACTTCGCCCTGATCGCGCAGCAAATGAACCAGCAACTCCAGAGGCGAACGAAAGCGTTCACCGGCTTTGACCGACGAGCGCAGCTTGTCCACCGAGTGCAAGGGTTGCAGGCGCGCGCTGATGATCAGCCGGCTGCGGGCGCAGACCCACAACGTCGACACATCGGAGGACACCATGCTGCTGAGGTTGAATACCACATCGTTGACCACCGCCAGCAGCGCTGAATCCACATGCTCGATGCGCGTTGAACGCGAGCCTTCGTGAAGGGCTTCGAAAAACTCATCGGGCAATTCCAGATGGCTTTTCATCCAGCGCTCGCAGGCGGCGTGTGCCAGGTTCAGGTGCAGCCAGAGGAATTCCTCGCTGTCCTGGGGCTGCTGCAGGCACTGCAGTGCCCGGGCCGAATCGATCTCTCGGCCAGGCTCGCCGGGCCGAAAACTGAAACCGTACAGCAGACCAAACAGGTCCTGGTCGCGATGGCTGTGATCGATGCTGTGGTTCATGAGGTCTCGCTGCGGGAGGCAAATATTGCAAAGTTTTACAGGGACACTTGAGCCGCAGCATGGCGCTGAATTCTTACCGTTTTATGACGTTTTGATGATGGATGAGTCTCGTGCGCCATTGGGTCTAAATCGCTAAAGAAAGGCTTTGACGCGCCGATGACGGGTAGCTGGTTCGATTGCGATGAAGGTCGTGGACCTGCGTCGCCGACAGGGATGTCCGGACATCTTGCACGCCTGCCTGGCGTGTCTTATCCCTGCCATGAGATACCACTCGATGTTTTTGCAAAAATCCCTGAGAGCACAAATCCTCGCTTTGTTGAGCGGCAGCCTGCTGGCGATGTTGCTGATCGCGCTGTCCTGCTTTCACTTCTTGTCTGGCGGCGTTCAGAGCTACGCCAATCTCATCGAAGGACCTTTACACACTTCGCAGTTGATCGACGAAGCCAACCTGCAATTCAAGGTGCAAGTGCAGGAATGGAAAAACGTCCTGCTGCGTGGCAAGCAACCGGCTGAACTGGCCAAGTACTGGAAGCAGTTCGAGGACCGTCAGCGCGACGTGCAGAATATTCTCGGTGAACTGGCCGGGCAGAAGGGCATCGAACCGCAACTGAAGACACGCATCGAACGTCTGCGCGATGAGCATCGCCTGCTGGGCGCCGCTTACCAGAAGGGACGCGATGCCTATGTGGCGGCGGGTGCTGATCCCACGGCGGGGGACGCCGCGGTCAAAGGTGTCGACCGTGCCGCCAGCGAGCAGATGAGCGAACTGGTCAGCGAGTTGCGTAAGCAGGGCACTGAGCAGTCGACAGTGATCAGCGCCAGTGCCGATCGCACCGTGTTGCTGGGTCTCGTGGTGATGCTGGTCTCGGGTTTGTTGATCGGCCTGTTGAGCCTGTGGCTGGTCAACCGCAACCTGGTTGAGCCGATCCGCAAATTGATCGACTACGTGGCGCAACTCAGCCAGGGACGTTTTGCCGAACGAGCGGCCAGCACCCGGCAGGATGAGTTGGGCAAGCTCGCCGTTGCGGCCAATACCCTGCGCGACTTTCTCGCCGATACGTTTAGTCGTCTGCAGCGCAGTGCGTCGGACCTGGACAGCGCCAGCGGCGAGTTGAAGTCGATCGCGAGCCTCATGGCCGGTGGCACCAATGAACAGTTCAACCGCACTGATCAGGTGGCGACGGCGATGAACGAAATGTCCGCTACCGCCCAGGAAGTGGCGCGTCACGCAGCCGACGCAGCACGTGCTGCCGACGACGCCGACCAGTCAGCGCAGGAGGGCGAAAAAGTCATGCAGGGCACGATTGAGACCATCACCTTGATGCGCGGTGAAATTGCCAATACCGCGACGGTCATTCGCCAGCTGGAAACCGACAGCGGGCGCATCGGCAAGGTTCTGGAAGTGATTCGCGGCATCGCCGAGCAGACTAACCTGCTGGCGCTCAACGCCGCGATCGAAGCCGCACGGGCTGGCGAAGCAGGACGCGGTTTTGCCGTGGTGGCCGATGAAGTTCGCAGCCTGGCGCAGCGCACGGCGGCGTCGATTATCGAGATCAACCAGATTATCCAGACGGTGCAAACCGGTGCGGTGGATGCGGCTCATGCAATCGAGAGTGGCCAGTCCCGCAGTGAGGAAAGCGTTGCGCAAGTTACCCAGGCTGGCGCCATGCTTGAGCGCATCACCCTGGCGGTGGAAGCGATCCGCGACATGAACCGCCAGATTGCTACGGCTGCCGAAGAGCAGACCTCAGTGGCCGAGGATATTTCGCGGAACCTGACCGAGATCACCAGCATTGCCAGCACCAATCTGGATAACGTGCAGCGTACCGAAGCGGCCAGCCACAACCTGCACGGTTTGTCCGGGCAGTTGAATGAGGTGACGGCGCGCCTGAGTGCGTAGTTTTTTTGCGGAGCAGCAAAAAGCCGCACGATCGTGAAATCGTGCGGCTTTTTAATTGTTCAATCAGTCGTCTTTTTTGTTCTTCAGAACTTCGCCCGTCGCGGCGTTCAAGTCGACATCCCACTCAACGCCCTGGGCGTCACGCAGTTCCACTTCGTACTCGTAACCATTGAAGTGGTTGTCCAGGTCGCTATCGGTAATGGTGGCGCCCGGGTGCAGCTTCATGACGACCTGGTTCAGTTCTGCCAACGGCTTGATCTTGCCGTCCTTGACCAGTTGCGGGATCTGATCCACTGGAACGTCAGCCTGGGCCAGGCCAGCGGTAAGGGTGAGGGCAGCAGCAGTGAAGAGAGCAGTCAAAGTTTTCATGGGTTCTTTCCTTGGATGAACTGTTTAAGTGGGATCAGATTAACTGTGGCAACTTAATTCAGGCTTAATTCCCTATTGCGGCTGGAACTGAGTGTCCTCGCCGTGGGAGCACGGCTTGCCCGTGATCGACTCACCTCGGTCCCGACTCAATACCCATTATTCTGCAACAATTGCCCGACGCTCGCCGCCGCGGGACGCTTGTAGAACTTCAGCAGCTCACTGGCACGGTTGGTGAAGATGCCATCAACCCCTGCATCCGTGACTTTCTGATAGTCCACCGCATCGTCGATCGTGTACACGTGCACCAGCAAACCCTGGTCGTGGGTGTACTGGTTCATCCACGGTTGCACCAGATCGGAGTAGCTCTGGTCGCCACCTTTGGTCAACGCCGCAGAAGGACCGGTGCCGATGGCGCCGGCAGATTTAGCGTACTCGACCCATTGCTGGAATTCGGCTTTGCTCTTGGGTTCCTGTTTGGCGTAGTAGGTGGCTTTGTCCTTGTCGCCGGACTCAGCGAAGGTCACCTTGGACTTGGGCTCGATGCTGCCCGGCCCGACCCACAGCAACAAGATCTTCGGCACCTGGGGCATTTCCTTTTCCAGCAGTTCCAGGCTGCTCTTCTCGAACGTCTGCAGCACCACCTTGCCTTTGCCCTGGCCCACGGCCAGTGGGCTCTTTGCCAACTTTGACCCGGCGGGGCTCAGCCAGCCGCGGTCCTGGAGCTTGTCCTTCAAATCACGTTCAAGCCCTGGAAACTGCTTCGGTTCCTTGGTCTCGATGTACAGGCCCGGCTTGTGCAACGGATTGCCCTGGGCGATGTCGATGATTTCGTCGAGGGTCAGGATCTGCAGGCCGACGAATGAGGGGCGCGCGCGGTCTGGGTAGGCCTTGTTGAACCAACTGCCGGCGTCGAGGGTTTTGAGCTCGGCGAGGGTAAAGGCGTTGGCCGGGCTGTCCTTGCGCTCGGGGAACTTGGTGGCCACGTCGGTGGTGCGTTGCAGGTTGTCGTCGTGCAGGGCGAAGAGTACGCCGTCTTTGCTGCGCTGCAGGTCCAGTTCGAGATAATCGGCGCCCAGGTCGCGAGCCAGCTTGTAGGCGGCAGCGGTGGATTCCGGTGCATCGAATGACGCGCCGCGGTGCGCAATCACCGCCGGGTGCGGTATGCCCAGGCGGGTTGCCAGCGCTGTAGGGCTTGGCTCGCTGGCGGCCTGTGCCTGGCCGAGACCGAGCAGCACGCTCAGCAGCAGAGCGCTTTGGGTGAAGGTGACAGCCATGGTCGAGGTCCTTTCGCAGTTTTCAAAGACGTCCCTTTTAACAACTGAGCGCCGACAGCGCTATCGCCAGACCGACATAAACCTGTTTAAAGCAGTTTTTTTCAGCGCATTTGTGCGCTTCTTTGCAGTACTCTTGGCCACGGCAGTTTCCCCGGCAGAGGGAAACCCGTGAACCCGCCTTGCGTGTAAACCATCGATCACTTGTTGTGAGGTTTATATGCGCATCACTTCCCAGCTCATCTGCCAGGCCGCCGACCAGCTCAAGGGTTTCGTCGGCCTCAACCGCAAAACCGGCCAATACATCGTACGTTTCAGCGAGGATTCCTTCGGCATGGACGTGGCGGATGACGGCATTATTCCTGTGAGTGAGTTCGTCTGGTCGCCTGGGCCGGGGCAGGGCATGACGCTCAACCGGGAGTCGATTCAGTTGCTGCTGGATCAGAACATCGATGACCGGATCAACGTGACCGAACCGTTGCGGGTGTACATGAACCGCAGGGAAGTGCCGCAGATTCTGGCGCAGCGCAGTCTTGTGCAGGGGTGAGGCGTACCGACGAAGTGGCCCGACCAGCCGCCAGATCAATTGTTAGTTGGCGGGTGCTCGAGCACAAGGTGCTGGTGCATTTGCGAAGTGAGGTTCTCGATGCGCTCGGTCAGCGCTTTTGTCATCTCGGTCAGGCGAGTGTTCTGTTCCAGCAATTCCAATAACTGCGCGGAGTTGTGCGCGGCCTGTGCCTGGCGCTCGGTGTTGGCCACCGCCAGTGCTTCGCGGTGCTGGGCGTCGGCATCCGACTGGGCTTTGTCCCGTGCTGCCTGGCGAGTCTGGGCCAATAGAATCAAGGGCGCGGCGTAGGCTGACTGCAGGCTGAACGCGAGGTTGAGCAGGATGAACGGATACAGATCGAAGTGCGCCACGCCAAATACATTGAGGCACACCCACAGCACTACGATCAGCGTCTGTGCGCCGAGAAAGGTCGGGGTACCGAAGAACCGCGCGAATGCCTCGGCGCGCAGGGCGAACTTGTCGTTGCCAAAGGTCGGGGCGAGGTGAGCATGACGGCGGTGGAACCGCAGGTGATCGACAGGGGCTGCGGGTTTGGAATCAGTCGTCGTGGTCATGGTGCTCTCTGCGGGTCGTTAGGACAGAGCCACACTATAGCGCTGGCGCCGGTTTCATTCTGAAACACATCGCGAAGTTTCATGCCGCGTCAGCGCAACGTTGACCAGCGGTCAGACCTTGTCATTTATGCCAGCTGATAACAGGCCAGGAACATGTCCAGGGCCGAATCCACCACCTGGTCCTGCATCGCGGCCTCAATGCTCGGCAAACCCAGGGAGATCTGTGGCCAGAACGCGAATGACTTGAGCATGCCTTGTATCTGATGCGCGGCGAAGGCCGGGTCGACCGGCTTCAGGCGACCATCCGCCTGTGCTGCACGAATCCACACCGTCAGGCCTCCCTCGCGCTCGTTCATGCGCGCAACCATGTCTTGCCCGCGCTCGGGGGAATGGATGGTGGCAGCAATGGCGACGCGCGCCAGGTTGAGAAAATTCTCATCCCCCAGCGTGTGCATCTTTGCCATCAGCAACTGGCGCATCTGGCCGCGCAGGGGCTGGTCGGGCTGGTACGCCACGTCCTGTTCGGCGGTGACCCGGGCCCACAATTGATTGAGGATCTCGGCAAACAATTCCTCTTTGCTCGGGAAGTGGTTGTACACCGTGCGCTTTGACACGTCTGCCGTCGCGGCAATCTTGTCCATGCTGGTGATGTCGAAACCGTTGGCGCGGAATTCGGCAATGGCAGCCTGGATGATGGCTTCGCGTTTTCGATCGGTCAGGCGCTTTGGAGCTGTCATAAGTACGCTTCGGCAGGAAGAGAGAAGAATTACACTCAGCAGTTTACTTGTGATCGGCTTTGATGCAACCTTGAAACTACACCGTGCAGTGTAATGTTGTGTTAATCCTGCGCTGGTAAAAATAGATTTCTGGCTGATGCGTGCATGCTTGGCCATTCATCCCGGTTCACCGAGCCAACACGCAATCGTTTGCGCTCGTTCTGGAGTTTTTTATGGCCATCTCTGATTCAGACACGGTTCGCGAACCTGAATCTTCCCGTCAGGTCGAAGGGCTCTTTCGCAACCATGCCCCCGTCCAGCGCGAAGGACTGCGCAAGATGCTGCGCATCATGTGGAACATGATCTTCCACAAACCGCGCAACACCCGCCCAGCCGCCGCGGTGCCGGTGCAGCCGCTGACACGCGAGGCGCTGATCGCCGCACCCAATCACAGCGTCTACCGCCTTGGCCACTCGACTGTATTGCTGAAAATGCGCGACAAATTCTGGATTACTGATCCGGTGTTCGCCGAACGCGCATCGCCCGTGCAATGGGCCGGGCCCAAGCGCTTTCATCAACCGCCGATCAGCCTCGAAGCACTGCCGCCGATCGAAGCGGTGATCCTCTCCCATGATCATTACGATCACCTGGATTATCAGGCCGTGCTCCAGCTCGCAAGCAAGACCAACTATTTCCTGGCCCCGCTGGGTGTCGGTGACACGCTGATCAAGTGGGGAGTCGATGCCAGCAAGGTGCGACAACTGGACTGGTGGCAAGGTACCGAGGTCGACGGCATCCAGTTCATCGCCACGCCGTCGCGACATTTTTCCGGGCGTGGCCTGTTCGATGGCAACATCACGCTATGGGCTTCGTGGGTGATGATCGACGCCGATACGCGGATCTTCTTCAGCGGCGACAGCGGGTACTTCGATGGCTTCAAGCGCATCGGTGAGCAGCACGGCCCGTTCGACCTGACGCTGATGGAAACCGGCGCCTACAACGTCGAGTGGCCGCATGTGCACATGCAGCCTGAGCAAACCCTGCAGGCGCACATCGACCTCAAAGGGCGCTGGCTGCTGCCTATCCACAACGGTACTTTCGACTTGTCGATGCATGCCTGGTACGAACCGTTCGACCGCATCATGGCACTGGCCTGGGAGCGCAGTGTGTCGATAACGACCCCGCAGATGGGGGAGGCGTTTAACCTGAAGCAACCTTGTCGCGGGGAAGCCTGGTGGTACGAAGTCGAGCAGCCGGTTTACCAGAACCAACAAAGCCCGGGGTAAAAGCTACGGCTTGAAGTGAGTATTCGTACGTGATCTGAGGAACGGTGATGATGCAGTTCTGAACAGTATCGGCAGGCTGGCGAGTCAGTGAGTTCTGTCACTGGCCATCCGTCATCGCACGGTTGGTGAATGTGCAGTCTTCAGGCGAATACCACTTCAATTCGGCCCTCTTTCCTTGAGCGGGGGGCTGACTTGATAACGATCTGCACATCACGCCCGAGTAATAACAGGCAGTCCATCATCTTGGACTCGCTGATGCCACGAAACTTTCCTCGCAGCATTTGCGAAAGCTTAGGCTGTGTCAGCCCTAGAATTTCGGCCGCTTGAACTTGGGTCAAATGCCGGGCCTTGATGATCTCGCCAATCTTCGCCGCCAACTGGGATTTGACCTGCATTTCACTGGCTTCGGGTGTCCCGAGGTCTTCGTAAACGTTGCCGCTGCTTTTTTCAATTTCAATCATTCTTCGATCCTTTTGCGTGAGCCTGCGCTGCCTGGAGTCTCGTTCTGATTAATTCGACGTCGCTCTGCGCCGTTTTAATTCCCGAAGATGACTTTTTTTGAAAGCAGTGCAGAACGTAGATGGCATTGCCAAATCTCACCGTGTAGACCGCACGAGCCCACAGGAGCGACTTCCTTGTGCTCATATAAAAATATACCTATATTGGTATATTTGTCAATACATGATCGCTCACTCAACCATCGCATAATCCGCCCGACCCACAGGATTGGGCGTCGACCCGCGCACATTCATACCCCGACCCGGCGCAAAACCCGGGAAGAACGCCAACCCTTGCGACTCAAACCGATAGGCCAACGCCAGCCGCGTGACATCCAGCACTGGCTGCTGATTCTCGAATCGTTGAATGGCCTCCACCGACACCCCGGACTCTCGGGACAACTCTTCGATACTCCAATCCAGCATGGCCCGGGCCTGGGCGCAGTGGGCGGGGGTGAATTGGAAAAGGGCGATGCGTTCCAGGGTGATTTTGATCGCTTGAGAGGCCATGATGTTCTCCGGGCTCGAGAGTGCTGTTTTTGATATACTGTGTTTTTGTACAGTGGTTTTGCGCCCGGATCAAACTCATTTTTCGTTTTTTACACTTTTGTCCCCTTCAGCCAGACGGACGGCGCCTGCCCCAGCACCCGTCGAAACATCGTGGAGAACGCCGCCGGGCTGTCATAACCGAAATCCAGGGCGATCCGCGTTACCGGTGAGCCTTGCGCCAATCGCGCCAGCGCCAGTACGACGCAGGCGCGCTGGCGCCATTGGCTGAAGCTCAAGCCTGTCTGCAGGCGAAACAGACGATTGAACGAACGCAGGCTGACGTGCAATGCATCAGCCCACTGCTGCGGCGGTTGATGAGCGTCGGCGTGCTGCAGAAACCCCTGGCACAGCGCGAGCAACCTGGGCTCGACCGGCAGCGGAATGTGCAACGGCAGGCGCGCGCAGCTGCGCAGTTCGTGCAGCAACAACTCGATCAACACGCCATCGCGCCCGCGCTCGTCATACTCCAGGGGCATTTCCACCGCCTCCAGCAGCAAATTGCGCATCAAGGGCGAAACACCCAGCACCTGGCACCGGGGACCTAAATCGACGGCGGCGGGCTCGACGTAGAGGCTGCGTGTGCTCACCCCGAGCATCAGCACCTCATGGGCCACACCCGCCGGAATCCACACCGCTCTTTGGGGTGGCACCACCCAGTTGCCCTCGCGCGTGCTGACCTGCATCACCCCGGTAGCGCCATACAACAGCTGTGCCCGACGGTGTATATGACGAGGTAGCAAATAGCCGTAGGAATAATCCGTACCCGTCGCCACCACCGCTCGCGGCGTGTCGTCCAGTACTTCAATCGAAACATTGCGCATCGAACAACGTCCATTTTTGGCGTAAACGCAAACATTATTGGCTGGCTTGCTGAAGCAGGCCAAGGCGCTTCGCTCTATCGTCGACCGCTCCCACTAACGGACGACACACAATGTTCTACCTCTTGCTGGCATTTTTCGGCTGCATGACCGGCGTCACCGCCGTACTGTTCGGCTTCGGCGGCGGCTTCGTGGTGGTGCCACTGCTGTACAGCATGCTCATGGCCAGCCACGGCGCCGACTCCCCCATCGGCCAAGCGGCCATGCACATTGCCGTTGCCACTTCCACCTGCGTAATGATCGTAAACGCCCTGGTCGCCACCGCAAAACACTGGCGCGCCGGCAACCTGATTGGCCATTACCTGTGGCCATTGGCTGGATTTATTGGGCTGGGCGCGATAGTCGGCGCTGTCGCCGCCATGTGGGTCAGCGGCGCAGTTATTCGATATGCCTTCATCGCCTACCTGGTCGTGACAATCGTCGACTGCCTGTTCAGACGCGGATTTCTTTCCCATGCCGAGAACCGAATGCCACGACGGTTGGAGAGGGCAGAAGTGTCCGCAGGCGGCGTAGGCATCGGCGCCATTGCGACCTTTCTCGGCGTAGGCGGCAGCGTCATGACTGTGCCACTGCTGCGGCGATGCGGGCTAAGCATGAGCCAGGCGACCTCCATGGCGAACCCGCTGAGCTTACCCGTGGCCCTTGCCGGGACAGTCACTTATATGGCGATGGCTAAGCTCGATTTGGGACCTGGATTTATGGGTTATGTGGATGTGCTGGCGTTTGCGGTTTTGACGCTGGGGTCGTTGTTGGGGATTCGATTGGCCGCGCCCTGGATCGGGAGAATTGCCGATCGAGTTCATGCGCGTGTTTACATTGGCCTGCTGGTTTTGGTGATGCTGGGGATGTGTCTCGGGTAGGTTGAGTTACTTCTCAGCCAGCCCCGGCGCTTCCCGAACAATGAAGTGGTCCAGGTTCTCTATGTTCGCAGTGAATACCCCGAACGTCTGCTCGGGGTTTTTCTTGCTCGGCACCTGCTTCAATTCCGGCGTGACCCCGTAGAAGAAACAAAACAGTTCTTTATCGCTGTCGATGGCGTGCTTGATCTCTTGCAGAAACGCTTTGCGCTTGCGGTAGTTCTCGATCAGCTTCTTGCTCAGGTAAACGTTGACCGAATAGGGCTTCTTCTTCGCCTCGTCCGCTTGCTTGAACCAGACCTTCTGTTCGAAATCGATGCGAAAGCTTTGGGTGTAGTCCTTGATCTCCTTGATCTTGCCCCAGTAGATCAAGCCCTGATTGTCCTGCAGGTATTCGACCTTCTTGAAGAACGAGGCATAAGGCGCCGTGTGCTCGCCAATCGTCAGCGGTGTGCGCTTGAGCAGTTCCTTGTCGCCGAAGTTGGAGACAAAACACTCCACCGGGTGCGCGAAGACCGTGGTCTTGTCCGGCGCCGAATCCTTGCTTGGGTGTTCGCCATGGTCAGCGGCCGAAGGTGCTTTCGCAGTGTTGCGCACTGCATCCGGAGCCAAGGCCGGGCTCGGCGGTTTACGCACGTACTGCCGCCGAGTGAGTAACAGCTCGGATGGGAAATGTTCCTCCCGACTGTCATCTCCTTCCACCCCGTCTACCCCTGGCGCCGCCGACTTGAGACTGACGTAAGGGCAATCTGCAACATGGCGGGTGCCGGGTGTGTTCTTGAAATGCGGGGTGCGAACGTAGTTCACGTTCTTGGCGTTGAACGTCGTCAACACATTCGCCGCATCAAATGCCGCCCGGCAAGCATCGTTAGGGCACTGGAAGTGTTCCTTGGCGGAATCGAAGGCCATCGTCTCGTCGAAATTCAAATCGCGCACGTCATAGATCGACAGCTTGGTGTCGAGGCTGAGGCAGTAGGCGAGGTCGAATTTCATGGTGGGCTCAGGTCCTTGCAGGCGCGAGCTTGCTCGCAATGGTTGCTAACGATAACGCATAACACCTGACACCTTGCGGCGTTCTTGGCTTTCGTCGCAACCCTGCCCACCGGTGATCAACCCTGGCGGATATCCACCAACCGGGGTTTGGCAATCGACAGGTAATCCTGCGTATCGAGCACCATTGATGCATCCAGCCGACCGGCGTTGAAGGCGATTTCGCCGTAGCCCGTGGTCAGGGACGGGTCGACGATCAATTGAATCCGCTCATCGAAGGTAAACGGAGGGATGGCGCCGATCCTGCACCCGGTCAACTGCATGGCCGTTTGCGCGTTGACCAGTTCGGCTTTTTTTCCGCCCAGGGCCGCGCCGACTTTCTTCATATCGAGCCTCTGGTCCCCTGGCAGTATCACCAGGGCGTAGGGTTCGGCCTGACCCTTTAGCGCGCAGAGCATGGCTTTGGCGCCTTGGCCGGGTTCGGTGCCACGCAGTTCGGCGACCCGCGCCGACTGCCCCTCGGCATCGTGCATCAACACCCGATAGGTGGCGGCGTGGGCATCGAGTAGCGCCACCAGGCGATCAAACATGGGCTGCATGGGCTTTCCTCAGATTTTCAGTAGCAGGTCGTAGGACAGTTTGCTGATCAGCATCACCAGCAACACCAGAAACAGCGCCCGGACAAAGGGCACGCCTTTACGCACCGCCAGCCAGGTGCCGGTCAACGCGCCCAGGATGTTGAAGACCGCCATGGGGAGGGCGATCAGGTACAGCACGTTACCTGTCGGGATGAAGAACATCAGCGCCGCCACGTTGGTCGCGATGTTCACCAGCTTGGCCGACGCCGAGGCGTGCAGGAAGTCGAAGGCGAAGCAGCGGATAAACAGGAAGATCAGGAAGGAACCGGTGCCAGGGCCGAACAGCCCGTCGTAGAAACCGATGGCACCGCCGATGACGACCGCCAGCCACTTCTGCCGGATACCGATGTGCGTGGGGGTGTGCAGGGCGCCGAAGTCCTTTTTGCAGAAGGTGTAGATCGCCATCACCACGATCAATACCAGCACCATCGGGCGCATCACCGACTGGGGCACGAACGATACCGTGGCCGCGCCGAAGAAGGCCATGACAAAGGCGGCGCAGGCGGCTGGAATCACCAGCCCCCAGTTGATCACCACCTTGCGCACGAAGGACCTGGCCGCGAATGCGGTGCCGAACGCGGCCGCGACCTTGTTGGTGCCCAGCAGCGCAGCCGGTGGTGCGGCAGGCAGCACGTTGAACAACGCGGGTATCTGGATCAGGCCGCCGCCGCCCACCGCCGCATCAATCAGGCCAGCGGCGAAGGCGAACACACAAAGAATGACAATATCGACCATTAACATCAGGCTCTTGCAATGAAGGGTTGTTGGGGGTCCAGCGCCAGCACCCGGGCCGGGTCGTTGACCCCGAAAACGCGCAGCAGCCAGCGGTCGCGCCCGTCGTAGCGCGGGGTAAAACCTTCCCTGGCATGCAGGGTTTGCTGGTTCTTGAAGATCAGCATGTCCCCCGGTTGCAGCAGGACGGGGCGTACGACATCGGGGTGATTGGCGGCGGCTTCGAACAGCTGCAGGGCCAGGTTCGCGATGGCGCCGGTGGCGGTGACACTGGCTTTGTTGTAACGGCAAAACAGCTCGCCGGTTGCGCTTTTGTAGAGCAGGGGCACCTGTTCCAGCACATTGCCCGGCTTGCCGAAGGACACCGGTCGGCGAATGGCGAACTGCGGTTGAGACAAGGCTGTTTCAACCCAGGCGGGCAACATGGCCAGCACCTCGCTAATGGCAACGATGCGGGTCGGCACATCCAGCTCGCAGCGCAGACCGGTCAGGCACAGGTATTCCGGACAGGCCGACAACGCGGAGACCGGCTCGCACGTCAAGGGCAGGTGCGGGTTGTCGACGTGCATGCACAGGTCCATGCGCGACCCGTAAGAGCTCTTTTCGGCTTCACACTGTTGCTTGGGCGACACGTGGCGGAACACCGTGTCGTCGTTTTCACCCTCGTAGGCCACCGGATGAGTGTGCAGGGTTTGCAGCACCGCCAGGATCGCGCCGGCCACTACCGGCAGTTGCTCGATACCCGGCGCCATGTCGTAGGGGGTGGCGGGCAGGTGTGAGTCCAGGGGCAGCCCCCTGACGATCATTGCCTCCTCGGGGGCCTTGGGAAAGTTGCGCAAGCGATCGATTTTTTCACTGCAAAGGGCGCTCTCAAGCAACTGCCCCAAGGCCGGCATGTGACGGATACCCGAGAGGCTGTCGGTCACGGCCAGGGAGGCCAGGCCGGCGCGAAGCGCTTGCTGCTCCTGGAACGAGATATGAACCTGCGGTATCGCCTGACGGGTTGAACTCGCTGAGTGACTGCCCTGCCAGTCACGAATCTGTTCCCCCCCGGAGGTCGTTGATGTCCCGATTATTTTTTCCATCTTGGTCATGTCCATTTGCTCCTTGTTTGCCTACGTCCCTGTAAGTTGAGCGCGAAGGTTAACGGACCGGCTTTTTTTGTGTTGCAATGCCACGTTGCGATAACTGCAATGAGGTGATCAATGGCTCTGGATCAGCTGTGGGCGCTCGAAGCCTTCGTGACCGTAGCGCGCAAGCGCAGCTTCGTCGCGGCGGCACGCGCGCTGGGGCGCTCCCCCAGTGCGGTGACCCGCGCCGTTCAAGGCCTGGAGGATAGTGCCGGGGCCAAGTTGTTTAATCGCTCCTCCAGCGCCGTAAGCCTGACCGAGGCGGGTGAACGCCTGTTGCCCCATGCCTGCAAAATGCTGGATGTGCAACGTGAGGCGGATGAAGACCTGGCCGGTCTCAGCGGCATGGCGAGCGGCTGGGTGCGTTTTTCCGCCCCCGAGTTCCTCGGCCACGGTGTTTTGCCGCAATTGATCGCGCAGTACGCCGAGCGTTACCCGGACGTGAACGTCGACGTGATCTTTACCGATGAGACCCTCGACCCGGCCAAGAGCAAGCTGGACTTCTCGATACGCGGCGCGTTCGCGCAATCCAGTGACCTGATCGGTTATCCGCTCTGGCGTTACTCCCGTCATCTGTACGCCAGCCCCGGCTACCTGCAGCGGCGCGGGACGCCTGAGACCATTGACGCGCTGGAAGCCCACGCGCTGATCCTGCACACGGCGCCGCGCATCCTCAAGGAATGGAATTTTCGCAGTGGGCAGCAGGCCATCAGCCTTCGGGTCCATCCACGGTTTCGTTTCAGCTCGGGCGTGGCGGTGTTCCAGGCCGCCCTGGCGGGCATCGGCATCGCCCGCCTGGCAGACTGGCTGGCGGAGCCCGAAGTGCAAGCGGGGCGCCTGCGCCGGGTCTGCCCCGAGTACCGGCTCACCTCCAGCAACGGTGACAACCCGCAGATGCACGCGGTGTACCCGGCCGGGAACTTGCCACTGCGGGTGAAGGCGCTACTGGAGATGATTCGAGCCTTTGGTGACAGTGTTGAGCGCAAGCACGGACCTTAAGCCGCGAATTTGCAACACATTGCGATTGTCGTTCGCAGAGGAAACAATGCAACGGCCAATTCGGCAACGCGTCTCAAGGAGGGTTCATCGCAATGAAGCATGGCTGGCTTTACTTCAACACCATATCCCTGGTGTCATCCGTCTTAACAATCACTGCTTACTTCGTGCCTGACGGTGCATCAGGAGTACTCGCATTACTGTCCCGTGATGTTCCGTTATGGGTGCTTTTCCTGGTGCTGGCGGCGGTCTCTATCATTTTGAGCCTGGTGTTCCGACTGAACAGGAAAGACGAAAAGCACCTGTATCAACAATTACTCGATCGGAATGAAATCTTGATTCTTGAGCGGGATCGGCAGGCTGCGGATTGTCAAACTGCTCAGCAGTTGCTCGTGAAATACCGAGGACAGGAGCATTTGGCGGAACGTCTTGACGATTACACAAAGCTCGAAAATCAGATTTTGAGTCACCTAAAAGGTGGATTGTCAAAAAGTGCCAAAGAGCTGGCTGAATTGACCGGTCGTGATCTGAATGACGTCATGCTCGCTTTACATGCGTTGGGTGAGCGCGTAGCCGGCGTAGTAGGTTTTTATCGGCTCAGTTGACCATTTTTCATCGCCCAGGCCCAGTCCTGGGCGCAGTGGGCCTCGTTCAATTACTGCGCCGCCGTCCCCTAAGAACCGGACATGAGAGTCGCCCCTCATCTTAGTCTTTTTGATAACTATTCGTTTTGTGCCAGTTCTTGCTGGCTGTCTAATTTAGACCAGTCCGCAGACGGACATTCCGTTAGTGAGCGTTCGAGCGACTCTTAGGATTTTTCCTAAATTAACTTCTTTGACACCTTGTTAGCCTGTTGGAAATTTTAAGCGTGCTCAGCCCTGGGAGGGTTCGGACCACGCATTTGCTCTACTACTTCAGCTTAAGGATAAGCGTATGTTCGCGCCGGCCAATACTGCGCACTTCGCTCTACTCATTCCCTCTGTTCGCAATGGTTTCAAGGTATTGGCCTTTCACGGCGATGAAGCCATCAGCAGCTTGTATGCGATCCAGGTTGAACTCGTCAGCGAGGCCCCTGATTTCGATCTGGAAAGCCTGCTCAGTCAGCCAGCGTTTCTCCAGTTCGGCCTCAATGGCGAAGGGATTCATGGCCGTATCGAAGATGTGTTCGTGGGCGAGGCCGGTAAGCGCCTGACCCGTTATCACCTGACCTTGGTGCCGGCTCTTCACTATCTGCAGTTCAGCCACAACCAAAGAATCTTCCAGAATCTGACGGTGCCGCAAATCATCGCTCAGGTACTCAAGGAACATGGCATTCTGGCGGATGCGTATACCTTTCATGTCAGCACCAGCCCTGAACGCGAGTACTGCAGTCAGTACGGTGAGTCCGACTACGAGTACGTCCAAAGGCTGTGCAGCGAGGACGGGATTTCGTGGCATCACCAGCATAGCCAGGAAGGCCACCACCTGGTGTTTACCGACGACCAGACCTATTTCCCCAAACTGGGGGGCACCCCGTATCAGCAAGGCTCCGGCTTGGCGGCGGATCATCCGGTTGTCAGTCAGTTTTCCATGCGCTTCAGCACCCGAACCAGCACGACCACACGACGTGCCTACGATCTAAAACGTCCAAGCCTGTTGCTGGAAAGCCAATTCACTGCCGAGTTTACTCCAGCGCTCGAAGACTACCGCTACCCGGTGTTGATCGAAAATGCAAAGCTCGGCAAACAGCTTGCCCGACAAGCGCTTGAGCGGCACCGTGCCGACTACCAGTTGGCCGAGGGCAAAAGCGACCAGCCGAACCTGCGCAGCGGTCACTTCTTCGACCTGACCGAGCATCCGCGTCAACAATGCAACGACCTGTGGTTGTTGCTCAGCGTGACGCACTCGGGCAAGCAACCGCAGGCGCTAGAGGAAGCGATCACCAGTGACCTCAACCCCGAGGACGGCTTCACTCAAGGCTACCGCAACAGCTTCAGCGCGATTCCCTGGGACGTGTTCTACCGTCCACCGCTGGTCACGCGCAAATCAGTGTTGGTCACCCAGACCGCCCGTGTCACCGGTCCAGTGGCAGAGGAAATCTTCTGCGATGAGTACGGGCGCGTAAAGGTCGAGTTCCATTGGGACCGCGCAGAACTGGGCAGCGACAAGAGCAGTTGCTGGCTGCGCGTGTCGTCCAACTGGGCAGGAGAACACTTTGGTGCGGTGACCATTCCGCGTATCGGGATGGAAGTGGTGGTGACCTACCTGGAGGGTAATCCCGACAATCCGTTGATTACCGGATGCGTGCCGAACAAGGTCATGCCGGTGCCGTACGCGCTGCCCGCGAACAAAACCAAAACGGTTCTGCGTAGCCACAGCTCGCCCGCCAGTGGCGGCTACAACGAACTGTCGATTGAAGACCGGGCGGGACAAGAAAAAGTCTGCCTGCGTGCCCAGCGCGACATCGAGCAATTGGTCCTCAATGACAGCGACGCCAAGATTGGTAACGACCGTCGCGAGCACATCACTCGCGACAGCCACAGCCTGATTGGCAATGACCGTTTTGAACAAGTCGACAAGAACAGTTCCTGCTTGATCAAGGGCGACGAACTGCACACGACCCAAGGCCTGCGCAACACGGTGATTGGCGGTAGCGAGCTGATCAGCATCAACGGTAATAGCAGCACCATGGCTCAGGGTTCAGTGGTGATTCAGGCAGGCGCACACGCGCACGTCACTGCGGCCAATGTAGTGGTCGATGCCGGCATGAGCCTGACGCTCAGCGCGGGAGGTCACCACATCGTCATCACCCCTGGGGGCATTTTCAGCAGCGTGCCCATCGTCCAGGGTGGTGCACCTATGGCGGGGGTTCCTGCACAGCCGGCACTTTCGGTCATACCGGTGGTCGCCGAGGTGGTGGTTGCTCCGTCACTGGCCACGCAAACGTCTGCGTTGATTCAGGCCGCACGTCATGCCGCACCGGTCTGTGCGGTGTGTCAAAAACTGGCGGAGTTGAATGCATGAATCAGGCTTATTTACTGCTGGATGGTGCTCAGATCGACAACCTGGCCGAGCGCTTGCTGGATCAGGGGAAAAACACCAAGTTTCAGTCGCTGTATCAGCACACTGCCTACAGCAAGCTGGCGGATATCGGCCCGATACTGGTGCCGGTTTCCCCCAGCAGCCCGTTGGCCCACATCTTTGCACTGGAGTGGAGTGCAACGGCGGGTATCTGGCTGGAGTCAGAGGCCGGTGAAGACGTTGTAGTTCAGCACCTGCGCAGCCTGATTCACGCCCGCGTCGAGGGCGATGCCACGGTCCTTTTTCGTTACTACGACCCCCGTATCACGCGTTTGTGGCTGACTGGTCTGGAGCCCCAGGCACGTGATCGATTGATGGGGCCTATCCGACTTGTTTTGCTGCCGAAATTGGCTCACAGCTCCGGATTTATTCGTCAGGAAAACCCTGAACAGCCCATCGCGCAGTATACGGAAAAGCCTTGGTTATGCCTGACCCCAGAACAACTGGATCACTTGAGCGAAGCCAAGCGGCAGCGTCTTGCCCAGCAGTTGCTCGAACATTGTCAGCAGCACTTCCCTCAGTGCCTGCAAGGATTGGATCAAGCCGAACAGCAGCAGTGGGTCACGAGCTGTCAGCTCAGCGCTGAACGGCAAGGCTACGGTGCCGCCGATGAAGTCACCCGCTGGGCCAGCTTTCACGCCTGACTAGGCAATGACTTTCCGGACGCTCCCGGCCATGCCGTCTACCGGCAGATTCTCACCGAACCTGGGGTTTTACCTGAGCAACGCCTGGACAACCTGAGTGCTGAACTAGAGCGCCAGTTGCTCACTGATAAGGGACTGTCCGCATGAGTGCTGAAAGACTGGCCATGGTTGACCGGCTGGCTCAGGCTAACCGGGCCGCGAAGGCGATGCCCCATGAAGATATCAACAGTTCAATTACACCCTGCCCAGCCCACCAGCCCGACGTATTCGTAGTGCCCGTGCGGTATGCCCTGGCGGAAGAAAAAGCTGCCCATCCTTGCTGCGCGCCCGGCGTGGCTACCCAGAGCCACCCTATGGCGGCACGCCGGCTGCGGGGAGGTTTTCTTTATCTGTGGCAGGACCAGGGGCCTCTCAAGCGCTATGCCATCGGGCCGAATGGTTTGCTGAGTGAACAACCGTTGGAAGCCGATGCCACCGTCTTGCTTCATGGCACCCTGACAGGTCTGGCCCTGAAGAAAATCCATGACGCCTGGATGCTCTACAGTGAGTTTCCACTGAATCCGGAACACTGCCAGGCGCTGAGCGACAGCAGCGCCAAACGCAGTGCGCACATGCGTCACGTCGCCTTGCGCACGGTGGCCAACGAGCTGCAGGCGCCTCATTGTCCGCCGCTGCTCAACGCGGATCAGGTCATGGCCGAACTCATCGCGGCCACCTATACCCGGTCGATGAAGGCTGACCAGCAACGGGGCGGTGATGATACCGATGCTCTGGGTGCGACCGCGATGAAAGACCCGACGACCCCGAACATCAATGCCTACACCGAAGCGATGCACCGTGCTCGTGAGCGGGAGAAAGTCATCGCTCAACACCCCGACGCCAGCGATGAGCCTCCGGGAGAGTGGAGTGCCGAACGGTGGGAGGGTCAGAGCACTCAGGATTGGCTGGAAACCGCCAAAGCGCAGGCCAAAGGTTTGTTCCCGGTCTTCGCGTGCCTGGATGATGACTTGGGTGTGCTGCGCGATATCAACCATGAGCAGGAATGGGTGGAAGCGCGCCACGAACAATGGATCGGTGACAACAATCTGCGCCTGAGTATCGGCGGGTTTGTTCGCAGCCTGATCAGCGAAGACGGTGCCGAGCTGGCGGGCTCCCTCAGCTACCGCTACAAGGAGCGTGAGATCCACCTGACACCCGATCAGGGTCGGGTGATGCTCAATGCCCAGCATCAGCTGGACGAGGAGCTAAAGGCTGAAACCCGGGCCCGCCAGTACGGTGGCCATCCTGGCCAGGCTGAAGCCACCGCCCGCGATGCGCGCATCGATACCATCGTCGCACCGGTGCGGGCCTTTATTCCGGCTGATTTGTACAACGAGGCAGAGTTCGTGGTGCGTGAGTACCGCGCCGAAAAGCAGGCCAACCTCGACAACGATTTCCTCAGTGCCAAGGTCGGCGAGTATATCGATCTGACAGCGATGAACACCTGGCTCGATACCACCGCGCCAGCGCATTTCCAGCACATCGAACAACGCCATAAAGCATTGTTTACCGACCGAGGCATGTACCTCAAACGTTCAGTCAGCGGCACCTGGTTTGTCGATTACTATGACCTGGAGACTCGGCACTGGTTAACCGAACTGGCCACCGGTTGCCTGACCGCCCAATGCATTCGTGCCCAGGGCGCCGAACAATACGCCGACTACGTGCGGGCAGCCGATGGCGGCGCACTGACACAACTGTTTCGCGCCTGGACGCCCTCGCTCGATGCGGGCATTAACAACACCACTCGTCTGGGCGAGCTGATGGCCGCATTGGCGTCGGAAAACATCACCGCGACCCATCAGGCACTGGCGCCCCTGACCGCGCCGATATTGAATGACCTCGCCGCCATCGCCCAAAGCGCTCATAGCCCATGGAGCGTACTGGTCAACCGTCTGGCTGCGTCGTTGCTGTTGCTCAAAGGCGATAAAACCTTCAGCAGTGCCTGGCTGGGAGTCTTGGTTGCTGCTCGCCTGGGCAGCGAGGCTCGTTTGCAGTCTGTTATTGAGGGCGGCCAGCCGGTGTGGAAATTGGTGGGGCAAAAAGCCGAGGGGCTGACGCAATGGGCGCGCTCCACGGGGAATGCCATCGGTGCCGGGCATGTGAAAGGCATCGTGAACTCCTCCTTTGTGACCAACAGCGGTGGCGTGGTGCCGTTGGCGGCCTTGCTGCTGAACTCGCTTAATGCGAGTAACTACTTGAGTCAAGCCGGAGCCGTGGAGGGGGGCGACAGCCAGCGCGTCAACGATACAGTTTCCGCTACCTTGTATGCTGCCGCTGCGTTGACGGCGGTGATTGACAATCAGGTGCGGCAGGGGTTGGGGAAGGATCGATTTCTGATTCGCTCAGCAGCGGCCCCAACCCTCACCCTGTTTGGCGGGGTGATTGGGCTTCTATCTACGGGTGCCGCATTATCAGAATTTAAATCCCTGCAAAAACAACTAGAAAGCGCTCAAACGCACATCGACCCGTGGCTGACGATGCGCCAGACCGTGGTCGCCGGGCAGGTCGCCGCCTATGGCGCCCAAGCATTACTAGGGTTCGGTCAAACGGCGAGAGCCTTGGCCGGCCTGATCGAAGTCGAAACCGCCATAATGCGTTATTCGCTGTACATGGGCCCGCTGAACTGGGTCATTGCCGTGCTGGGCGTGCTGTACCTGATCACCTGGTTCTTTCAGCAAACCCCACTGCAAAACTTCCTCAACTTCTGCTGCTGGTCAAAATCCCGAGCAGGGAATTTAGATCCTATCGCAGCCAAGGCCCAACAAGACGAACTCAACCAACTGTACGGCATCCTGTATACCCCACGAGTGAGCATGGAGAGCAGCTCGGTAATGGGAAGTTCAAGTGGTCCTTCCGGGCTGACTTACGTAAGCGCCATCAATAGCCTGACCATCGACTTGCCTGGGGCCGAGCCCAGCAGCGCCTACCTGGAACTGAGCCTGATCGGTGATCCGGTGGATACCCAGCGCTACCGCGACTTGATCAAAAACAGCCCGACCAACAACTACCAACCGCCTCGCCCTTGGCGAGATATGGCACCGCACTGGCTGCCCAGCAGCACCTGTCGCTGGATACCGGTCAAGGAAGGCCAAGGCTTACGCCTGAGCGGCCCCTTCAGCTCAGTACAAGGTGTCCTTAGCACGCCACCCAGCACGATCTCCCTGCGCTTGAGGTATCGCACGCCATTGACCGCGCTGCTGGGCGCCCGAAATTTTATCGGCGGCGAACGCGGTGTGGCCTTTACCGTGAGTGGCAGCGGAGACGTGATTGCCCTGCGGGACGATCCGACACCGGAACTGGATCGCGTGCCAAGCTACCCGCTCGCCAGTGAGCGTTCAGGCTCTACTTACCTGCAACCCAAGGACCGCGCATGAGTACACCACCGGCAGGCACCACGAAAAAGAGGCTGTTTTCGCGCAATGACTACTTGGCGCCGTTGCCCATTCCTACCGGGGAAAAACCCTCGGATGTGCTCAACACCATTTGGCGAAAGAACGAGGTGTTTCTCGATATTGGCAACTACAGCATTGGTTCGGCGGTAATGGTGATCTGGCCTAGCATAATGACAGTATTAGCCATGTCTTACTTTACCCGAAATCTTAACTCTGACTTCAGCCAAGATATTCTGATCTTGGGCTCGATTATCATGCTTCTTCCTATCTGGTTTGTTATCCAAGGTTTATTTCGTGATGTGCCTTTACCAGTGCGTTTTAATCGGCAACGCCGCGAGGTGTGTGTGCCACGAGAGGATGGCGAGTATTGGATTGTCCCCTGGGAAAGCGTGACGGCGGCGGCCACGCAGCAATCGTCGGTGAGTCAGGCGGGTAAAGCTACGATGGGCCTATTGATCATTGGCTTTGAGAATCCTGATCCGCAGGCCAAG
>NZ_JACBXG010000049.1:0-553 GCF_020295325.1 Pseudomonas sp. Y24-6 | reverse complement strand
ACCCCGGTTGATGACAGCTTCACCGACCTCGGCGAAACCGTGACCACCACCGAAGATGCACCCGTCTCCGGCAGCGTGCTGACCGGAACTTCCAGCGTCGACGGCCCGGTCAGCGTGCTTAACTTCACCATCGGCGAAACCACCTACGCCGCTGGCACAACGGCGACCATCGCCAATGTCGGCACCCTGGTGATCGGCGCGAACGNTCGACCCTGAATATCAGCGTCACTCCGGTTGATGACAGCTTCACCGATGCCAGCGAAACGGTCTCCACCTTGGAAGACACTGCCGTTACCGGCAGCGTCCTCACTGGCACCTCGAGCGTCGACGGCGATGTGACTGTGGTCAACTTCACCATTGGTACGAACACCTACACGGCTGGTAGCACCGCAACCATCGCCAATGTCGGCACTCTGGTCATTGCGGCCAATGGCGCCTACACCTTTACTCCGGCCGCCAATTACAACGGCAGCGTGCCAGTGGTCAGCTACACCGTCACCGACGGCTCCGGCAGCAATGTCACTTCGACCCTGAATATCAGCGTCACACCGGT
>NZ_JACBXG010000048.1:0-626 GCF_020295325.1 Pseudomonas sp. Y24-6 | reverse complement strand
GACGAGTCAAACATCAAAAAGCTCAGTGATTTGTATTTTGCATCGGATGAGATTCAGGACTCTGGCGAACAACTTCAATTTTTTCAGAGACTCTACGTCGAGGGGATTGGCACGTCATCGGGCCAAACCGATAGCCTGATGGGCGCCGGTATGGGGCGTGGCGCATCGGGGGTGAGCGCTAAAGTAGAGGACGCTTTTCAAAATATAACGGTCATTATTTCCCAGTTTGCCAAAATCAACCCGGATACAAAAATCGTTAACCTGACGTTTGATACTTTCGGTTTCAGCCGTGGCGCAGCGGCAGCACGGCACTTTGCCAACGAAGTAGCGCTGGGTCAGCACGGTCCCTTGGGGCAAACCATCAAAACAACTCGCCGAGCGTTTCACGAGACCTTCAGCGGTGACTACCAGCGTGATATTGAGATGGGCTTTATCGGACTGTTCGATACAGTGGCTTCTGTGGGTGGAGTCGAGAACTTGGGTTATATCCGTAGCCAAAAGGCGCCGGGGATCAAACTCTACCTGCCGCGGAGCTTGTTCCCCAACGTCGTCCAATTGGCCGCTCGGGATGAAGTTCGTGCCAATTTCCCGTTGACCCGTGTTAAAGCAGATCATCCTGAATACAC
>NZ_JACBXG010000047.1:0-633 GCF_020295325.1 Pseudomonas sp. Y24-6 | reverse complement strand
TCACGGGCCTGCATGCGCTCATGCATCGCCATCAGGCGCTCGAGCTTGTCGATGTCGCAGGTAGGGTCGGCGGCCGCCCGACTGATGACGGCCATGATGTTGCTGTCATTGCTGATCGGAACGACTGCCTGACGGCGCAGCTCCGGGAGAATGATTTCACCTGCCATGGTCGATTCCTCAGTAGGTAATGCTGATTGCTGGGATAAAGCCGCTGGCGATTACCTTCACTGCCAGGCGGGCGCATTCCTCGCTCATGCCGTTAGCGATGAACGCTTCCTTTGCCGCTTTGTAGATGGCGCCTTTGTGCGCCTTGTCAGCCTCGCGGGCCGCCGCCTGACGATTGATTTCATCTGCTGCGGCATTCGCTCGGGCAACTTCTGCCAGTCGAGCCTGCTCAACCGCTGCTGCTTGGCGCTGCTCCGAGGCAATGCGCTCGCGTTCGGCGCTTTGGATTGCAGCAACCCGATCAGCCTCGGCCTGTACCTTCTGGCGTTCAGCCTTCTCGGCAGCCAGTTGCAGTTGCAGCGCCTGGTTGGCTGCAGCCGCCTCGGCATCACGGATTTTCTGGTCTGCGTCACGCTGAGCCTGGGCGGCTTGATCAATCAGCGCCTGCTCACGTCTTGCTGCGGCATC
>NZ_JACBXG010000046.1:0-763 GCF_020295325.1 Pseudomonas sp. Y24-6 | reverse complement strand
TAGTGGCTCCAGCCACCCTGAATACCGTAGCTGCCGCTGCCAAAATCGGTGGCGACATCCACGTTCTGGTTGCCGGCCTTGGCGCTGGCGCCGTGGCTGAAGCCGCTGCGAAAATCGCTGGCGTGGCTAAAGTGCTGGTGGCCGACAACGCCGCCTATGCGCATCAGTTGCCGGAAAACGTTGCGCCTCTGATTGCAGAGCTTGGTAAGAGCTACAGCCACATCCTGGCTGCCGCGACTTCCAACGGCAAAAACATCCTGCCGCGCGTTGCCGCTGCACTGGACGTTGACCAGATCTCCGAGATCATCTCGGTAGAAAGCGCCGACACCTTCAAGCGCCCGATCTACGCCGGTAATGCCATTGCTACCGTTCAATCGAACGCTGCGGTCAAAGTGATCACTGTTCGTGCCACCGGTTTCGACCCGGTAGCTGCGACCGGTGGTTCGGCTGCCGTTGAAGCCGTTGCCGCTGCTCACGATGCTGGCCTTTCCAGCTTCGTTGGCGAAGAACTGGCCAAATCGGATCGTCCGGAACTGACCGCTGCCAAGATCGTCGTTTCCGGCGGCCGCGGCATGCAGAACGGCGACAACTTCAAACACCTGTACGCCCTGGCCGACAAGCTGGGCGCTGCCGTGGGTGCTTCCCGCGCCGCGGTCGACGCAGGTTTTGTTCCGAACGACATGCAGGTCGGTCAAACCGGCAAGATCGTTGCTCCACAGCTGTACATCGCCGTCGGTATCTCCGGCGCGATCCAGCACCTGGC
>NZ_JACBXG010000045.1:0-881 GCF_020295325.1 Pseudomonas sp. Y24-6 | reverse complement strand
CTTGGCCTGCGGATCAGGATTCTCAAAGCCAATGATCAATAAGCCCATCGTAGCTTTACCCGTCTGACTCACCGACGACTGCTGCGTGGCCGCGGCCGTCACGCTTTCCCAGGGGACAATCCAGTACTCGCCATCCTCTCGTGGCACACACACCTCGCGGCGTTGACGATTAAAGCGCACCGGTAAAGGCACATCGCGAAATAGGCCCTGAATTAAAAAAAGCGTGGGGATCCCAATGATGATTCCGCCTCCTACAAGAGTAAACACACTGAGATCGGGGGCAATATTTCTAAACGCAAAGGCCAGCCCCAAAAACAGCATCATCGTCGGCCACATCACCATCACCGCCGAGCCGATGCTGTAGTTTCCGATGTCGAGGAACACCTCGTTCTTGCGCCAAATGGTGTTGAGCACATCCGAGGGTTTTTCACCGGTGGGAATGGGTAACGGCGCCAAGTAGTCATTGCGCGAAAACATCCGTTTTTTTGTGGTGCCTGCCGGTGGCGTACTCATGCGCGGTCCTTAGGTTGCACGGCCAGTTCCGTTTCACGTTTTGCGATGGCGTTCTCCAACTCAGGGGAGCGCTTGGCCCATTGCTCGGACGGCAGCGGTTTGGACCATTCGATAATGTCGGGATAGGGCAGGTCGGGTGGCGGGTTCAATTTCCAGCGTTCAAGCACATCTATCAGTAGCGTATTGAAAATAAAAATCCCGCAGAAGCCTTCCCACAAAGCGGTTATAAACCAGCCTCTCAACTTCGCAGCCTTGATAAGGTCGTCCAGGTAAGTAGCCCATATTCCTTTAGATCTGTCGAAGCGTGCCGTCTGATCTTCAACAGCGTCCGGCCCAATCTCCATGTAGCTACGCACGCACTCCCACAA
>NZ_JACBXG010000044.1:0-923 GCF_020295325.1 Pseudomonas sp. Y24-6 | reverse complement strand
GTCGGCACCAACGTCCTGGTCAATGACATCGGCGGCTCCGATGGCCCGGCGGCCACGGGTGCGGTGGTCGGCGTGCGTGCCGGCAGCGACACCTCGACCTCGGCCAGCGGTGGCCTCAACACCAACATCAATGGCGCCTACGGTTACCTGACCCTGGACGCCAACGGCAACGCTACCTATCACAGCAACCCTAACAGCGTCAGCGGGCCCGGCGCGATTGATGTATTCACTTACACCGTGCGCGATGCCGATGGCGATGAGAGCACCACCACGCTCACCATTGACGTCTACAACAGCTGTCTCAAGGCAGTGTCCGACAGCGATGTGACGGTGTATGAAAAGGCTCTCGACCTGACTAAAGATGGCCAGGACCTGGCGGCTGGCACCGTCGCCGGCAGCCAGCCGGGCAATACTGGCGAGACCGCTTCCGGTACACTGGTGGGCTCGGTCACTGGCGCCGTGGGTGCGATCACCTACGCCCTGGTGGGTAGTGCCACGGGCAGCTATGGGCAGATTCAGCTCAATGGCGACGGCACCTATACTTACACCCTGACTTCGCCGGCGAGCACCACCCCGCAGGCCAACGATGGCCCCAACACCCTGAGCGAAAGCTTCACCTACCAGGCGACCGATTCCCTGGGCAACATCACCACCAGCACCATCGTGGTGAACATAGTCGATGACGTGCCAAAGGCTGTGGACGACAGCAACGCCGACAATGCGTCGGAAACCCGCCTGACCCTCGACGGCAATGTCCTGACCAATGACGTGCAAGGCGCGGACCTTGTCGCGACCGGCCCGAACAGCGGCCCAGTCACGCCGGGTACATTCGTCGGCACTTACGGCACCCTGGTGCTGAACGCCAACGGCACGTACACCTATACGCTGGACACCAACGACGCGGACTTCAAGGCCCTGGAAGG
>NZ_JACBXG010000043.1:0-926 GCF_020295325.1 Pseudomonas sp. Y24-6 | reverse complement strand
TTAGGCTCTGTACGTAAACCCAAGAAATACGATTTTCTGTAAAATACACCGCCATTAAAGCCAGGAGGCCAAGATGGCAAAGCGGTATGAACTCCCCGACGCAGCCTGGGATCTGGTTGCAGATATCTTCACCAAAAATCAGCGCACCGGGCGCCCTCGGGCCGATGATCGCCTGATGCTAAACGGTATTCTCTGGGTGCTTTGCTCTGGCGCAGCCTGGCGAGACATGCCCTAACGATTCGGCCCTTGGTCAACGATCTATCAACGGTTCCGGGGATGGCGTGATTGCGGAGCTTTTGATCAGATGCTCAAGCGTCTTCATATCCGATTGAATGAGCAGGGTTTGATTGACTTGGAAACATGGATGATCGACTCCACTGCCGTACGAGCAACCCGGGCCTCATCAGGTGCCGGGAAAAAAGGGGATTTGAAGAACCGCAAGACCACGCGCTCGGGCGCAGCCGGGGTGGCCTGACGACCAAGATTCACATGCTGTGCGACGCCAATGGTGTGCCTCTGCGTTTCCTGTTGTCAGGCGGACAAGCCAGCGATATAGCCTATGCCCAACCGCTACTCGATCAGGCTTGCATACCCAGCCTGCGCGGTCGCCCACGCAAGCGTTGCCGCTGGTTGCTGGCTGACAAGGGTTACGACGCTGAAGCGCTGCGCCAGTATTGTGATCGTTATCGCATGCAGCCAGTCATTCCGTTGCGAAGCATGAAGCGCAAAACCAAGCCAGGATTGCCTCGACTTTTTGATCGCCCCAAATATCGGCAGCGCAACATCATCGAACGCATGTTTGGCTGGCTGAAGGAGAACCGTCGCATCGTGACGCGCTTCGACAAGCTCGCAACAAGTTTTGCGGCGATGGTCTCATTGGCCTGCGCTATGCGGTGCTTGCGACAATACTTTACGTACAGAGCCTA
>NZ_JACBXG010000042.1:0-1135 GCF_020295325.1 Pseudomonas sp. Y24-6 | reverse complement strand
GAAGACATCAACGATGTGATCAAGCCGATCATGCAGCAGCACGGCTTCGCGATCACATTCAAGGTCGAGAACATCGCCCAGGGTCTGAGCGTCACCGGCATCCTCATGCACCGCGCCGGCCACCGCGAAAGCACCACGATGCTCTTGCCACTCGACACCAGCGGCAGCAAGAACGCCGTCCAAGCGGTTGGATCGTCCACCAGCTATGGCAAGCGGTACGTAATGAGCGCCCTGCTCAACCTGACAACCCGTGGCGAGGACGACGACGGCCACGCTGCTGTGCCGACTGCAAACGTCACCTCAGTGCAGGCTTCGGGCATTACCGCGCTACTCAGCCGGTGCACTGAAAAGACACAAGAGTGGTTCGTCGGCGAGTACGGGTCGGTCGAGTGCGTGCCGAAGGGGCGCCACGACATCCTGGTAGCTCAGCTCAACAAGGCAATCAAAGCGGCGGAAGCTGCAGCGGTGGCGGAATGAAAATAATCACTGAAATCGAACAGGGCACGCCCGAGTGGCTTGCCCTGAGGCTGGGAATCATCACCTGCTCTGAGCTTGAATGCCTGCTGGTCAATGGCAAGGGTGAATCAGGGTTCGGCGCCGGGGCGTTCACCTACATGAACACCCTGATCGGTGAGCGAATCACTGAAGAGGCTGCCGACCCCTTCACGGGGAACAAGCACACCGAACGTGGCCATGAGCTGGAAGGCGTTGCTCGCGGCCTTTATGAGTCGCAGGTGGATGTCAGCACCAGCCAGGTCGGCATCATCCTGAATCACGGGATCGGCTATTCGCCTGACTCGCTTGTCGGCGCCAACGGCCTGACGGAAATCAAAACCAAGCTGCCAAAGTTCCAGGTTGAAGTGATCCTGTCCGGCGAAATCCCGAAAGACCACATCGCACAGTGCCAAGGAGGACTGTGGGTGTCGGAGCGCGAGTGGATCGACTTCGTCTGCTACTGGCCCGGCATGCCACTGTTCATCAAGCGCGCATACCGCGACGAAGTGATGATCCGCAAGCTCAGCGAACGAGTGAAAACGTTCTACGAGATCCTCGATGAACGCATGAACAAAGTATTGGGGATCGCAGCATGATCAGTACCGAACTCAGCATGATTGAAATGCTCAACCCGCTCCGC
>NZ_JACBXG010000041.1:0-1235 GCF_020295325.1 Pseudomonas sp. Y24-6 | reverse complement strand
TGTAGTGGTCTAATGAAACCGGACACCCATTTAGGCGAGAATGCTCGCCAGATCGAGGTGTCAGATGACCAAACAACGCCGTTCCTTTACTCCTGAATTCAAGCGCGAGGCTGCTGATCTCGTGCTCAAACAAAACTACAGCTACATCGAAGCCAGCCGTTCACTCGGCATTGGCGAGTCGGCATTGCGCCGCTGGGTTGACCAGATTCAGAAAGAACATAAAGGCATCACCCCGCAGAGCAAGGCGCTGACGCCGGAACAGCAAAAAATTCAGGAACTGGAGGCCCGGATCGCTCGGCTTGAACGAGAGAAATCCATACTAAAAAAGGCTACCGCGCTCTTGATGTCGGAAGATCACGAGCGTTCGCGCTGATTGACCAGTTGAGCGCCCATGAGCCGGTTGATTGGCTGTGCAAGGTGTTTGACGTCACTCGCTCGTGTTACTACGCCCAGCGCCTGCGGCGCCGCACGCCCGACGTTGAACGGCTTCGATTGCGTAGTCGCGTCAGTGAGCTGTTCTCGCAAAGTCGTAGCTCTGCGGGCAGTCGCAGCATCCTGTCGCTGATGCGTGAAGACGGTGAGCAACTCGGTCGATTCAAAGTGCGTAGCTTGATGCGCGAGCTTGATTTAGTCAGCAAACAACCCGGCTCCCATGCCTACAAACGAGCAACAGTAGAAAGACTCGATATCCCGAACACATTGAACCGCGAGTTCGATGTGCCAGCGCCCAATCAAGTCTGGTGCGGCGATATCACCTACATTTGGGCGCAAGGAAAGTGGCATTACCTGGCTGTCGTCCTGGATCTTTGCACGCGTCGGATCGTGGGTTGGGCGCTGTCGGAAAAGCCAGACGCTGAGCTTGTGATCAAAGCGTTGGATATGGCCTACGAGCAGCGTGGCAGGCCTTCGGATCTGCTATTCCACTCGGACCAAGGATCGCAATATGCAAGCCGACTCTTTCGCCAGCGGTTGTGGCGTTATCGCATGCGTCAGAGCATGAGTCGTCGAGGAAATTGCTGGGACAACGCGCCGATGGAGCGCGTGTTCCGCAGCTTGAAAACTGAATGGATACCGACCGTGGGCTACAGAACTGCTCAAGAAGCCCAGCGCGATATCAGCCATTTCTTGATGCATCAGTACAACTGGATTCGACCCCATCAATTCAACGGTGGGCTGGCGCCAGCTCGGGCCGAAGAAAAACTTAACGTCGTGTCCGGGATTAGTTGACCACTACA
>NZ_JACBXG010000040.1:0-1278 GCF_020295325.1 Pseudomonas sp. Y24-6 | reverse complement strand
GAAGACATCAACGATGTGATCAAGCCGATCATGCAGCAGCATGGCTTCGCGATCACATTCAAGGTCGAGAACATTGCCCAGGGCCTGAGCGTCACCGGCATCCTCATGCACCGCGCCGGTCACCGCGAAAGCACTACGATGCTCTTGCCGCTCGACACCAGCGGCAGCAAGAACGCCGTCCAGGCGGTTGGATCGTCCACCAGTTACGGCAAACGGTACGTCATGAGCGCCCTGCTCAACCTAACAACCCGTGGCGAAGACGACGACGGCCACGCTGCTGTGCCGACTGCAAACGTTACATCAGTGCAGGCCTCGGGCATTACCGCGCTACTCAGTCGGTGCACTGAAAAGACACAAGAGTGGTTCGTCGGCGAGTACGGGTCTGTCGAGTGCGTGCCAAAGGGGCGCCACGACATCCTGGTAGCTCAGCTCAACAAGGCAATCAAAGCGGCGGAAGCTGCAGCGGTGGCGGAATGAAAATCATCACTGAAATCGAACAGGGCACGCCCGAGTGGCTGGCCCTGAGGCTGGGGATCATCACCTGCTCCGAGCTGGAATGCCTGCTGGTCAATGGCAAGGGCGAGTCAGGGTTCGGGGGCGGGGCGCTCACCTACATGAACACCCTGATCGGCGAGCGAATCACTGAAGAGGCTGCCGACCCCTTCACCGGGAACAAGCACACCGAGCGTGGCCATGAGCTGGAAGGTATTGCCCGCGGCCTTTACGAGTCGCAGGTGGACGTCAGCACCAGCCAGGTCGGGATCATCCTGAATCACGGGATCGGCTATTCGCCTGACTCTCTTGTCGGCGCCAACGGCCTGACGGAAATAAAAACCAAACTGCCGAAGTTCCAGGTGGAAGTGATCCTGTCTGGCGAAATTCCAAAGGAGCACGTCGCTCAGTGCCAGGGCGGCCTTTGGGTGTCGGAGCGAGAGTGGATCGACTTTGTCTGTTACTGGCCAGGGATGCCGCTGTTCATCAAGCGCGCCTACCGGGATNAAGTGATCCTGTCTGGCGAAATTCCAAAGGAGCACGTCGCTCAGTGCCAGGGCGGCCTTTGGGTGTCGGAGCGAGAGTGGATCGACTTTGTCTGTTACTGGCCAGGGATGCCGCTGTTCATCAAGCGCGCCTACCGGGATGAAGTGATGATCCGCAAGCTCAGCGAACGAGTGAAAACGTTCTACGAGATTCTCGATGAGCGCATGAACAAAGTATTGGGGATCGCAGCATGATCAGCACCGAACTCAGCATGATTGAAATGCTCAACCCGCTCCGCCA